>NZ_SRID01000286.1 GCF_004684805.1 Streptomyces palmae
CACCCGCACATCCGCCCCCGCGAAGCGCTAAAGCTTCTCGACCGGCGCGTACCGCAGCAGCAACCGCTTCGGCTTCTCCTCGCCGAAGTCGATGGTCGCCTCGGCCGCGTCGCCGCTGCCCTTGACCGCGACCACCGTGCCCAGGCCGAAGGAGTCATGGGTGACCCGGTCGCCGACCGCCAGTGAGACGACCGGGCGCTCGCTCGCCCGCCGGGTGGCGAAGCCGCTGGGCCCCCCGCGCCCCCGCCCGGAGAGCGAGGAGGACAGCGAGGAGGTGATGCCGGAGACGGCGTTCATGGTGGCGGAGGGCGCCGAGGGCCCGGTGCGCTTCCAGTGCAGGTACTGCTCGGGGATCTCCTCCAGGAAGCGGGAGGGCGGGTTGTAGGAGGGCTGGCCCCAGGCGCTGCGCATCGTGGAGCGGGTCAGGTAGAGCCGCTCGCGGGCCCGGGTGATGCCGACGTACGCCAGCCGCCGCTCCTCCTCCAGCTCCTTGACCTGGCCCAGCGCGCGCATGTGCGGGAAGACGCCGTCCTCCATGCCGGTCAGGAAGACCACCGGGAACTCCAGGCCCTTTGCGGTGTGCAGGGTCATCAGCGTGATCACGCCGGTGCCGTCCGGGTCCTCGTCCGGGATCTGGTCCGAGTCGGCGACCAGCGCCACCCGCTCCAGGAACTCGGCGAGGGTGCCGGGCTCCTCGGCGGTCCGCTCCTGCTCGAACTCCAGGGCCACGGCGGCCAGCTCCTGGAGGTTCTCGATCCGGGTCTCGTCCTGCGGGTCGGTGGAGGCCTGGAGCTCGGCGAGATAGCCCGTTCGCTCCAGCACCGCCTCCAACACGGTGGCGGGCCCGGCGCCGGACTCCACGATGGTGCGCAGCTCTTCCAGCAGGGTGTTGAAGCGCTTGACGGCGTTGACCGAGCGGGCGGCCATGCCGTACGCCTCCTCCACCCGGCGCAGGGCCTGGGCGAAGGAGATCTTCTCGCGCAGCGCCAGCGCCTCCAGCATGGCCTCGGCCCGCTCGCCGATGCCGCGCTTGGGCACGTTGAGGATGCGGCGCAGCGGGACGGTGTCCTCCGGGTTGGCGAGCACCCGCAGGTAGGCCAGGACGTCCCGGACCTCCTTGCGCTCGTAGAAGCGCACGCCGCCGACGACCTTGTAGGGCAGGCCGACCCGGATGAAGATCTCTTCGAAGACGCGGGACTGGGCGTTGGTCCGGTAGAAGACGGCGACGTCGCCGGCCTTGGCGTCGCCGGCGTCGGTGAGCCGGTCGATCTCGTCGGCGACGAACTGGGCCTCGTCGTGCTCGGTGTCGGCGACGTAGCCGGTGATCGAGGCGCCGGCCCCGGCCTCGGTCCACAGGTTCTTCGGGCGGCGGTTCTCGTTCCGCTCGATGACGGCGTTGGCGGCGTTGAGGATGGTCTGGGTGGAGCGGTAGTTCTGCTCCAGCAGGATGGTGCGCGCGTCCGGGTAGTCCTCCTCGAACTGGAGGATGTTGCGGATGGTGGCGCCCCGGAAGGCGTAGATCGACTGGTCGGCGTCGCCCACCACGCACAGTTCGGCGGGGCTGATGCCCTCGGGGCCGGTGCCCGTGCCGACCAGCTCGCGGACCAGCGTGTACTGGGCGTGGTTGGTGTCCTGGTACTCGTCCACCAGGACGTGCCGGAAGCGGCGGCGGTAGTGCTCGGCCACGTCCGGGAAGGCCTGCAGCAGGTTGACCGTGGTCATGATGATGTCGTCGAAGTCCAGCGCGTTGGCCTCGCGCAGCCGCGACTGGTACATCGCGTACGCCTGGGCCAGCGTCTTCTCGAATCCTCCCCCAGAGCCTCCGGCCTGGGAGGTGCCCCCGGCGGCCTGGTCGGCGAAGGTCTCCTCGTCGATCAGCTCGTTCTTCAGGTTGGAGATCTTGGCGCTGAAGGACTTGGGCGGGAAGCGCTTGGGGTCCAGGTCCAGGTCGCGGCAGACCAGGGCCATCAGCCGCTTGGAGTCGGCCGCGTCGTAGATCGAGAAGGACGAGGTGAAGCCGAGCTTCTTGGACTCGCGGCGCAGGATCCGCACGCAGGCGCTGTGGAAGGTGGACACCCACATGGCGTTCGCCCGGGGGCCGACCAGCTCCTCCACCCGCTCCTTCATCTCGCCCGCGGCCTTGTTGGTGAAGGTGATCGCGAGGATGGAGCCGGGGTGCGCCTGGCGGGCGCCGAGCAGGTAGGCGATGCGGTGGGTGAGCACCCGGGTCTTGCCGGAGCCGGCGCCGGCGACGATGAGCAGTGGCGCCCCGTGGTGCTCGACGGCGGCCCGCTGCTGCTCGTTCAGCCCCTCGAGCAGCGCGGCGGGGTCCAGGGCGGGCCGGGCGGCGCCGTCCCGGTAGTACGAGTCCCTGGGCTGACTGGGTACGGGCACGCTAAAAGTGTCGCCGAACAGGTCGTGCGGCACCTCCTCCGCGCCTCCGTACCCCTCGTGCTCGAGGTCCTCGGGGGGAGGCGGAAGCTCCTCGCCGGCGGGGGCGGGGGCCGCCGTGTCGAGGTTCGCCAGGAAGCTGTCGTCAAAGAGGCTGCTGCTCATCGCCCACCGAGTCTAGGCGGCCCCACCGACAGCCCACACAGGATTGCCGCCCGCCGGGCCGGAACCGGGGGCGGCGAGCCCTCCCGGACAGCGGGCCGCGTCGGCCGCCCGATCAGACCCAGAGCACCGCGATGAAGATGTTGGCGCAGGTCAGCAGGCCCACGGTGCCCAGCACCCCGGGCGACACCCGCTCATCGTCCCGCTTCACGTAGACCAGACCCAGGATCACGATCAGCAGCGCCATCTTCACGGCGATCTTCGTGTTGTTCAGGCTCCCGTCGTTCGCCTGGTTGAGGCCCACCAGGGCCACCCCGGTGACCAGCATGGTCAGCGCGCCGTGCAGCATCGCCGGGACCATCCGGGCCGCGCCCGCCCGCATCGCCTTCATCTGGGTGAGGAAGCCGCCGAGCAGCGCTCCGATACCGATGATGTGCAGGCCCACGAACACGTGTATCAGTACGTCCATGGCCCGGAGCGTAGCCCGCCCCGTATCAGCGATCTTCGATGGGTGGACGCCGGATCGCCACATTGGTCACAGCTGTCCAGAAAGGCCCTGGTGGCACCACGCTTGAGCGATCGATAACGATCCGGTAGCCACCGAAAGCAGTCATTCCCTTCCTTTCCGCACCGGGCGCCCGGCTTGTCCGTCTACCTTCCTCACCCGAGGTGGCGGCCCGGTCCCCCGTACGGGCCGCCGCCTCGGGACTCGGCCACCCGGCCGCCGCGGCCGCGGCGGCCGGCCGCCCCGTACCGGGTGACCGACCCGGTACGGCACGTACCGCGTACGGCACGCCCGGCGCGTACGGCACATACGGCAGGTACGCGCACACAGCCCGTACACGTTCGACGCGTTTGTCAGGAAGGAACCCCCCACCGTGGCCTCGCACCGGAAGCTGAAACGCCGCCCGCTCTCGGGCGGCACCCGCCTCACCGCCCGCACCGCCGCGACCCTGGCCCTGGCGGGGGCCGCCACCGCGGTCACCGCCTCCGCCGGCAGCGCCCAGGCCGACACCCGGCTCACCCCGGCCCAGGTACGGGCCAAGGTGGCGGAGTACCACCAGGAGGCCGAGGAGGTCACCGAGCGCTACAACGGCGCCAGGGAACGGGCGGAGAGCGCGCGGGCCGCCTACGAGTCGCTCCGCGACGAGGCGGCCCGCAAGACGCAGCGGCTGAACGCGGCACGCGGCGCCCTGGGCTCCTACGCCGCCGCGCAGTACCGCGCGGGCGGCCTGTCCCCCACCCTCCAGGCCGCCTTCTCCGAGCGCCCCGACACGTTCCTGGACCACGCGACCGCCGCCACCCGGGCCGCCGACCGCCAGGGCGCGGCGGTGACCCGGGTGGCACGGCAGATGCGCGGACTGCGGCAGGTACGGGCCGAGGCCGGCGGCAGGCTGGCCGAGCTGAACCGTTCCCGCAGCGAGCTGGCCCGGCACAAGCGCACCATCGAGGCCAAGCTGGCCAGCGCCGACCGGCTGCTGCACCGGCTCACCGCCGAGCAGCGCCGCGCCCTGACCGACGGCGGTACGGGCCACCGCGCGGCCACCGGGGGCCCGCTCCGCTCGCACACCACCCATGGCTCCGGCAGGGCGCACCCGGGCGCCGGCGGCCTCGCGGACGGGGTCGCCCGGGAGGCGCTCGGCCACCTCCTCACCCCGGGCAAGGCCCCCTCCGGCCGGGCCGCGCGCGCCGTCTCGTACGCGTACGGGGCGCTGGGCAAGCCGTACGTCTGGGGCGCCACCGGCCCGTCCGGCTACGACTGCTCCGGGCTGACCCAGGCCGCCTGGAAGGCCGCGGGGGTGGCGCTGCCGCGCACCACCTACACCCAGATCAACGCCGGCACCCGGGTCTCCCGCGGCCACCTCGCCCCCGGCGACCTGGTGTTCTTCTACTCCGGCGTGAGCCATGTGGGCATCTACATCGGCGACGGCCGAATGATCCACGCCCCGCACCCGGGCGCCCCGGTCCGCATCGCCCCGATCGACCAGATGCCGTTCAGCGGCGCGGTCCGCCCGGCGTAGCGGCGCGCGCCCCGCGGCGGCGGCCTGGTAGCCGGCTCACAGTCCGGCGAGGAACTCCCCTACCGCCTTGGCCAGCCCGTCCGGGTCCCGGAGTCCCACGAAGTGGTCGGTGTTCAGGGTGACCAGCCGGGTGTGCGAGCGGCGGGCCACCATCATGTCGGCCTGCTCCCCCGGCACGGCCTGGCTGCGGCTGCCGTTGACCAGCAGCGCGGGGCAGTCGCTGCCGACCCACTGCGCCCAGTGCTCGCCGTGCACCAGGGTCTCCGAGTCGACCGTGTCCCGCGGGTGGAAGGGCAGCCGCCAGCCCCCCTCGGGCAGCGGGCGCAGCGTCTGCTCCACCATGGGCCGCATCGGACCCACCGCGTCCAGCAGTTCCTCCCGGGTGGCGGCGGTGTACGGCATGTTGGCGACGAAGGCCAGCGGGCTGGGGCCGCCCGGCAGATAGACCGGGGCGTCCACGTTGACCAGCGCGGAGACCAGGTCGGGCCGCTCGGCGGCGAGGTGGTAGGCGTTGATGCCGCCGAGCGAGTGGCCGAGGACGACCGGCGGCTCGGTGAGCGACAGGTGCTCGATCAGCGCGACCAGGTCGGCGAGATAGCCCTGGCGGGTGTACTCCGCGGCCCGGTCGGAGTCCCCGTGGCCCCGCTGGTCGGGGGCTATGACCCGCCACTCGGGGCCGAGGGCGCCGGCCAGGTGGGTGAAGGAGGCGCCCTCGGACAGGTGCCCGTGCAGGGCGAGCAGGGGACGGCCCGTACCGCCGAAGTCCAGGTAGGACAACCGGCGCCCGTCGATGGTCAGTTCGGCACGGACCGGGCCCGGGTCGGCCCCCAGGTGCTGGCTCACGGCTGATCGTCTCCCCTCGTGTGCCCGGTCCGGCGCGGCGCCGTCCCGGGGTGCGGCCCAGCCTCGCGCTGATCGCCAACAGGAACGATACGCACGGGTGTTCACCTCGTCCGCCGCAACGGGGAAGACGGCGCCCTGGCCTACCCCTCCTGGCAGCCGGCCGCCTCGATGTCCTCCCGCAGCACGCTGTAGCGGACCAGGTCCCGCCACCGCCCGCCCCGGAAGGCCGCACTGCGCAGCACGCCCTCCCGGGTGAAGCCGGACTTCTCCAGGGCGCGCTGCTCGGCGATGTTCCCCACTTCGGTGTCGGCCTCGATCCTGACCGCCGGCGAGTGTTCGAAGAGGTAGCGCACCAGCATCCGCTGGGCCTTCGTCCCGACGCCGCGACCCCGGGCCTGCGGGAACAGCTGTGCCCCGATGTTCCAGCAGGACGCCTTGGGCCAGGTGGACATCTTCCGCCAGCCGACGAACCCCAGGCGTTCCGCGCCGCAGGCCACCATCAGCTGCCCGCCGTCCTCGCCCAGCATCCCGTTCTCCGCCCAGCGCCGCCGGAACCGGTGCGGATCGGCCCACCCCATCCACTGGAACGGCCCCATCGCCTCCGGATCGGTCAGGAACCGCTCCAGCAGCGGCAGATCGTCCTCGCACACCGGGCGCAGTATCAGGGCCTCATCGCTCATCCAGTCACACTAGGCCCTGCCGGGCCTCCGGGAGGGGCGTCGGTCTGAGGGGCGCCCCAGCTCGTCGTCCGATTCCCGCCAGCGCGAACCCGCCCACCAGGCCAGGCTGCTGCCATGATCAGCATCTCCACCGCGGAACCCTCCCCCACCTCCGATCCGATGTCCGTGCTCACCGGCATGTACGCGGCCGAGGCCCGTTACCTGGCCGCCGGCGGACCCGGGCAGGCGTCGTTCGACATCCTCGCCCCCTACTTCGGCCCCGACATGGTGCTGCACCAGGCCGAGGGGCTTCCGTACGCGGGTACCTGGCACGGGCACGACGGCTTGGCCCGCTTCTTCCTCGCCATGAGCGAGACCTGGGAGCGATTCGACATGGTGGAGCAGGAGTTCCTCACCGTGTCCGAGGTCGCCGTCGTGGAGACCCTCGTACGCGCCCGGGCCCGCGCCACCGGTCGGGAGCTGGCCCTCTCGATCCTGCAAACGATCGCCATCAGGGACGGCAGGATCCGCGAGGTACGCCCCTTCTACTGGGACACCGCGGCGGTCAGGGCGGCCTGCGGGCTCGGCCCCATGGCAGGGGGCGGCTGACCGGAGCGTCCGCAAGGGTCGCGCACGGCCGCGCCACCGCGGCCGTGCGGTGCGCCACCCCGACCGGGCTCTGCCGTGTGTGGCATGCGCGCACGTACCGGAGGTCGTTGGGGCGATGACCTCCCCACCCCGGTCGCCACCGGGCGGGTCGGATCGAACACGTCCCCTTCGCCCCCCTGCGCGCTTCCCCCACAGCTGCCCTTTCCGCCCTTCCGGTGCGCTGCGGCCGGCGGGACCATGGCAGATCGACCCGCCGGGAGACGACGACCGGTACCGCGAGTCCGGAGCTGTGATGCGTGCACACCAGGAACCTGGATCCGAGTCGGAACGCGTCGGCCACCGGCGGACCCCGGCGAGAGGGGATGCCGTCGCCCCCTGTCCGCACACCCACACACCCGCGCACCCGCACACGGCCCGGGCGGTGCTCTCCCTCCAGCGGACGGCCGGCAACCGGGCGGTGGGGGCGTTGCTGCGGGCCGCGAGAGGGCCCGGGGCATGGACCGGGGGAGCACCCGCGGCCGGGGGGCCGGTGGCCGTGCAGCGTGCGGTCAAGGTGGGCCCCCACTCGATCGGCGAGTCGGTCATCGAGGAGCGGCTGCGGGAGCGGGCGGCGAACGTGCTGAAGAAACTGCCCGAGGCGGACCAGGCCGCGATCATCGCCCGGGTCAAGGAACTGGCGAAGGACGAGAGCACCACCGTGAGCGCCAGGTCCTACGAGGAACTCGTCAAGCAGGTCCACGTCCTGGTCAGGCAGGAGCGGGCGAAGGCGCTGCCGCAGGTGGAGTCGATCGCGGTCAGTACGGGCGCGCCGCCCGCCTCCTCTCCGAAGCCCGATCAAATGGACGGCGTCGAGATCTCCCAGGACACCAAGATCAAGCGCCTCGGGGAGGTCCGCCGCCGGCTGTCCCTGGTGAGCGTGCAGCAGGAGCTGGGCGCCTTCCGGGACCGCGGCAAGGGGGTGACGGGCTTCACCTACAAGCACACCGAGGACCAGAAGTTCGGCATCGCCGCCAACAGCAACTTCCTCACCGGGGGCCAGTCCGGGCACAGCTACAGGGGCCTCTTCGACGAGGCGAAGACCAGCGGGCTGAAGAACGACCAGATCGCCAAGCGGCTGATCAACGCGCTGACCGCGGAGGGCAACGCGTTCACGGGGCTGGAGGCCGACGCCCGGCGGAGCCTGACCAAGATCGTGGCCGTGATCCAGGGCGCAGAGTTCCGCCGGTCCGCGGCCAATCCGACGGCCGCCATCGCCGCACTCAACCGGGTGGTCGCCGACCCGGGCCTGGACCTGTTCGAGACGCTGCACAGCCATGCCCTGTTCACGCCGGAGGGCGGTTCCGCCCGCTCGCAGTTCCACCGGCACGCCGGGGTCGACCAGTCCCAGGAGGACTTCAAGGCGCAGGCCGAACGGGAGTACGACGCCCTGGCCCAGTTGGTCACCGTGAACGGCTACGACGCGGAGAACGAGCAGGCCTTCTACACCGGGTGCGAGCGGATCGGGGCGACCTCCATGGCCGCGTTCAAGAAGACGTTCCACTACGACACCTGACGGACGGCCTCCGCCACGGCGCGGAGGAATGCGGTCGGCTTCGGTGCTCTGGTTCTGACGCTGAGGTAGGTTCCGTGCCGTGGCAGCGGAGAGCGGGGCACTGATCGGTGGCCGGTACCGGCTTGTGGAGCTGATCGGCCGGGGCGGCATGGGCCGCGTCTGGCGCGGTCAGGACGAGACGCTGGGGCGCGATGTGGCGGTCAAGGAGGTCCTGCTCCCCCAGGGCGTGACCGACGAGGAGCGCGAGCAGCTGGTGCAGCGGGTGCTGCGCGAGGCGCGCGCCGCCGCGCGGCTCAACCATCCCGGGATCATCACCGTCCACGATGTGGTCGAACACCAGGGCGCGCCGGTCATCGTCATGGAGTACGTCACCGGGGCCTCCCTCGCCGCGTTGATCACGCGGGGCGGTCCGCTGCCGGTACGGCGGGTCGCCGAGATCGGCAGGGCGATGGTCACGGCGCTCCAACGGGCCCACGCGGCCGGGATCGTGCACCGGGACCTCAAGCCGGACAACGTCCTGCTGATGGACGACCGGGTGATCCTCACCGACTTCGGCGTGGCCCACATGGCCGACGCGACCACGGCGCTCACCCGCACCGGCACGGTCATCGGCACCCCGGCCTACATGGCCCCCGAGCAGTTGGAGGGCAAGCCGCCGACCCCGGCGAACGACCTGTGGGCGCTGGGCGCCACGCTCTACTCCGCGGTCGAGGGCGAGGCCCCCTTCAGCGCGGACACCTTCAGCGCGCTGTGCATCGCCGTGGTGACCCAGGAGCCGCGCCCCGCGCAGCTGGCCGGCGGTCTGGCGCCGGTGCTGAGCGCCCTGCTGACCAAGGATCCGGTACGGCGCGCCACGGCCGAGCAGATCCTGGCGGCGCTGGAGGAGGTGGCGCGTACCGGGGACGCCCCCGCGGCGGCCACCCTCGCCCCGCCGTACGC
>NZ_SRID01000287.1 GCF_004684805.1 Streptomyces palmae
AACCCGCACCCACCACATCGCCCACACCAACCCCAGACTCCAACCAGAACCGCTCCCGCTGGAACGCATACGTCGGCAACTCCACCCGACGCCCCCGCACCCCAGCAGCACGCAGCACCTCAACCCAATCGACCGACGCACCCCGCACAAAGACCTGCGCAAGCGCCTCGGAGAGTGCTTGGGCCTCGTTGCGGTCGGCGCGCAACGCGGGCGCGAACACCGCCTCGGGCAAGGAGTCCTGGCCCATCGCGGACAGCACTCCATCCGGACCCAGCTCCAAGAACACCGAAGCCCCGGCACCCGCCAACGCCTCGACACCCGCCGCGAACCGCACGGCCTCCCGCACATGCCGCACCCAGTACCCGGGCGAACACAAATCCTCAGCGGAAGCCACGGCACCCGTCAGGTTGGAGACCACCGGGATGGACGGCGCCACATACGACAGCCCCTCGGCCACCGCCGCGAACTCCGCCAACATCGGCTCCATCAACGGCGAATGGAACGCATGCGAGACCCGCAACCGCTTGGTCTTCACACCCGAAGCCGCCAGCTTCTCAGCGACCTCAAGGACCGCATCTTCAGCGCCGGACAGCACCACCGACACCGGACCGTTGACAGCCGCGATGCCCACCTCGGCCTCACGCCCCACCAGCAACGGCAGAACATCAGCCTCAGCAGCCTGCACCGCCACCATCGCACCACCCACCGGCAACGCCTGCATCAGCCGACCACGAGCTGACACCAGCACGCAGGCATCGTCCAGCGACAGCACACCCGCCACATGCGCGGCGGCCAACTCGCCGATCGAATGACCGCCCACGAAGTCCGGACGCACACCCCAGGACTCCACCAGCCGGAACAGCGCCACCTCCAGCGCGAACAGACCACACTGCGTAAACGCCGTCTGGTTCAACAGCTCGGCGTCCTCGATGCCCGCCTCGGCGAACACCACCTCCCGCAGCGACCGCCCCAGCACGCCATCGAACCGAGCGCACACCGCGTCGAAGGCATCCGCGAACACCGGATACGTCGCATACAACTCACGACCCATCCCGGGACGCTGGCTGCCCTGGCCCGAGAACAGCACCGCCGACTTACCCGACGGCCCCGCCACCCCCTGGACCACCCCCGCACCAGGCTCACCGGAGGCCAGGCCGGCCAGACCCGCCGCGAAACCGGCCGCATCCGCCGCCAGAACCACCGCGCGCTGGTCGAACCGCGACCGGGTGCTCACCAGCGAATGCGCCACATCCGCCACCGAGACCCCAGGATCGGCCTCGACACGCTCCAGCAGACGCGCCGCCTGCCCCCGCAGACCCGCCTCCGAACGAGCCGACACCACCCACGGCAGCACCGCCCCGCTCCCGGGGACCTCCGCGACCGGCTCGTTCATCTTCGCTGGCTCCGCAGGCGCCTGCTCCAACACCACATGGGCGTTGGTGCCGCTGGCGCCGAAGGAGGAGACACCTGCCCGGCGCGGATGCCCGGTCTCCGGCCAGGATCGCTGCTCGGTGAGCAGTTCCACCGCGCCCATCGACCAGTCCACATGGGAGGACGGCTGGTCCACGTGCAAGGTCTGCGGCAGCACACCGTGCCGCATCGCCAGCACCATCTTGATGACGCCCGCCACACCGGCGGCGGCCTGCGTATGCCCGATGTTCGACTTGGCCGAGCCCAACCACAGGGGCTGCTCCGTGGAGTGCTCCTGGCCGTAGGTGGCCAGCAGCGCCTGCGCCTCGATCGGGTCACCCAGGGTGGTCCCCGTACCGTGTGCCTCGACCGCGTCCACCTCGGCCGCCGACACCCCGGCAGCGGCCAGCGCCTGCCGGATCACCCGCTGCTGCGAGGGACCATTCGGCGCGGTCAGGCCATTGCTGGCGCCGTCCTGGTTGATCGCGCTCCCGCGTACCACCGCCAGGATCGGGTGGCCGTTGCGCTGGGCGTCGTCCAGCCGCTCCAGCAGCAGGACGCCCGCGCCCTCGGAGAAGCCCGTACCGTCCGCCGCCTCCGCGAACGCCTTGCAGCGGCCGTCCGGGGAGAGTCCGCGCTGGCGGCTGAACTCCACGAACAGGCCCGGGGTGGACATCACGGTCACACCGCCGGCCAGGGCCAGCGAGCATTCGCCCTGTCGGAGTGCCTGCGCGGCCAGGTGCAGGGCCACCAACGACGACGAACAGGCGGTGTCCACGGTGACCGCCGGGCCCTCAAGACCGAAGGTGTAGGAGACCCGGCCGGAGGCGACGCTTCCGGCGGTGCCGTTGCCTATGTAGCCCTCCACGTCCTCGGGGGCGGTGTGCACTCCAGAGGCGTAGTCGTGGTGCATGATCCCGGCGAAGACCCCGGTCTGGCTGCCGCGCAGGGTGTCCGGGTCGATCCCGGCCCGCTCGATCGCCTCCCAGGACGTCTCCAACAGCAGCCGCTGCTGCGGGTCCATGGCCAGGGCCTCGCGCGGCGAGATCCCGAAGAACGCCGGGTCGAACTCGCCCGCGTCATAGAGGAATCCGCCCTGGTCCGCGTAGGCGGTGCCTCGGTGGTCGGGATCCGGGTGGTGCAGGTTCTCGAGGTCCCAGCCGCGGTCGGTGGGGAAGCCGGACATGGCGTCCCCGCCGCGTATCAGCAGCTGCCACAGGTCCTCGGGGGTCCGTACGCCGCCGGGGTAGCGGCAGCTCATGCCGACGATGGCGATCGATCCGCCGTCCTGGCTGCTGGAAGCCGTCCGCACGCCGTTGGCCGCCGCCGGGGCGCTGTCCTCGAACAGCTCGGCCCGCAGGTGACGGGCGAGGGCGGAGGGCGTGGGGTAGTCGAAGACCAGGGTGGCGGGCAGCCGCAGACCGGTGGCCGCGTTGAGGCGGTTGCGCAGCTCCACGGCGGTCAGCGAGTCGAAGCCCAGCTCCTTGAAGGCGCGTGCCGGGTCCACCGTGTCGGTGGCCGCGTAGCCGAGTACGGCCGCCACCCCGCTGCTCACCAGGTCGAGCAGCACCCGGTCCTGGTCGGCCTCGGCCAGTCCGGCCAACCGCCGCCTGAGTGAGGCCTCGGAGTCGGTCTGGGACTGGGCGGTACGCCGGGTCGGGGCGCTGACCAGGGCCCGCAGCAGCGGAGGCACCGGTGCGGTGGGGCGGCGGAGCACCGCCGGGTCCAGCTTGGCCGGGACCAGGAGGGAACGGTCCACGGCGTGCGCGGCGTCGAAGAGCGCCAGGCCCTGCTCGGAGGTCAGCGGGATCACTCCGCCGCGTGCCATCCGGGTCATCTCGGTGTTGCCGAGGTGGCCCGTCATCTCACTGCGTTCGGCCCAGAAACCCCAGGCCAGCGACAAGCCCGCCAGCCCACGTGCCCGCCGGTACGACGCCAGACCATCCAGGAACGCGTTCGCCGCCGCATAGTTCCCCTGCCCCGCAGCACCGAAGGTCGCAGCGGCCGAAGAGAACAACACGAACGCCGACAGGCCCAAGCCCTCCGTCAACTCATGCAGATTGACCGCCGCGTCCACCTTCGGACGCAACACCGCGTCAACCCGCTCCGGCGTCAACGACTCGATGACCCCGTCATCCAACACACCCGCCGCATGCACCACACCCGACAACGGATACTCCACCGGAACCGCCGCCAGCACAGCCGACAACGCCTCCCGATCCGCCGCATCACAGGCCGCCACCATCACCACGGCACCCAGACCGACCAACTCGGCCTCAAGCTCCGCCATCCCCGGCGCACCACGACCACGCCGACTCGCCAGCACCAGGTACCGAACCCCGTGCTCGACCACCAGATGCCGGGCCACCAAACCACCCAGCACCCCACTCGCACCGGTGATCAACACCGTGCCCTCAGCACCCCACACGGGCGCTGCCTCGGCCTCGGCGCGGACCCGGGTGAGCCTCGGGGCGTGGATGCCGCCGGCGCGCACCGCGAGCTGCGGCTCGTCGTGTGCGAGGGCGTCTGCCTGCTGCCCGGACGGTTCCAGGCGCGGGGCGAAGGCGGAGGCCAGGAGGGTCGGGGAGCCGGGATCGGCGTCCAGGTCGGCCAGGAGCAGGCGGCCGGGGTGCTCGGTCTGCGCCGAGCGCACCAGGCCCCAGACGGCGGCCGACGCCAGATCGTCGACGTCCTCGTCGGAGTTCGCGGCCACCGCACCACGGGTGACGATCACCAGCCGGGAGCCGGAGAACCGCTCCCCGGCCAGCCAGGTGTGCAGCAGCTTCAGCGCGTCGTGGGCGGCCTCGCGTACGGCGGCGGCCGTGTCCCCCGGCGCGGACTCGCCGGCGCACTGCGGGGCAGTCCCCCGAAGGGGTACGAAGACCATCTCGGGCATGGTCTCCGCATCGGCCAGCGCCGCCAGGTCCGGGTAGCCACTCACCGGATGTCCGGCCGTCCGCAGCGCGTCGCCCAGCCCCAGCTCGTCCGGTCCGACGACCGCCCAGGCGTGCTCGGGCACCGTCCACTGGAGATCCGTCACCGGCGCGGAGGGTGTGGACAGCCCGACCCAGTCCAGCCCGAACATCGACTCCTGCGGCAGCCGCCCGCCGGCCAGTTGCCCGGGGTCGACCGGACGCGCCACCAGGGAGCCGACGGATGCCACCGGCGCACCCGTGCTGTCCGCGACCAGCACCGACAGCCCTTCCGCGCCGTTCGGCAGCAGCCGCACCCGGAGCATGTCGGCCCCGGTGGCGTACAGGGACACACCGGTCCACGCGAACGGCAAGCGGGCCGGCTCCGCCTCGCCGGCGGATTCGTCGCCCGGCAGGCCCGCCAGGTGCAGGGCCGCGTCCAGCAGCGCCGGATGCACACCGAACCTGGCTGCCTCGCGCCGCGCCCCGTCCGGCAGCGCGACCTCCGCGTACAACTCCTCGCCGCGCCGCCAGGCCGCACGAAGCCCCTGGAACACCGGCCCGTACCGCAGACCGATGCCGGCCAGACGCTCGTACAGCCCCTCGATCTCCACCGGTTGAGCGCCGGCGGGCGGCCAGACGCCCAGGTCCGCCGAGCCCGCCGGGCCGCCGGGGGCGGCAGCCTCGGCGGCCAGGGTGCCGGTGGCGTGCCGGGTCCAGGCCGAGTCCTCGGCGTCCTCGGCCCGGGAGTAGACGGTCAGCGCGCGACGTCCCGAGGGGTCCGGTCCTTCGACCACCAACTGGACCTGCACCGCGCCCTGTTCCGGCAGCACCAGCGGCGCCTCCAGGGTCAGCTCCTCGACCTGGGCGCACCCCACCTGGTCACCGGCGCGTACCGCCAGCTCGACCAGCGCGGTGCCCGGCACCACCACGGTGCCCAGCACCGCATGGTCGGCCAACCACGGGTGCGTGCGCAGGCCGAGCCGCCCGGTCAGCACCAGCCCGTCATGGTCCGCCAGCGACACCACCGCACCCAGCAGCGGATGGTCGGCGGCGCCCAGCCCGGCGGAGGCCACGTCCCCCACCGTCTCGGTCGGCTCCACCCAGTAGCGCTGCCGCTGGAAGGCGTAGGTGGGCAGCTCGACCGGCCGCGCACCGCTGCCTTCGAACGCCTTCCGCCAGTCCACGGGGGCACCGGCGGTGTACGCCTCGGCGAGCGAGGTGAGGAAGCGGTCCAGGCCGCCCTCGTCACGGCGCAGCGAGCCGATGGCGGTGGCCGGGGTGTCCAGGTCGTCGGCGGTCTGCTCGATGCCCACGGTCAGGACGGGGTGGGCGCTGGCCTCGATGAAGATCTCGTGCCCGTCGGCCAGCAGTGCCCGCACCGTCTCGTCGAAGCGGACGGTCTGGCGCAGGTTGCGGTACCAGTAGTCGGCGTCCAGGACGGCCGTGTCGATCAGCTCGGCGGTCACCGTGGAGTAGAAGGGGACAGTGGAGGTACGGGGGGTGATCCCGGCCAGCACCTCTCGCAACTCGCCCTCGATCCTCTCCACATGAGCGGAGTGGGAGGCGTAGTCGACGGGGATGCGGCGGGCTCGGATCTCCTCCCGCTCGCACTCCGCCAACAGCTCGTCCAGGGCCTCGACATCACCCGAGACCACCACGGAGGACGCACCGTTGACCGCGGCCACCGACAGCCGCTCACCCCACCGCTCCAACCGCTCGGATACGGCCTCGTGCGGCAGGGACACGGACACCATGCCGCCCAGACCCGACAGGGCCAACAGCGCCTTCGACCGCAGCGCGACGACCTGCGCCGCATCCTCCAACGAGAGCGCCCCAGCGACCGCCGCCGCCGCGATCTCACCCTGCGAGTGCCCGATCACCCCCGCCGGCTCGACCCCGTACGACCGCCACACCTCCGCCAGCGACACCATCACCGCCCACAGCGCGGGCTGCACCACATCCACCCGCTCCAACGAGGCGGCACCCTCCACACCCCGCAGCACATCCACCAACGACCAGTCGACAAAGCGACTCAGCGCCGCAGCGCACTCCGCCACCCGCGCCGCGAACACCGGCGAGGAGTCCAGCAGCGCGGCACCCATCCCCACCCACTGCGAACCCTGACCAGGGAAGACGAAGACACACCGCTCCCCCGCACCCGCCACACCACGCACCACACCCGAGGCATCCCGACCCTCGGCCAACGCTGCCAGGTTCTCCAGCAGCCCGGCACGGTCCGCGCCCAGCACCACCGCACGGTGCTCGAAGGCGGCCCGGGTCGCCACCAAGGAGTGTCCGATGTCGGCCGCCGACACCTCCGGCCGCCCGCCCACGAAGGACAGCAGCCGCTCGGCCTGGGCGCGGAGGGCGGCCTCCGTCTTGGCGGACAGGAGCCAGGGCAGCACCTCGGGGGCCGCCGCCGGGGTCGTGTCGACGTTCAGCGGCTGCTGCTCGGGGCCGTTCTCCTCGGTCTGCTCCTCGGCTTCCGCCGCAGGGGCCTGTTCCAGCACCACATGCGCGTTGGTGCCGCTGACGCCGAAGGCCGACACACCGGCCCGGCGCGGCGCCTCACGATCCGGCCAGGGAGTGGCCTCGGTCAGCAGCCGCACCGCACCCGCCGACCAGTCCACATGCGGCGAGGGCTCATCCACGTGCAGCGACTCCGGCAGCACACCATGCCGCATCGCCAACACCATCTTGATCACACCCGCCACACCAGCGGCGGCCTGCGTATGACCGATGTTCGACTTGATCGACCCCAGCCACAGCGGCTGGTCCTCGGGACGGTCCTGGCCATAGGTGGCCAACAGCGCCTGCGCCTCGATCGGGTCACCCAAGGTCGTCCCCGTACCGTGCGCCTCCACCGCGTCCACCTCGCCGGCGGAGAGCCGGGCGTTCGCCAGGGCCTGGAGGATGACGTGCTGCTGGGAGATTCCGTTGGGGACGGTGAGTCCACTGCTGGCGCCGTCCTGGTTGACGGCGGAGCCGCGCACCACGGCCAGGATCGGGTGCCCGTTGCGGCGGGCGTCGGAGAGGCGTTCCAGCAGCAGGACACCGGCGCCCTCGCCCCAGCCGGTGCCGTCGGCCGCCGCCGCGAACGGCTTGCAGCGGCCGTCAGTCGCCAGCCCCCGCTGCCGGCTGAACTCCACGAACAGGCCGGGGGTGGTCATCACGGTGACGCCGCCGGCCAGGGCCAGCGAGCACTCGCCCTGCCGCAGCGCCTGCACCGCCAGGTGCAGGGCGACCAGCGACGACGAGCAGGCGGTGTCCACGGTGACCGCCGGGCCCTCAAGACCGAAGGTGTAGGAGAGCCGGCCGGAGACCACACTCGCCGCGCTGCTGGTGGCCAGATAGCCCTCGACTCCTTCCGGGGCCTGGCGGAGGGCGACCGCGTAGTCCTGGCCGTTGGTGCCCATGAACACCCCGGCCTTGCTGCCGCGCAGGGTGGCCGGTTCGATACCGGCCCGTTCGAAGGTCTCCCAGGTGGTCTCCAGCAGCAGCCGCTGCTGCGGGTCCATGGCCAGCGCCTCACGCGGCGAGATCCCGAAGAAGCCAGGGTCGAACTCCCCCGCCTCGTGCAGGAATCCGCCCTCACGAACATAGGAGGTGCCCTTGCGGTCGGGATCCTCGTCGTAGAGGGCGTCGAGGTCCCAGCCGCGGTCGGTGGGGAAGGTGCCGATGGTGTCCGTGCCGTGGGCCAGCAGCTCCCACAGCGCCTCCGGTGACTGCGCCCCGCCGGGAAAGCGGCAGCTCATCGCCACGATCGCGATGGGCTCACGGGACTTGTCCTCGACGTCGCGGAGCCTCCGCTGGGTCTGGCGGAGGTCCGCCATCACCCGCTTGAGGTAGTCCACCAGCTTCTGTTCGTTCGACATCTAGCTCCGCCCCCTCGAAGAAACCAGACAGTTCGCGCGCATCTCAGGCATCCCCGAGTTCCCGGTCGATGACATCGAACAGCTCATCGACCGACACGTCTTCAAGATCGTAATTCAGTTCTTCCGCCGCCGAGTTGTCGCCCTCGCCGAGCTTGGCCAGCAGCGCCTGGAGCCGAACGACCGCCTTGGAGCGCGCCAGTTCGTCCAGTTGGGCACCGGCGATCGCGGACTCCAGCCGGTCGAGCTCCTGCGACCAGGACCCCGCGTCCGGCCCGCCCTCGGTGACCAGTTCGGCCTTGAGGTGGCGGGCCAGGGCCAGTGGCGTCGCGTAGTCGAAGAGGGCGGTGGGCTGGAGCCGCAGTCCGCCGGCCGTGCTCAGCCGGTTCCTGAGTTCCACCGCGGTGAGCGAGTCCAGGCCCATCTCGAAGAATCCCCGTTCCGCTCCGACGTTCTCGCGGTTGGCGTGCCCGAGCACGGTGGCCGTGTGGGTACGTACCAGGTCCAGCAGGAAGCGCTCCCGCTCGGCATCCGGCATGCCCGCCAGTCGCTGGGCCAACGCGGGGCCCTCGTCGCCCTGGGCGTGGCCCTCGGCCGCGCCCTGCTCCGGCTCCAGGCGCAGCTGCCGTACCTCCGGCAACTCGCCGAACAGTGCGGCCAGTCGGGTGGCCCGCAGTCCGGCGGCGAACCGCTGCCAGTCGATATCCGTGATGGCCAGGCAGGTCTCGTCCTGGTCCAGGGCCTGCTGGAGGGCGGCCACGGCCAGCTCCGGGGCCATCGCGGGCAGCCCGAAACGCTCCATCCGGCTGCTGATGACCTCGGCCTGGGCGGCCATGCCGCCGTCGGCCCAGGGGCCCCAGGCGACCGAGGTCGCGGGCAGACCCGCGGCCCGACGCTGCTCGGCCAACGCGTCCAGATAGGCGTTGGCAGCCGCGTAGTTCGCCTGCCCAGCAGCCCCGACCGTCCCCG
>NZ_SRID01000288.1 GCF_004684805.1 Streptomyces palmae
GGAGCGGCGGGGGTGGCGGGGACCAGATCAACAACTGCACCAGCGTCTCCCTCGTCAACGTCCTGGGCGGGCCGCACCTCACCTGTGTGAACGAGCGGACCTCGGGCCGAGCCCATGGCGGCGGACGGCAGGTGAACGACTGCCAGGTGGACGCGGCCCTGGGGAACGTGGGCGACCTGCGGATCCTGCCGACCCGGTTCGAGGGGCCGAGCGTCACCTGCGTGAACATCAGGCGCTGACACGCGGGAACATCAGGCGCCGAGGGCTCGGCCGGCGGCCCTTCCCCCTCCCGGCCGCCGTGGGCGTTCGGGCCGGCCGTCCATCTCGCCCATCCGGAGCGCACCGGGCGGGGAACGGCGGCCGGCCGTCCGGGGGCATCCTCGTCCGGTACGGCCCGGAGGCCCGCGGCCGGGTCCCTTCCGGTCCCCTCACCCGCGAGCCGCGGCGTCACGCCCCCGTCCCCGCGCCGGATCGAGCATCCGCCGGTATTTTCAGTGCATTCACCGGATCTTTCACGGCGAATGGTGCGGTCGGACGGGAGGGTATTCGAATGGGGGTATCGCCTCTTGGAGTGTGGCGATCGTTTGCCGGTGCGGCCGTGGGCGCCGATGATCCGCGGTGCGAGAAAAACACGCGGTGGGTGCTTTGTGTCGCTCGGTGTTCATGGAAGCATCTGGGCGAGCGACCTAGTCGAAGAGAATCTGGAGATCGCTATGGGAATTGGTAGGACTGCCGCAATCCTGGCCGCCGCCGCGGGAACCGTGGTACTCGGGGCGGGTGCCGCGCAGGCCGGCGGTGGCGGACACCGCACGAATAGCGGGAATTCCGGAGCGCAGGTCAACAACTGCACCGGTGTTTCCTCCGCCGACATCGACGACACCATCGGCAGCCCGACGGTCAGCTGCCTGAACTTCGACCGGACGTTCGGGAAGCACCACGGCCCGCAGACGAACCGCTGCAGCTCCGAGGCTGCCGTCAGCACCATCGGCAACCTGATCTTCTTCCCCGTCGAGGGTCCGAGCGTCGTCTGCGCCAACATCAGGCGCTGACGCCGGCGGGGCCGGTGGATGCCGGAGAAAAGCTCCGGGAACTCTCTGCTCCTGGCGTCCGAACAGGTGAAGATGAGGGCGATCCCACTGCCGGACTTCTCGCCTTTCGTTGTGCCCGGTAACGCGGTCACATGACGGAGGGGCCTAGTAGCGGATGTCCGAGCAGAGCAGTATTCCGGAGCTGATCCATCAGGCCTGGGTGGATGCCGACGTACCCGCCCGGTGGCAGAACTGGGTGGATTCCTGGAGGCGCCGTCATCCGGGTTGGGAATACCGATTGTGGACGGACGCGGAAAGTCGCTCCTTTCTTGAGGAGCATTACCCGTGGTTCCTTCCGATCTATGACGGATATCCCAACCCGGTCATGCGTGCCGACGTCATCCGGTATTTTCTCGTCGATCATTTCGGTGGTGTGTACGCCGATCTGGACGTCGAGTGCCTGCGCCCCACGGGGGAGCTGCTCAGCGGACGCCGGCTCGTACTCGGGTGCGAGCCGCCCGCGCACACCCGCCTGCCGTCGGCGCGTCGGCGGGGCCTGCGCCGCATCGTGGGCAACGCGTTCATCGCCTCCGCGCCGGGGCATCCCCTCTGGGCACATGTGCACCGGGAGCTGGTGGGCGCCCACACCCTGACCGACGCCCTGGATGTCTCGGGCCCCTTCTTCCTCACCCGGGCGCTGGAGAACGCGCCCGAGGACGGATCGATCACCGTGGTGGGCCCGGAACTGCTCTACCCCAAGGTGAACCCCGTGGCGGCCCGACTGTTCGGGCCGCCGGAGATCGACCAGGACCGGGCCTTCGCCGTGCACCACGGGGCCGGTTCCTGGTCCGCGGAGGAATCCTGGGCGCCGCGGCCCTCGCAGCACACCAGGGTGCGGTTCTGGACCAGCCAGGGCCTGCGCCCCCTCGCCGACGGGGCCTTTGACCTGGAGGCGCAGCGTCTGCGCTGGGCCTCGGGCGCCCCGGCTCCGACGGTGTCCTGCCTGATGGTGACCAAGGACCGCCCCGCGCTGGCCGAGCGCGCGATCCGCTGCTTCCTGGCGCAGACCTACCAGGAGAAAGAGCTGGTGGTGGTCGACGACAGCCGCGACGACACCCTGGAACGGCACGTCCGGGGCCTCGGTGACCCGCGCATCCGCTTCCACCGGCTCCCACCGGACGGGCAAACCCTCGGGGCCCTGCGCAACATCGCCGTGGACCGGGCGACCGGGGCGTACGTGTGCCAGTGGGACGACGACGACCTGTGCGACCCGGAGCGGGTCGAGGTGCAGATGGCGGCGGTCCTCGCGGTGGGAGCCGAGGCGTGCTTCCTCGCGCGGGAGCGGCTGTGGCGGCCCGCCCGCCGCGAACTCGCCGTCTCCCACCTGCGCGTGTGGGAGGGCACCATGCTCTGCGCGAAGTCGGCGCTGCCCCGCTACCCGGAGCAACGCCGCGGCGAGGACACTCCCGTCGCGGCCCATGTGGTCAGCAACAGCCGGGTCGTCTCGGTCGACGTACCGGAGCTCTACACCTATGTCTGCCATGAGAACAACACCTTCGAGCCCGCCCACTTCCAGCGCATCTTCGACGTCGCGCCGCAGGTGTGGACCGGCGGTGACTACGTCGAGCAGCTTCTGGCGATGGCCGCGCGGCTGCCCATCGACCCGGCGGACCTCGCCGCCGCCGCGACGGACGCCGCCTCCGACGCCCCGGCCGCGACGGAGGCCGCTTCCGACGTCCCGGTCCGGGTCGAGGCCGCTTCCGACGTCCCGACCCAGGCCGACGTCACCTACGACGCCCCGGCCGAGGCCGAGACCGTGAGCGGCGTTCGTACCGACGCGGGCCCCGGCACGGACGCGGGGGCCGGGTCGGGCGCCGACGACCTGCGGACGCACCGGGCGAGGTGGGTGGTCAGCGAGCCGGCCCCGGCGCCGGTGGCCGACCGCCCCTCGGTCCTGGTGCTCACCCCGGTCAAGGACGCGGCCCGGTTCCTGCCCGGCTACTTCGACAACCTCCGCGGTCTGGACTACCCGCACGAGGCGATCTCCCTGGGCCTGCTGGAGGGGGACAGCCAGGACGAGACCTGGGACGTGCTCCAGCGCGCGCTGCCGGAGCTGGAGCGGCGGTACCGCCGGGTGACGCTCGTACGCCACCATGCCGGGGTCCGCCTGCCCGGCCAGCGCTGGGAGCCGGGCGTCCAGCGCGAGCGCAGGGCCGCGCTGGCCAGGGTGCGCAACCATCTGCTCTCCCGCGCGCTCAGCGACGAGCAGTGGGTGCTCTGGGTGGATGTCGATGTGACCAGCTACCCGCCCGACCTCGTCCAGCGGCTGCTGGCCGCGCGGAAGGACATCGTCGTACCGCACTGCGTCAGCGAGCCGAACGGGCCCAGCTTCGACCTCAACACCTTCCTCCTGCGCCCGGACGCACGTGCCCTGAACTGGTCCCAGTGGATTCGCGACGGAATCCTGCAACCCCCCAGGGGCTTCGGCAGGGCCCACCTCGACGAGCTCGGCGGCCACGAACTCGTCCGCATCGACTCGGTCGGCGGCACGGTCCTGCTGGTGCGGGCGGATCTGCACCGGGCGGGCCTGGTGTTCCCACCGGTCCCGTACCGGCACCTCATCGAGACCGAGGGCCTGGCGGCCCTGGCCAAGGACATGGGCACCACCTGCTGGGCCCTGCCCGGACTCGAGGTGGTGCACCCCCACCACTGGTCGGAACCGGCCGGCCGACCGGCCGTACCGACTGTCTGAACAGGCGCCTGGCAAGCGAGGACCACGGTGCTCGCCCCTGAAGGCCCGAAGGGAAGAAGGACGACGGATGAGTGTCAAGCGAGCGCCCGCGGTCTCGGTGGTCATCCCCTGCTACAACTACGGCCGCTATCTGCCGCAGACGCTGGACAGCGTGCTCGGGCAGACCTTCGCCGACTGGGAGATCGTCATCGTCGACGACGGCAGTACCGACGACTCCCCGGACGTGGCCCAGGCATTCATCGACCGGCACCCCGACCGGCGGGTGCGGCTGCTCCGCCGCGCCAACGCGGGAGTATCCGCCGCGCGCAACGCCGGGATCTCCGCCGCGGACGGCCGCTACATCCTGCCGCTCGACGCCGACGACGTGATCGCCCCCACCATGCTGGAGAAGACCGCCGGCCTGCTCGACGCCGAGCCGGGCATCGCGATCGCCTCCACCGACCTCTTCGTCTTCACCGACGCGGAGGACGTGCCGCCGCAGGTGCTGACGCTGCCGCCCTACAGCAGGGAACTGCTGCTCCAACGACTGATCATGTTCTACTGCTCGCTGTACCGCCGCGAGGTCTGGACGGCCGTGGGCGGCTACGACGAGGGCATGCGGGCCGGCGAGGACTGGGACTTCTGGATCGGCTGCGCAGAGCGGGGGTTCACCGCACACCACATCGCCGAGCCGCTGTTCGGGGCGCGCAACAAGGACACCGGCCTGCACGTGGCGGCAGCCGAGAACGACCTCGTCGTACGGGCCCGGATCGTGGCCAACCACCCGACCCAGTTCAAGCCCGTGACCCGGGCATGGGCGCAGGCCCTGCTCGAACAGGAGGAGGACGCCCAGCGCGGTGACGCGAGGGTGCCCGACGACATCCTCAGCCGAGCGGGGGAGATGGACGAGTTCCTCCGCGTCGTGATGGACCTGCAACGCATCGCGCGCAGGCAGCACTACCGCGTCCAGCACCTGGAGCAGGCCCTGGCCGAGCGGACCCTGCCGACCCAGGGCGGCCCCGGTCCCCGGTCCCTGGCGGTGACCGACGTCGGGGCCGAATGCGATCCGACCGGCCAAGGCGCCGACCGGCAGCCGGCCTCGTCCCGGGCCACGTCCTAGCGCGGGTCGCGCCTCAGCGCGGGCCGTATCCCCACGCGGGTCACGTCCTGGGTGGGCCACGTCCTTGGGCGGATCACGCCGAACGCAGGCCCGGTCTCGCGCAGGCCGCGTGGGGGTACCCGACCCAGGCCGCGTCCGAGGCAGGCGACGCGTCTCGCACAGGCCACGCCGTGACGCAGGCCACCTCACGCGCAGGCCACGCCTCGAATACGCCGGCCACCTCGCGCGCGGCTGACCCCCTCGGGGGCGGCTCACCCGCGCCCGAACCATGGAAGCGGGCCGCAGACCACCCGCCGTCAGCCGTGCGGCAGGTTGCGTCCGAAGCCCGCGGCCAGCGGCATCCGCAGGCCCAGCGGGGGAGGGGCCGCCAGCGCGTCGGTGACCGGGCGGGAGAAGCCGTGGTGGAAGAGCGAGCCGAGCAGGAAGTCCGCCGCCAGCGCCAGTACCTCGGTGCGGTGCTGGTACAGGCGGTGCCGGTCGGTGTGGACCTCGAAGCGGCAGATATCGCGGTTGACCTTCTTCGCCCGTTCGGCGAGCCGGTAGGACAGGTCGGGCTCGGCGACGGCGTCGTTGGTGCCGTGGGCGATCAGCACCTGACGGCCCACCAGCTGCTTGACGGGGTCGGGATCCGGTTCGGCGGTCGGCTCGGGGAGCCAGGGGGCCAGGGCCAGCACCGAGGTGACCGCGAGGTGCCCGGCGGCCCGCAGCGCCGCGCGTCCCCCCATGCCGTGGCCGGCCAGGCAGATCGGTACGTCGCCGTAGCGGCGCACCACCTCGTCGGCGGCCCACTCGGCGTCCTGGGCCGGGTGGGCCGCGGTGCCGTTCCAGCCCCGGCAGCGGTAGTGCACCTGATGCGCGGTCAGCCCCTCTCCGCCGGCCGCGCGCACCAGCCGGCGGGCCAGCGGCCGGACCAGCGACGCGGCCCATCGGGAGGGCCGCCCGGTGCCTTCGGGGACACCCCCGGGGAGCAGCAGCACCACGCCGTGCACGGTACGTCCCGCACTCGCCGCGCCCATCGCGCGCCCCAGCCGGGCGCCCCGTTCCGGCAACGTTTGCTGAGCCATGGCAGAACGATGGCAGAAGCACGGGTGTACTCCCCCTCGCTCGGTGGTCACTGTTCCGTATCTATCGGAGGTGATCTACGCGCGTAGGGGCTATGGTTCGGAAGATGACGAGCGAGTACAACGAACGCCCCACCACCGACCAGATCCGCCGTGCCCCCAAGGTGCTGCTGCACGATCACCTGGACGGCGGACTGCGCCCGGCCACCATCGTCGACCTGGCCCGCGAGACCGGGTACCAGAACCTTCCGGAGACCGACCCGGAGAAGCTCGGCATCTGGTTCCGCGAGGCGGCCGACTCCGGTTCGCTGGAGCGCTACCTGGAGACCTTCGCGCACACCTGTGCCGTCATGCAGACCCGTGCGGCGCTGGTGCGGGTGGCCGCCGAGTGCGCCGAGGACCTCGCCGCCGACGGTGTCGTCTACGCCGAGGTGCGGTACGCCCCCGAGCAGCACCTGGAGGCGGGCCTCACCCTCGAAGAGGTGGTCGAGGCGGTCAACGAGGGCTTCCGCGAGGGCGAGCGTCGGGCCAGGGAGAACGGCCACCGGATCCGGGTCGGCGCCCTGCTGACCGCCATGCGGCACGCCGCGCGCGCCCTGGAGATTGCCGAACTCGCCAACCGCTACCGCGACCTGGGCGTGGTCGGCTTCGACATCGCCGGCGCCGAGGCGGGCTACCCGCCCACCCGCCACCTGGACGCCTTCGAGTACCTCAAGCGGGAGAACAACCACTTCACCATCCACGCCGGCGAGGCGTTCGGGCTGCCCTCCATCTGGCAGGCGCTCCAGTGGTGCGGCGCCGACCGGCTGGGCCACGGGGTGCGGATCATCGACGACATCCAGGTCGCCGAGGACGGCTCGGTGCGGCTGGGCCGGCTGGCCAGCTATGTGCGGGACAAGCGGATCCCGCTGGAGCTGTGCCCCACCTCCAACCTGCAGACCGGTGCCGCCGCCTCGTACGCCGAGCACCCCATCGGCCTGCTGCGCCGACTGCACTTCCGGGCCACCGTCAACACCGACAACCGGCTGATGAGCGGCACCGACATGAGCCGGGAATTCGAGCACCTGGTCTCGACCTTCGGATACACCCTCGACGACATGCAGTGGTTCACGGTCAATGCCATGAAGTCGGCCTTCATTCCTTTCGGTGAACGCCTTGCCATGATCAATGATGTGATCAAGCCCGGATATGCCGAACTGAAGTCCGAATGGCTCTTCCGTTCGGTCACCCAGGTGCCCACGACGGTCTGCGACACCGCCGCTGACCAGGGCTGATCGCCGAAATCCCGGGACCTCCCGCGGTTAAATGAAAAACGGCCGGGTCATAAGAATCCCGGCCGTTTCGGCGTTTGCCGTCCGGATGCGGCGGCGGTTACTTTGCGGCACCGCTCAGGAATCGCCGACAAGGACGTCACGCATATGAAGCAGGGAACCCTCAAGGCCCTCGGTGCCATCACCCTCGGTGCCGCGGCGCTCGCCGCCGGCGCCGGATCCGCCTCCGCGGCCATCCCCATGCCGGTGCCCGTGCCGAGCGGGCACGGGTTCGACGGCGAGTTCACCGGAAAGTTCACCCACAAGGAGCATGGGAAGAAGTCCGGCACCGCGCGGCGGGCGAACGGCGGCAACGCCGGTCTGATCGGCGGACTTCCGGTCGGGCAGTTCACCCGGGCGATGCCCGGCGCGCCGGTGCCGACGGCCCAGATCCCGTTCTGATCTGATGGGGAAGCACGTGGTGGGCCGCACACCCGCGATGGGTAGGCGGCCCACCTGCCGTATGTCAAGATCGCACACCGGTATCACACCGGTTCGACCAGCGGGGTGACAGCGCGTGGACAAGCGGGCGGATGAACGGTCGGGCACCCGGGGCGGCGGCGCGGCCCTGGCCACCCTGCTGATCCTGGCGGTGCTGGGATCGGCGGCGGCCTGCTCGAAAGACCAGGCCGGTACCCCCGCGCCGAGCCCCGAGACCACCGGCCCGGACGACTCGGCGCCCGCCTCCCCGCTGGATCCCTACGTGCTCAGCCAGGGCGACCTCAAGGGCTACACCATCAGCGTCCGCAGGAACGACGGCACCCGGACGCCGAAGGCCGCCGAGCCCGCGTGCGAGGCGCTCGCCGCGTCCACCGGCTTCAAGCCCGGCCCGGACGCCCGGGACACGGTCAGCCGGGGCATCGTCGCGGCCGCCGACCCGTCGAAGTTCGTCACCGTCAGTCTCAGCTCCTTCGCGGCCGAGCCGGACCGGCAGGCCGCCGGCAAGGCCCCCGGGCGGACCGCCCAGCGCTTCATGACCGACCTGCGGACCGCGACGGCCGCTTGCCGGTCCGGCTTCGGGACCCGGGTCGGCCAGGACAAGGCCCGCTACACCGAGGTCCACACGGTGGACGTCGGCGCGCGCGGCGACGAGAGCCTCGGCTACGCGATGACCGCGCGCACCGGAGGCCAGCGGGTCGTACTGAACCTGGTCGCGGTGCGGTCCGGCCGGACCATCGCCTTCTTCGCCGCCCTCGACCTCAAGCACTACGCGGCCGGCTTCCGCGTGCCGGGCAAGATCCTGGACAAGCAGCTGACGAAGCTGGAACGGCTGAAGGAGAAGACGGCGGAGTCCGGGCGGCCGGCGACCTCGGCGAAGCCGAGCGTGTCGGCGCGGTCGGGGGTCTCGGCGGAGTCGACCGGGTCCACCGGTCCCTCGCTGCCCGCCAAGCCGAGTGGTACGCCCAAGCCGAGCGGCGCCGCCAAGCCGAGCGGCGCGGTCAAGCCGAGCGGCGCGGTCAAGCCGAGCGTTGCGGCCAAGCCGAGCGGCGCGGCCAAGCCCAGCGGTACGGCCAAGCCGAGCGGGTCGGCGAAGCCGAGTGCCGCCGCGCGGCCGGGTGCCTCCGCGCACCCCAGCGGGGCCGCGCGGTCCGGCGGGGCCACCGAGCCGGTCGCCCCGGCCGGTCCGACCGAGTCGAACGGCGGTGTGGTGCGGCCGAGCGCCTCCATCGGGCAGGGCGCGGTGCCGATGGCCGGTGCGCCCATGCGGCGGGAGCCGGCCGCCGTCCCGGCACTCGGCCCGAACTGCCGGGTCCAGGGTCCCCAGGGCAACTGCGCGACGGAGGGAATCGGCTGAGTCGGGGCGCTCCACCGAGGCCGCCGAGCCCCCGCACCCGCGGCAGCCGCACCCCCCATCGCGCAGCCC
>NZ_SRID01000289.1 GCF_004684805.1 Streptomyces palmae
GGCCGGGGGCTCCTCCAGGATGACGTGGGCGTTGGTGCCGCCCACGCCGAAAGAGCTGACCCCGGCGCGCCGCGGGCCCGCGCCCTGCGGCCAGGCGGTCGTCCCGGTGGCGACCCGGAACGGCCCGCGGTCCAGTTCGAGGTCGGGGTTGGGGGTGCGGAAGTGCAGGCTGGGCACGATGGTCCGGTGGCGCAGCATCAGGGCCGTCTTGATCAGCCCGGCCATGCCGGCGGCGGTGTCCAGATGCCCGATGTTGGTCTTGACGGAGCCCAGCAGGACCCGGCCGGCTTCCACTCCGTCGAACGCCCGGCTGAGCGCGGCCACCTCGATCGGGTCGCCGAGCGGGGTGCCGGTGCCGTGGGCTTCCACGTAGGCGATGGTGTCCGGCGGGCATTCGGCGACGCGCTGGGCGTCGCGGATGACGTCCGCCTGGCGTTCGACGCTGGGGGCGGTGTAGCCGGGCTTGGTCGAGCCGTCGTTGTTCACCGCCGTCCCCTTGATCACGGCGTAGACGGTGTCCCCGTCCGCCACCGCCGCGGCCAGGCGTTTGAGCACCACCACGCCGACGCCGCTGGAGATCACGGTGCCGCCCGCGTCCGCGTCGAAGGCTCGGCAGTGGCCGTCCGGGGAGAAGATCATGCCGTCCTGGTGGAGGTAGCCCGCCGTCTGGGGCACGCGCAGATGGACGGCTCCGGCCAGGGAGAGGTCGCACTCCCCGGCGAGCAGGCTCAGGCATGCCTGGTGGACGGCTACCAGGGCGGTGGAGCAGGCGGTGTTGACGCTGATGCTCGGTCCCCGCAGGTTGAGCTTGTAGGAGACCCGGGTGGCCAGGAAGTCCTTGTCGTTGGCGAGCATCATCCGGTAGTGCCCCACCGACGACTCGCGTTGGTAGCGCTCGGCGAGGTGGGTGAGGAGATAGGTGTTCATGCCCGCCCCGGCGAAGACTCCGATGTCGCCGGGGTATCCGGAGGGTTCGTACCCGGCGTCCTCGAGGGCGGCCAGGGAGCACTCCAGGAAGTGGCGGTGCTGGGGGTCGAGGATCTCCGCCTCGTCGTCCGGGATGCCGAAGTGCCCGGCATCGAACGCCTCCAGGTCCGGGAAGACGTGTCCGGCCTTCACATAGCCGGGTCGCCGGAGTTCCTCCGGGTCGGCGCCGGCGGCCAGGAGCTCCTCGTCGGTGAAGAACCGGATGCTCTCCCGGCCTTCCCGCAGGTTGCTCCAGAAGGTGTCGGTGGTGGCGGCTTCGGGGAATCGGCACGCCATCCCGATGATGGCGATGTCGGATTCCCTGATCTCCGCTGACTGCTGCATGGTGTTTCCGCCTAGAGTGCTAGAGGGTGATGCCCAGGTCCGTGGCCACGGTCCGCATGCCCAGGAAGCCTTCGGTGACGAACCGGGCCGCGTCGTCGGTGGCGCCCAGTTCCCGGAAGATCTCCATGAGTGCGCTTCGGTGCTCCGCGGGGTCGCCGCGTTCCTCGGCGATGTCGAGGACGGCGTGCTTCATCCGCTCCTCGATCGCGGGCAGGTCCGCCGCACGGGGGAAGGTGATGCTGAAGGTGGACCGGTCGTAGTTCTTGTTGCGTCGGACCGAGCGGCGGTGGCTGGCGGCGTTGAGCTTGTAGAACATGCAGTTCCAGTGCTTGAAGGAGTAGTAGTTCAGCAGCGGGAACAGGGTGCAGTGCGTCTCCAGCGGGGACGAGTTGTACAGTCCCTTGGCCTTGAGGTCGGCCACGATGCGGTCGGGGTCGTACTGGTAGCGCATCGCGATGAACGGGAAGACGATTTTCGGGAGTTCCTCGTCATCGGCGAAGAGCACCTTCTCGGCTTCGCTGCGGAATACGGTGTCGGTCAACTGGGAACCGAAGGTCTGGTAGAAGCCGCGCACCACTTCCCGGGTGTCGGATTCCATGGTGAGAATCTGCTGCGGGTCCGCGCACAGCGCGATGTACGGAATGCGGTGCTGGAAGGCGTAGATGATCGCCCGGATCACGAAGAACGTCCGGCAGGAGGCGCACGGGAGTTTCTCGTCGAGATACTTCCCGGGTTTGGTGACGGGCTTTTTGAACACCTCCCGCATCACCAGTTTGATGTTGTCGTCGTCCGAGTCGAGCACGAAGGTGGCGGGAATCTTCTCCCGGGCCAGTGCGATGTTGTCGGCCGCGTGCGTGCTCTCGAACGGCACGTCGAAGGTGTAGGCAAGGACCCGCTTGCCGTATTCGTTGACGAACTTGTCCAGCATGAAGGTGCTGTCCTTGCCGCCGCTGTACATGAACAGGCAGTCGTAGGGGCCGTTCGGATTGGGGCCGCTGCGGGTGAACTCCTCGTGGACCTGGTCGGTGTAGCTGAAGTTCTCCAGCAGTTCGCCGACGAGCCCGAGGCGGCACAGGCTGCACACCCCGTCGTCGCCGAGGGTGACCCCGGGGTGGTCCTCTTTCAGGGCGCATACCTGGCAGACACGCATGGTGTTCCTCTTCCGCGTCATCGTGGTGACTCATCGGCCGTGCGGGGGTGCTGCCGCCTGCGGCGCAGATCGCCGAGGCCGCTGCGGGAGGGCCTGGCGGCGCGAGGGTCGGGCACCGGGGGGCGCTGTCCGGCGCCACCCCCTCGCCGGGAGCGAACGTGCCGGGTCAACGCCCGGACAGTGGGGTACATGAACATCTCCACGCGGGTCAGTGATCCGCCGACGTCCGCGTTGATCCGGGCCATGACCCGCATCAGCAGCAGCGAGTTGCCGCCCGCTTCGAAGAAGTTGTCCTCGGTGCCGACGGCGTCCAGCAGCAGCACCTCCCGCCAGATGCCGGCGATGTCGCGCTCCAGTTGGTCGGCGGGCTCGGTGCGGGGTCCGCCCACGCCGGCGGGGCGGGGCAGGGCCCGCCGGTCGGTCTTGCCGTTGGCGGTCAGCGGGATGGCGTCGAGCTCCACGAACGCGGTGGGCACCATGTAGTCGGGGAGCCCGGCGAGCAGGTGGGCGCGGAGCTCCCCGGAGGGGATCCCGGGGGTGCGCGGCACCAGGTAGGCGACCAGCCGTCGATCGCCCGGACGGTCCTCTCGGACCACCACGACCGCCTCCGCGACTCGGGGATGCCGGGCCAGCGCCGACTCCACCTCGCCCGGCTCGATCCGGTATCCGTGCAGCTTGACCTGGGCGTCCAGTCGGCCGAGGTAGTCCAACTCGCCGTCCGGGCGCAGCCGGACCAGGTCACCGGTGCGGTAGACGGTGCCGCCGGACGCGCCGTACACGTCGGGGAGGAAGCGCTCGGCGGTCAGCTCGGGCCGGTTGAGGTAGCCCTGGGCGACGCCCGCTCCCCCGATGAGGAGTTCTCCCGGCACTCCGGGAGGCACCGGCCGCATCCGGTGGTCGACCACATGGAACGCGGTGTTGGCGATGGGCCGGCCGAGGGTCACCGGGGCGCCGGGGCGTACCCGCTTGACGGAGGACCAGATGGTCGTCTCGGTGGGGCCGTACAGATTCCACAGCTGCGCCCCGTGTGACAGCAGCTTTCCGGCGAGTTCCTCGGTGAGCGCTTCGCCTCCGCACAGGATGCGGGGCAGTGCGCTGCCGGTGCGGCCGGGCCATCCGGCGTCCAGCAGCATCCGCCAGGTGGCCGGTGTGGCCTGCATGACGGTGGGCCGTACGTCCTCCAGCAGGCCACGCAGTACGGAGCCGTCGGCGACGGCCTGCTCGGGCGCGACCTCGACCCGGCCGCCGGCCACCAGTGGGGCGTACAGCTCCAGGCCGGCGATGTCGAAGCAGACGGTGGTGACGGCCAGCAGGGTGTCCTGCTCGGTGATGCCGGGGGTGAGGCACATCGAGCAGACGAGGTTGGTCAGCGCCCGGTGTCCGATCCGCACCCCCTTGGGGCGGCCGGTGGAGCCGGAGGTGTAGAGGACGTAGGCGTCCTGTCCGCTGCTCACCTCCTCACCCGGCTCCGGTGTCGCGGCCTCGATCTCGGACCACTGGCGGTCCAGTACCAGCGCCTCGCCGTGTCCCTCGGGCAGCCGTGCGGCCAGCCGCGACTCGGTGACGACCAGCGGCAGCGCGGTGTCGGCGAGCATGTACCCGATGCGGTCGGCGGGGTAGATCGGGTCCAGCGGGACATAGGCCGCCCCGGACTTTATGATCCCCAGCAGCGCGACCGGCAGCCGCGCCGAGCGTTCCAGGAACACGCCGACCAGTTGCCCGGGCCCGATGCCGCGTGCCCGGAGATGTCCGGCCAGGGCCGAGGACCGGCGGTCCAGCTCGGCGTAGCTGACGATCTCCTCACCGCAGGACACGGCCGGGGCGTCCGGTCGCCGCCGTGCCTGTCGCGCGACCAGGTGGTGCACACAGCTGTCCAGCGGGAGGTCGGCGTCGGCCGGGTCCGTGGTCTGGGTGGCGGAACTCAGCCGTGCGCCGACGCCGAGCGGGATGCGGGAGAGGTCCCGGGCGCCCTCCGGCGAGACGGCGCCGGCCAGGAAGGCCGTGGCGTACTCGGCGAGCAGGTCCAGGGTGCGGCGGTCGAAGGTGCCGTCGCGCACCACCCACTGGCAGGGGCGGGGGGCTTCGCCGCGCGGGATGCGGATGAGCAGCGAGGTGCCCTCGGCGGGCGCGGCCGGCACCGAGAGATCCTCGCAGACCTCGATGGCGATCGGCAGGCCCGGGGCGGAGGGTCGCCGTCCGCGCAGCTCCGGGTGGCGTACCCACAGGTCGTGGGGGTGGGTGCCGCGGCGCTCGGCCTCCTGGGTGAGCTGGATCGTCCGGGTGCCGAGGACCGCCATGTCCGCACTGTCCAGCGAGGGGATCCGCAGCGGCACGAAGGCGGCGTACAGGGCGTCCACCGGAAGGAATCCGGTGTCGGGCGGGGCGGCCCGCCAGTGCACGTCGGTGCCCTCCGCCACGCCGACCCGGGTGAGGAAGGCCAGGTGTGCGGCGAGCAGCCACTGGTCGCGCCGGATTCCGGCGCGGGCTGCCGCGTCGGCGGCACCGGCGGGTGTCGGAACGGGGACGCAGCTGTGCCCCCCGCCGCGTACGGTGCCCTCGCTGCCGATCAGCTCGGCGGGCTCCAGCCGGGCGAGCCGCCGCCGCCAGTGGTTCTCCTGGCGCAGGGTCCGGGCCTGGGCCCGGGTGGCGGTGCCGAGCAGTTCCGGGTCGGGGGTCGGCAGCCGGTGTCCGGGGCGGATCCCGCGGGCGGCCAGGATGGGGGCGGCCGGCGCACCGGTGGGGGTGGTGAGTCCGGTGAGGCGGACGGCGCCGTCAGCGGTCGCCACCTCCAGCCCGTCCCTGGTGTCGCGCAGCACCGTCCCGGGCGGTGCCTCGGGCCGGCCGGGGAGCGGCTGGAGGCCGCCCACCAGGAGTGCGCCGTCCCCCGCGATGATCTTCGCGGTGCCGAACTCGTTGGGGTACGGACCGTGGTCGGCGGCGCGTACGGCGGCGTGCAGCTCGGCGGACGGGCGGTCCCAGGACAGGAATCCCCCACCGTCCGGCCGGTCGAAGCGCCCGTGGTAGGTCCGCGCGGACAGGTCCTGGGCCGACCGCTGGAGCTGTCCGCTCTCCAGGTGGTCCAGCAGCTCGGCGAAGGAGGCGTAACCAGCCTCGAAGCACTTGACGTTGAGGGTGTGGCTGGTGTCCTCCTCGGTGACGGTGACCGGGCGTTGGGCCAGGATGTCGCCTTCGTCGGCCCGTTCCGTCATCACGTGCCAGGTGACGCCGTGGGACACCTCGCGCTCCAGCACGGCCCAGCTGGTGGCGTACAGGCCGGCGTGCCGGGGCAGTGGTCCGTCGTGGAAGTTCACCGGCAGCTCGCGCGGCAGGTCGAGCAGCGCGGCGGGCAGCATCCGCAGGTTGGCGATGCTGAACAGGTAGTCGAAGGGCTCGGCGGCCAGCCGCTCCACCAACTCGGGGCCGAAGTCGAGGGCGGGCAGCCGCCGCTGCCGGGCCCAGTCGCGAATACCTGGGTCCGGTGACACCATGCCGAGAATCGGATGCCCGTGGCTCAGCAGCAGTTCGGCGCAAGTGACGACCAGCGAGTTGCCGCCGATCAGAACGCAGCTCAAAGGGCGGGGCGCCCGGGCTCGCGGGACCTGGGGGATTTGGGTCATCGCCTTCCTCGAATTCTCCGCGACCTACCGGCATCAACCGGACAATTAACCCGTTTCCCGAGTGTGACGCGTACTGACCGATGGCTGCCCAGGAGAATTGGGTCAGCTGACAGGTACATCCGTTTCCCGCCGTTCATTGCCTTTCATGGTTCTGTGCAACGGCATTCCTATCCACGCGCACTTGAGCATCAATTGATTCCCGGTCAATTTCACTGGTTTGATTCGCTCTCCGCAGACACTGCGGCACGATAAGGCTTAGGCTTCCCCAGGATGCCGGCGGCTTCTTGCCCCGGTGAGCCGCGCTGGCCGGCATGGCTGGACGCGCGACCCTGCACGGCGCGCAGTACACATCGGCCGAATGTCTTGGCAATTCGGCCCACACACAGAATTGACGGGCATCGGCCCGGGGGATCCCATGCATGAAACCGAATTGCCGGATGATGGCATCATCTCGCTGGTCGGGGCGGCCCGCCGTATGCCGGTCCCGAAGCGCTCGGACAGCTCGAACTCGTCGGCCGGGCGCGAGTTGTTCCACGGGTGGCGGGGTGTCGACCCCGTACCCGGGCAGCTGCCCGTCCTGGAGGCAATCTGGGCCGCGGTGGAGGACGCGGGCCTGGCGCCGGACCGGCTGCCTGCCGCGGTGGGCCTGTTCACGGCCGATGGCGACCGCAGCCGACTCGACGGACCGGCCAGGGTGTTCGGGATCAACGGGCCATGCCGTAGCGAGCCGGAACCGGTGGTCGCCGCGATGGCCTGCCTCCGGTCCGGGGAGTGCCGGATCGCCGTGCTGGTCGCCGCCGGCCCGGACCCGGACTCCACTGCCTGCGCTGCCGTGCTCACCACCGCCGACCACGAGGGATTCGGTTATCCGGTCGAGCTGTCGGCCGAGGCGCCCGGGAACGTGGCCGGGCTGGTCGATGCCGCGCTGCGGGAGGGCCGTGCCGGCCTCACCCCGACCGCTGACGGCGGGTGCGCCACGGGCGGCTCGGAGGGCGGCGAGCAGCCGGTTCCGCTGGCCTTGTCCGCGCACAGCCCTGAGGCACTGCGGGCCAAGGCCCTTGGCCTGCGTGTGCATCTGGCGGCGTGTCCTGGTGCCTCGGTAGGGGACCTCGGATATTCGCTGGCCACCACCCGGGCGGTTCATCGGCATCGGGCGGTTGTGGTCGGTCAGACGCCGGACGGGCTTGCCGAGGCACTGGACCAACTGGCCGAGGGTCGGCAGGGCCCGCGGTTGGTCCGCGGTGTGGCACGTGAGCGCGGACGGGTCGCCTTTGTCTGCCCGGGACATGGTCCCCAGTGGCCCGGGATGGCGAGGGAGCTGTTCGAGACCTCCCCGGTGTTCGCCGAGCGGCTGGGCGCCTGTGCGGAGGCGCTTGCCCCCCATGTGGACTGGCCGGTGCTGGAGGTGCTGCGCGGTGCCCCGGACACTCCCCCGCTGGGCCGACCGGAGGTGGCGCAGCCGGCGTTGTGGGCGATGACCGTGGCGCTCTCGGCGCTGTGGCGGTCCTTCGGGATCACTCCTGACGCGGTGGTCGGGTCCAGTGCTGGGGAGATCACCGCGGCCACCGTTGCGGGTGCGCTGTCCCTGGAGGACGGGGCGCGCGCGGTGGCCTTGTTCAGCCAGGCCCAGGTTCCGCTGCTGGGGCGGGGTGTGATGCTCTCGGTGCTGGCGCCGGCCGAGGAGGTGCGTCCCCGGTTGGCGCGCTTCGGCGGTGAGTTGGAGCTGACCGCCTTGTACGCTCCCCGGTCGGTCGTGGTCTCCGGCACTCCGGAAGCGGCTGCTGAACTGGCGGCCGAGCTCGCCGGTGCCGGCGTACGCACCTGGCGGATCGCCCTGGGCCTGGCCGGTCACAGCCGCCAGATCGATCCGGTACTCGATGGGCTCCGTACCGAGCTCGCCTTCCTGCGGCCCCGACCCGCCGAGGTGGCGTACTACTCCGCCGCGACCGGTGGACGTGTCGACCCGCTCACCTTGACCGCCGACTACTGGTGCCGTGCCATGCGCGGCACGGTCCGCTTCGAGCAGGCCACCCGGGCGCTGCTGGCCGAGGGGCATGGTGTGCTGCTGGAGGTCAGCCCGCATCCGGTGCTCACCCACACCGTGCAGGAGACCGCGGACGAGGTCGGGGCGGAGGTGGCAGTGGCCGGGACGCTGCGCCGCTACCAAGGTGGCCGGGAGCGGCTGTGCGTGGCGTTGGGCGAGTTGTACGCGCGCGGGGTGGAGCCCGACTGGGCCGGGGTCTTCGCCGGCCAGCCGGTGCGCCGGGTGCCGCTGCCGAACTACCCGTTCGATGCCGCCGCCGCGCGCGAGGAGCGGGTTGACTCGTGCGGCACGGCCCACACGGTGAGTCCGGAACATCAGCGGCTGGCCGCCGCCGGGGCCGAGGAGCGGCGCGAGGAACTGTTGAGTCTGGTCCGGGACAAGGTTGCCGCGGTGCTGGGCCGCGGCATCGCGCACCCGGTCGACGAGGGGCGTCCGCTCTCCGAGCAGGGCGTGGACTCGGTCGGTGCGACGGAGTTGCGGAACCTGGTGAACGAGGCCCTGGGCCTGGAGCTGCCGGTGACCCTGGTGTTCGACAACCCCACCGTGGCGGCGCTCGCCGATCACCTAGGGGCCGTCATCACCGGTCGGTCGACCGATGTGGAGCTGCTGCCGGCTGTCCCGGTCCAGGACGGCGAACCGATCGCGATCGTGGCGATGAGCTGCCGGTTGCCGGGTGGGGTGGACGGTCCCGAGGCGTTGTGGGAGCTGGTGGCCGACGGGGGCGAGGCGTACGGGGCGTTCCCCACCGATCGGGGTTGGCCGATCGAGGAGTTGTACGACCCGGAGGTGGGGGTCGCGGGGCGCTTCTATCAGCGGGAGGCCGGCTTCCTGCGGGACGCGGACCGGTTCGATGCGGGGTTCTTCGGCATCTCGGCACGTGAGGCGTTGGCGATGGACCCGCAGCAGCGGGTGTTGTTGGAGATCTCGTGGGAGGCGTTGGAGCGGGCGGGGATCGAGCCTTCGACGC
>NZ_SRID01000028.1 GCF_004684805.1 Streptomyces palmae
GGTCGAGGGCGGGCGGGCGGCTTCTATAGTGACCGAAACCAGGGACGAAAAATTCCGAGTGCCCGGGCCAAGGAGGACGATCATGGCGACGGTACGAGCCGGCGTGCCGGACGGCCGCTACGGTCGGTCCGCCGATGAGCGCACCGACCGTTCCCTCAAGATCGTCGGCATGGTCCTCGGTGTCGCGCTGACCGCGATGATCGGCTGGTTCGGCTACTCCTACATCAGTGGTCAGGACGTCACCGGACGGGTGATCGGTTTCCAGGTGGTCTCGGACCACGCCGTCAAGGTCCATCTCGAGGTCCACAAGGACGAGGGCACGACAGGGGTCTGCACCCTGCGTTCGGTCTCCGAGGACGGCGCCGAGGTCGGCTTCAAGGACTTCACCTTCGACCAGCGGCAGAAGCAGGTGGACAAGGTGGTCACGCTCCGCACCACGGCGCGCGCCACCACAGCCGAGCTGGTGGGCTGCAAGTCCTCCGGCAGCTGAGCCGCGGGGGCCGCGGCACGGCCCCCGGCACTCCCGGGCGGTCGGCGCCCGCACCCGTTTCGCCCGCCGGGGCGCACAGGCCGGTGCACGTCATACGGCCGGGGCGTACCCAGGCGATCGATACGTCGCCCTCCTCCCGCTTTGCCTCCGGAATTGTTAGGCTCGTGGTTTCGCCCGGCTTCGAAGGCGCACCCTTCTGAGTAGGGCGTTCATTTGTATTCCCAGCACCGTTGTATTCCCCAGCACCGACGAGGAGCACCTGTGACCCAGACCAGCGAGAACGTCACCTGGCTGACCCAGGAGGCGTACGACCAGCTCAAGGCCGAGCTGGAGTATCTGTCGGGTCCCGCACGTATCGAGATCGCGAAGAAGATCGAGGCTGCCCGCGAGGAAGGCGACCTGCGGGAGAACGGCGGGTACCACGCTGCCAAGGAAGAGCAGGGCAAGCAGGAGCTCCGGGTGCGCCAGCTGACCCAGCTGCTGCAGAAGGCGAAGGTCGGCGAGGCGCCGGCGGACACCGGTGTGGTGGCCCCGGGCATGGTCGTCACCATCGCCTTCGACGGCGACCCGGACGACACCCTCACCTTCCTGCTGGCCTCCCGCGAGTACGCGAGCTCGGACATCGAGACCTACTCCCCGCAGTCCCCGCTCGGCACGGGGGTGAACGGCAAGAAGGTCGGCGAGGACGCCTCCTACGAGCTGCCGAACGGCAAGACCGCCATGGTGCGGGTACTGGCCGCGAAGCCCTACCAGAGTTAGTCGAGCCCCCTCCAGGGCCGCTCGGAAGCCGGCCCAGCCGGCCACCGTACGAAGCCCCCGGTGCCGGTGTACCGGGGGCTTTGTCGTTTCCGGAAGTCGGAGGGGCGGCGAGGGTCAGGGCATCACGGTGTAGCCCGCCTCGGCCAGGGCCTTGGTCACCTCCGCGCAGTGTTCCGGCCCCTGGGTCTCCAGGTGCAGCTCCACCTCGGCCTCGGTGATCCCCAGCCGCGGGTCGGTCCGTACATGGCTGATGTCCAGGACGTTGGCGTCCGCCACGGTCAGCACCCCCAGCAGCGTGGCGAGCGCGCCCGGCCGGTCGGTCAGCCGCAGTCTGAGCGAGAGGTAGCGGCCCGCCGCCGCCATCCCGTGCCGCAGGATCCGCTGGAGCAGCAGGGGGTCCACATTGCCGCCGGACAGCACCGCCACCACCGGCCCCTCGAACGCCTCGGGCTCCACCAGCAGCGCCGCCACCGGGCTCGCCCCGGCGGGTTCGACCACCAGCTTGGCCCGCTCCATGCAGAGCAGCACGGCGCTGGAGAGCGCGTCCTCGGAGACCGTGCGGACCTCGTCCACGAGATCGCGGATCAGGGCGAACGGCAGCTCCCCGGGCCGTCCCACCCTGATGCCGTCCGCCATGGTGACCGGGGCCTCGATGGACACCGGGTGCCCGGCGGCCAGCGAGGGCGGATAGGAGGCGGAGCCCGCGGCCTGCACGCCCACGACCCGTACCTCGGGCCGCAGCGACTTCACCGCCAGCGCGATGCCGGCCGCCAGACCGCCACCGCCGACCCCCACCACCACGGTGCGCGCCTGGGGGCACTGCGCCAGGATCTCCAGGCCCACCGTGCCCTGGCCCGCGATCACGTCCGGGTGGTCGAAGGGGTGGATGAAGACCGCGCCGGTCCGCTGGGCGTACTCCTTGGCCGCCCGCAGCGTCTCGTCCACCACATGCCCGTGCAGCCGCACCTCGGCGCCGTACTCCCGGGTGGCGGCGATCTTGGGCAGTGGGGCCCCGGTCGGCATGAACACGGTCGAGCGCACTCCCAGCAGCGAGGCCGCCAGGGCCACCCCCTGGGCGTGGTTCCCGGCGCTGGCCGCGACCACCCCGGCGGCCCGCTCCGCGGGGCCGAGCCCGGCGATGCGCACATAGGCGCCGCGTACCTTGAAGGAGCCGGTGCGCTGGAGGTTCTCGCACTTGAAGTGCACCGGGGCGCCGATCAGCCGGGTCAGGAACCGGTTGCCCTCCAGCGCCGTGGTGCGGGCGACGCCCCGCAGTATCCGCTGCGCCGCCCGCACCTGGTCGAGGCTGACGGCGGGCTGCTGGGCGTGCGGGACGGCGGCCGGTGCCCCGGCCCCGTCACCAAGTCGTGCGGCCATGGTCCAAGTCTCGCAGCTCACACCCGTCACAGCGGCGTCGACAGGATCCGTGGGACGGCTTTCCCCAGCCCGCGTACGGGGCGGGCCGCAGCCGCGTACGCTGGGCCCCAACCCCTCAACCACCGCATGAAGTGAGCCTCAGGCCATGCCCACGCCTTCGGACATGACGACACCACCCGACACGAACGTTCTCGACGCCCTCCAGCACCAGGTGGCCGTCTTCGCCCGCCGCGCGGAACAGACCCGGCTCGGCGGTCTCGGCCAGGCCCGCAACTCCATGGACCGCGCCGCGTACCTGCTGCTCAACAGGCTTTCACAGGAGGGCCCGATGGGAGTCAAGGCGCTCGCGGCGGGCATGGGGATCGACTCCTCCACGGTCACCCGCCAGGTCGCCCCGCTGGTCGACTCCGGCATGGTCAAGCGCACCTCGCACCCCGAGGACGGCCGTGCCGTGGTCCTCCAGCTGTCCCCGCGCGGCCGCGCCCGGTTGGAGGAAGTCCGTTCCTCCCGGCGGGAGTTGATGGGTGTGGTGACCGAGGAGTGGACAGCGGAGGAGCGGAATCTCTTCTGCGAGTTGCTGACCCGTTTCAACCAGTCACTGTCCGCCGTGCACAACGCGCTGCCGCAGACCGCTCCCGCCTCTTGACCCAGCGCCGTCGCCTGTCGTGTCCTGTGGGGACAGGGGAGGCACGGTGCACGAGCGGCGGGCAGCACGGGAGCGCCGCCGGGCCCGCGAATTCGAGGCATTCGTCGCGGGCGCCGGGGGTCGATTACTGCATGTCGCCGCACTGCTCACGGCGGAGCCCGCGGACGCCTGCCCGGCCGCCGAGCGGCTGCTGTCCCACGCGCTGACCGTGACCTACGCGGGCTGGGACCGGATGCGCGGCGAGGATCCCTACGACCGCGCCCGCCAGGAACTCGCCGCCCGCTTCGCCCGCACCGCCTGGCGTTACCGCGAGCCCCGCTGGGCACGGGGCCGGGGACACCAGGAGGCCGGCGGAGGGCAGCCGGGGAGTGCGGGCCGGTGGCTGTCCCGGCTCCCCGGCCGACTCGGGGCCCGTCTCGCGGAGTGGTGGGCGAGCCGGAGTACGGCCCGGTCCGGCCGTGGGCCCGCGGCCCGGCTGGGGGCCCGTCTCACGGAGTGGTGGGGGGACCGGCTCGCGCTCCGGCGCCTGACGTGGTCCAGGGGTCCGCGAACGGCCTGGTCGGGGGGTGGGCGGCTGGACCTGCTCACCCCGCATGAGCGGCTGGTGCTGGTGCTCCGGCTGCACGAGGGCATCGCCGAGGAGCAGACCGCGGCACTGCTCGGGCTCCCCCAGGACCGGGTGCGCGCGGTGTGCACCCGCGCGGTGACGGCCCTGCTGCACACCGCCCGCGACCAGGCCGGGGCGGGCGTACGGGCCCGTCGGCCGCGGGCCGGCGACACCTCGGCCGCCTCCCCGGGACCGGCCGCGTCCGAGGCGGCGGCGGGATGAGCCGCGCGGACCGCCGGGAGGACGAGGTGCGCCGGATGCTGGACCGGCCGCCCCGGCCCGCGGTGCCGCCCCGGCTGGCCGCGCTGGCGGCCGAACGCGGGCACCGGATCCTGCGGCGCCGGCGGGCGGCGCGGACCCTGGGCTGGTGGCTGCTGCTCACCGGGGTCGTGGCCTTCGCGGTCTGGGCGGCGATCGTCGAGCCCTGGCACGCGGCCCCGGTGGACACCACCCCTCACGTGGAGGGGTGGTGAACCCGGGGGCGTACCCCGTACCGGGCCCGCCGGGTGTCAGGCCAGTGCCTGGGCGAGGTCCGCCAGCAGGTCGTCCACCGACTCGATGCCGACCGACAGCCGCACCAGGTCGGAGGGGACCTCCAGCGCGGAACCGGCCGCCGAGGCGTGGGTCATCCGGCCCGGGTGCTCGATCAGCGACTCCACACCGCCCAGCGACTCCCCGAGGGTGAACAGCTTGGCGCGGTTGCAGACCTCGACCGCCGCCTCCTCGCCGCCGGCCACCCGGAACGACACCATGCCGCCGAAGGAACGCATCTGCTTGGCCGCGATCTCGTGCCCGGGGTGGTCCGGCAGACCCGGGTAGTAGACCTGCGCGACCTTCTTGTGCGCGGTCAGCATCTCGGCCACCCGCTCGGCGTTGGCGCTGTGCCGGTCCATGCGGACGGCCAGCGTCTTGGTGCCGCGCATCACCAGCCAGGCGTCGAACGGCCCGGCCACCGCGCCCATCGCGTTCTGGTGGTAGACCAGCTCCTCGCCGAGCGCGGCGTCGGAGGTCACCAGCGCGCCGCCGACGACGTCCGAGTGGCCGCCCATGTACTTGGTGGTGGAGTGCACCACCACATCGGCGCCCAGCGCCAGCGGCTGCTGGAGGTAGGGGCTGGCGAAGGTGTTGTCCACCACCAGGCGGGCGCCCCCGGCGTGCGCGATCTCCGCCACGGCGGTGATGTCGGTGATGCCCAGCAGCGGGTTGGAGGGCGTCTCCACCCACACGACCTTGGTGTTGGGGCGCAGCTCGGCGCGGACCGAGGCCGGGTCGGAGGTGTCGGCCACCGACCACTGGACGCCCCAGCGCTCCATGACCTTGGCGAACATCCGGAAGGTGCCGCCGTAGGCGTCGTTGGGGATCACCACGTGGTCGCCGGGGACCAGGACGGTGCGCAGCAGGCAGTCCTCGGCCGCGAGCCCGGAGGCGAAGGCGAGGCCGCGCCGGCCGCCCTCCAGGGCTGCCAGGTTCTCCTCCAGCGCGGTGCGCGTGGGGTTGGCGGAGCGGCTGTACTCGTAGCCGCCGCGCAGGCCGCCCACGCCGTCCTGCTTGTAGGTGGACACCTGGTAAATGGGGGTGACGACGGCGCCGGTGAGCGCGTCCGCCTCCTGCCCCGCGTGAATGGCGAGCGTCTCGAAATTCTGCGACGCGTGCTGCTGGTGGTTCTGCTGGTCGGTCATGTGCCCGAGCGTAATGCCCGGCGGCGCTCCCGGACGGTGACTGGCGTGCATACGCTGTACTGCGAGCAGCTGTACCGCGAGCAGGCGCGCGACCACGGGCTGCGGGCGTGCCCCGGGGCGCGTTCCCGCGCCCGGCGGCACGCACGCGGCACGGCGGCCCACCACACCAGCACGGCTACCGCTCACGGGGACAGGTCAGGTCAGGTCATGGAACTACTCGTCATCCTCATCGGCATCGTCATGGTCGGGGGGGTGCTGATCGTGCCCGCCATCCGGCGGCGGCGCGACGGGGGCGGGTCGACCCGCGGCGCCCGGCCGGCCCATGACCTCGGCGCGTACGGCTTCCTGCCCCGGGAGCAGCTGGATCCGCGGCTGCCGGGGCCCGACCCGCAGCTGGTCGAGGCGCTGGACGAGATCTCGCGCACCGGTCAGTGGGAGCCGGCCGCCCGGCTGCTGGCGCTCACCGACGCGGCCTCCGAGCTGCGCTGGCAGCGCGTCCAGACGCTGGGCGGGGCAGCGGCGCACGAGCTGGCGCTCAACCCCGGCCAGGGCGGTGTGTGGCTGCGCAACTGGCGCGTCCAGGCCCCCAAGGACGCGGGTGGCGCGGCGGTGCACGCCCAGTTCCTGATCGCCCAGGCGCTGCGCGACCGGTCCTCCCAGGACTTCCGGATGATCATGGAGGAGGCCCGTACGGTGTGCGCCGAGGCGGCGCTGCTGGCCCCCGGCGACCCGGTCCCGCACATCATCGAACTCCAGGTGGCCCTCGGCCTCGCCTACCGCGAGGCGGACTTCCAGGAGCTGTGGGCCAAGGTCAGCGGCCTGGCGCCGCACCACATGGGCGCGCACCTGGTCGCGCTGCGCTACTGGAGCGCGGACTGGCACGGTTCCCAGGACCAGGCCGAGGGCTTCGCCCGGGCCGCCGCCGGCGGCGCACCGGCCGGCAGCCTGCTGCCCGCCCTGCCGCTGTTCGCCGTCTTCGACCACCTCCCCGAGGCCAACCTGGTCCGCACCCTCTACCAGAGCGCCGTGGTCACCGACGCCATCGAGGGCGCCCGCTTCGCCGCGCACCACGCCCCGGCCGACCATCCGGTGCTGCCGCACGTGCGCCATCTGCTCTCCTGGTTCCTGGTCCAGGCCGAGCGGTACGGCGAGGCCCTGGAGCAGCTGCGCCGGGTGGACGGGCACGTGGGCGCCGTCCCGTGGTCCTACGACCCGGACCCGGTCGGCGTGTACGTCGCCCACCGCGCGCTCGCGGTAGCCGGCTGGGAGAGCCAGGGAGGCAGCCCGGCCCAGCTCCCCCACTGATCGCTGCCGCGGGGTACGCCGACGGGGGCCGGCCGGGGGTCCGCCGCCGCGGGGGCACGCTGCCGGGGTCCGCCGCCGCGGGGCTCGCCGGGAGGGGCCGGCTACCGGCGGGGGAGATCGCCGGAGGGCCCGGCTGCCGCAGCCGCGTCGGAATGCCCCGCCGCTCCCGTACGTTCCCCTGACGAGGCAGTACGTCCGCCCGCCGCGCCCCGAGGAGTCCCGTGATGCTGTTCAGCCGCCACAAGAACCATCTCCCCTCCGCCGAGGAGGCGCTGAAGGGCCGCGCAGAGCCGGGCTTCCCGGTCCCCGAGCGCCACACGGTCCTCGACCACCCGCTGGCCGGCCCCTACCCCGAGGGCCTGCTGGTGGCCGACTTCGGCCTGGGCTGCTTCTGGGGTGCCGAGCGGAAGTTCTGGCAGGCGCCCGGTGTGTGGACCACCCTCGTCGGCTACCAGGGCGGCCACACCCCGCACCCGACCTACGAAGAGGTGTGCAGCGGTCTGACCGGCCACACCGAGGCGGTCCGCGTGGTCTTCGACCCGGCCCTCACCTCGTACGAGGCCCTGCTCAAGCTCTTCTGGGAGTCCCACGACCCCACCCAGGGCTACCGCCAGGGCAATGACGTGGGCACCCAGTACCGCTCCGCGATCCACACCCACTCCCCCGACCAGCAGCGTCAGGCCGAGGCGTCCCGCACCGCGTACCAGGCGGTCCTCACCGGCTCCGGCTACGGCGACATCACCACCGAGATCCTCCCCGCCGGCCCCTTCTACCCGGCCGAGCCGTACCACCAGCAGTACCTCGACAAGAACCCCGGCGGCTACTGCGGCATCGGCGGGACCGGGGTGTCCTGCCCGATCGGCGTCGCGAAGGCCGATGGCTGAGCCCTCTCGCATGAGGTCACGACCGCACTTCGGGCCCTGCTGACCGGTTCGTATCCGGTCAGCGGGGCTTTGCGCGATCAGATCCCTCTACAGGCGGCCGTCCGGTCCTACGACGGACTCGCACGCATCACAGAGGGTCAGCTCGATCGGCCGGGTTTCGCGCAGCGTTCCGGCGTTTCCACAGCGCTCACAGGTGTGCTTGCTGATGGCCACGAACTCGGCCACCAGCGCGTCGAGCCTGTGGGCCTCGTCGGACGTCCAGTTTCCGCCCCGTTTCCGTGGCCGGGGAAAGGCCTGGAACGCCAGGGCCGCCCACTTCTGCTTCACCGCCAGAAGCTCGTATTCGGGGAACTCGGCGACAACCGCCTCATGGCACCGGAGCACAATGGACCGCCAGCCAGGGCCCACGGAGAGGTCCGATGAGGGGTCGCGGAAGTGGCGCCGAAGCGAGTCCAGTTCAGCGCCAGGCGCCGGCACAGGGCGGCCGCTCATCTCTCCGCTCCCTTCGCGTCGAACGCGTACACCCGCACGGGATCGAGGTGAAGCTCACGGGGGCCCATGCAGTCGGCAGCAAGGGTGGCAACGAGCACACCACATTCGCAGGCCATGTTGCGGCCCCCGGTGCCTAGCGGGCCACAGCAGCCCCGGTGCGGGCCACCCTGGTCCAGCAGCCGCGGATCCGGTACGTCGTCAGGATGCACGATGGCGGTGTTCCGGGGCCCGGCCGAAATCCAGTCGGTCAGCTCGGGTGGCATAAGCAGTCGGCGCGGATCACGCGGCCGTGGTTCGCCAGTCGGCCGGGTGAACGGTGCGCCCCACGGCTCGGGATCCATCGCATAGTGCCCTCGCGGCACAGTGGAGGGGGCCAGACGTGTCTGCTTGTCCGGACCCCTGCCACAGTCCGAGACCTCCGGCACAGCGGACAGCTCCACCAGGTCCGCGGTGAGTTCGGCTCCACACTTCGCACAGAAGAAGACAGTCATACATACCGTTGTAGCTGCCAGGTGCTTGCGGTGCCGCGTACTGGGTCGGGTGGATGCGATGAGCGTCACTGCCGGGCGAGCAACCACCGGTTTGCGCTACCCAGGTCATGAAGCCGCATCCCGATGTCCCCGGACGGCTGGGAGGACGCCTTCAGTGTGATCCGCTGCATTTCATGCCACATCCTCCGCGATGAAAGCCAACGAACCGATCTGATGCATGACTTCATTCACCTGCCCGTTTTCGTCTACGGTTCTCACCAAAGCGAAATACGAGGCAAGCGTAGTCAGCCAATTCATGAAACCGGCTGCGTCATTTCTGGAATCGTACGTGAAGTTATCCATCGTTTCGTACCGACCATCATGGCCCAACCAGATCTGTGCCGGCTTGACGAACTTTCCATCCGTACCGGGGAGGCAGACCTTAAGTTCCACTTGGCTCATGGTGCCAGCTTCAGCCCGGCGTGGTGGAGCCGCACGCTCATTACGCCGCCAGAGCGAAGGAGCGAAATGGAGGCCGGCCGTCGCGAATCGCCGCCACTCTTCACCCAGGAGTCACGGGGTGAGGCTCCTGCGGCATCGGCGGGACCGGGGTGTCCTGCCCGGTGGGGGTGGCCGGGTTCAACGACTGAGCTTTCCTCCCCACCACGCCTCGGTCGAGGGCCTGGGGTGCCCGAGGTCTCCGGTTGCTCGGCCGGACGGGCCGGGGGGTTCCGGCTGCGGCCGATGCCTCGCGGGCCGAAGCCGATCATGTCGAAGCGCTGGAGCACGGCCGGGGTGCAGCCGCCGGCAGGGTCGTCCGCGGACAGCGCGCCGTCGGGCCGGGCGCTCCGGGGCCGCCCGGGTTCGACGTCAGGAGGGCACCGCTCAGCGGAGCTCCAGCGGGGTCCTGGCACGCCACTGGCCGATCATCGGTGCCAGCATCGGGCCGAGTTCGGGCACCTTGGGGACGACGGTCAGCGCCGACAGGCCCTGGAGCAGGCGGGCGCCCTCCATGAGGTCCAGCAGTTCGCGGTCGACTCGGGTGCCGCCGGCGCGCTCGTACGCCGCGATGCCGCGCGGCCCGGCGAAGGTGAGGTCCCACTCGATCGGGCCGCGGGTGACGTCCTCGAAGTCGCTGAAGCGATGGCCGTCCGCGGTACGCAGGAGGTTGTAGGCGGGTGAGTCGCCGTGCAGGGGCTGGAGCCGGGCCTGCGGGAAGCGGGCGGGAAAGTCGGCGACGAGGGCTTCGAGGGCCGCGTATTCGCGGTCGGCGCGGTCCAGATCGGCGGCGGTGAGCGACTGCGGGGCTTTCCGCAGCTCCGCCAGGGCCGGGCCGATGGCCGGGACCAGCGGGGACAGGACCGGCAGGTCTCCGGGGTAGTCGGCGAGGGCGGCATGCAACTCGGCCGCCCAGCCGGTCTGTTCGGCGAACCGGTCCTCCAGCGCCTTGGGATCCGCCTGCGAGAGCTCGCCGAGCGGGTCGGTCTCGTTGACGAATTCCCAGAAGGTCAGGGAGGTTCCGTCGGCGGCGACCGGTTCGCGGGGCACGAGGGGGCTGGGGCCGACGACAGGGGCTCCGGCGTCGGCGAGCCAGCCCGCGACGGCCAGTTCCCGCCGCTGCTTCTCCGCGAGTTCGGCCGGTGTTCCCACGGCGAGTGCGGGGACGCGGACGACGACGGGGTCCGGAGCGAGATGCACCAGGACGCTGAAGACGTCGTGGAGGACGCGGGGTCGGTCGGCGCGCAGACCGAGTCGGCGGCCCGCTTCGACGGCGAGGGCGATGGCGCGTTCGGCACGGGGGCTGCGGGGCGTCATGAAGCGATCTTGGCGAGGGCCCGGACGCGCTGTCCAGGCGTTATCCGCCCTCGGCCTCGCCCGGACCAGGGGCAGATATCCGGTTCGGCCCGATACCGGACCACCTCCTCGGACCAGCCCGGACGTGACATCGCTCGTGATCACGGGCGAAGCTTGGCGGCATGGAGATCAGATCGGGTAGACGGAGCGATGCAGCACAGGTTGCAGCCCTGCATGCGGAGAGTTGGCGCACGGCCTACGAGGGAATCATGCCGACCAGCTTTCTGAGTGGTCCGCTCGTGGAAGACCGCCTGGAACTTTGGCTCGGTCGGCTTGACGAGCCGCAGCCGGGGGCAGCGCTGTTCGTGGCGGAGAGCTCCGGCGGCATGGCCGGCTTCGCGTATCTGATGCCGCGCCCCGACGGCCGCCTGCTGTTGGACAACCTGCACGCCAAACCGGGCCGGACCGGGTCCGGGATCGGCGGCCGACTCCTGCGGCACGCCTTCACCTGGGCTGCCGAGGAACATCCCGGCAAGGCGATCTATCTGGAAGTGCTGCGCGCCAATACTCGCGCCATCGCCTTCTACGAACGGCACGGTGCGCTCCGTACCGACGAACGTGTCTGCCGTTTCGAGCAGGGCTTTGAACTGCCCGAGCTCGAGTACACCTGGCCTCTCGTCCCCGCGCCGTAGCCGCGCGTACGCAACGCGGCCGGCCCCGGTTGGTGTCCTGGCCGGGGAACTGGTGGAGCAGGTAGCCGTTCGCGGAGTGCGCCTCGACTCCGGCGAAGCCCGCGGCCACCGCGTTGCGCGCGGCGTTCGCGACGTCCTCGACGGTGGACCGGATTTCCCCGACCGTCACCTCGCGCGGCACCACCGGGGACGCGAACCGGACGAGCCCAGGACGCGGCCCGCGAATGATCTCTGCGAGACTGCTCGGTTGCCCACATGACCGACGGAGGAACCATGGGGATCGAGCTGGAACTGCACTCGGAGCGACCCGCGCGGAAGAGGTCGCCCCAGGACACCTTGCTGCGAGGCTCGTACGCGCACGGTGACGCGCTGGCCGAGGTGCTGAGCACCCTGGACCGGCACCACTCGGGCAAGCTCGGCTGGGTGGATCCGTACGGTGACACGCTGTTCAACGAGCAGGAGGCCCAGGTCGTCCGCAGCGAGGTCGCCGCCCTGCTACAGGGGTGCACCGACAAGCGGCAGAAGGCGGCTCTGCTCGACCTTGGCGAGCTCCTCGAAGAGTGCGCCGCGACGCCGGGCAGCTATGTGTGGTTCATGGGTGACTAGGACCGCCGCTGCCGCGCGGTGATGGTCGTGGGCGGCCGCGGCGGGATGACCGGTAGGTCGGTGTCCGAGGAGTCCGCCGTCAGGTGCCTCGTGTGTGCCGGCCGCCGACCGGGACGGCGACCCGGCTTCCATCCGGGTGCGGGTCAGGCGGCTCCGCTCGGGTCCGTGGGGCCGACTCCGTGTGTGGTCAGCCGCTGGACCAGCAGGATCAGGGCGTCGCGGTCCGATGCCGGACGCGGGTTCGGGGTGGCGGCCAGGAGCAGGCGGGCGATCTGGGGCAGCATGAACCAGGCGTTGACGAGGGCGATCACCGCGTACATCAGGCGGCCGGGGTCGGCGTCCTCGATCAGGGCGCCCGCGCCCTGGGCGGCGGCGACCGCCTGCACCTTCTCGGCGTAGTGGGCGGCCCGCTCGGCCTCCGCGGCCAGGGGGCCGTCCGCCTCCCCCATGCCGTGTTGCAGGCCCTCCCAGGTCAGCAGTCGGGCGAAGTGCGGGTGGGCGCGGTGGTAGTCGTAGACGCGCCCCGCGTAGTCGCCGAGGTCTTCGGCCTGCGCGGCCGTGAGTGGCACGGCCGCGGCGAGCCTGGCCAGTTCGCAGGAGAGGACCGCACCGAAGAGCTGGTCCTTGTTGCCGAAGTACTGGTAGATCCGCTCCTTGTTCACCCCCGCCCGCGTCGCGACACGGGCGACGCGGGCGCCCTGGGGGCCGTGTTCGGCGAACTCCTCGACGGCGGCGTCGAGGAGGAGCTGCTTGGTGCGTGCGGTGTCCCAGGCCATGGCCTCACGATACCCCCACTCCAACCAAGTGGTTGGACATTCGGACACGGCCATGAGAAACTCCAACCATCCGGTTGGGGGGAGGGTCTCCGGCCGCAGGACCACGAGCTGGAAGGACCCACCTCATGACCACGCTCACCGCCTCCGCCACCCCTGCGTCCGCCGCGGCAGCAGCCGAGGCGGCCCCGCAGGCCGTGCCGTCCGTGCACCGCCGCGCCCTGCTGACCTGGCTGGCCGTCTACCCCACCATCACTGCCGCCTTCCTGCTCCTGGGCCCCTTCACCGCCCACCTGCCGCTGGCGCTGCGCACGCTGGTCATGACGGCGATCGTCGTCCCGGTCGTCGTCTACGTCCTCATTCCGGCCCTGCTCAAGGCCAACCACAAGGCCGTCACCGCGCTCCGCACCGGCCGCAAGGGCACTGCCTGAGCCCTCGACCGCCAGTTCCTGATCCAGACGTGACCCCTGACGGGCGCGACCGGAAGCGGAATGCGTTGCCGAACGACAGCCGGACTCAGGCGAGTTGAGGTTGGTGTCGAAGGGGAGGATCCTGATCCCCGCCTTCTAGACTTGAGGCCACAGACGAACGGGGGGCGTCATGGCAGCAACCGACCGGATACGCCTGACGGTTTCCGGTGAGAGCGACGTCGATCAGGAGGAGCTGGGCGAGCTGACCGCGCAGTTGCGCCGCCGGCTCCTGGAACTCGAGGTCGACGACGTACGGACCGTCCGGCGTGACGGAGACGTACCCGAGGGAGCCAAGCCCGGCGAGTTGATAGCGGTCGGCGCCCTCGCCGTGAGCCTCGCACCGGCGGTGCTGCGGCCCGTGGTCCGCCTGGTGGAGACCTGGATCCAGAACCGTCCCGTCCGCACCGTCAAGATCGAGACGGACGGCCGCGTACTGGAACTGGGCCACGCGTCCCCGGAACAGCAGCAGCGCCTGGTCGATGCCTTCCTGGAGGGGATCCCGACCACCCCCGGTGATCCCTCCGCGCGAGGTGGCGGGGAACCTCCCGTCACCCAGGAGTAGTCAGAGCGGGCTCGCCATGACCGACTCCCCGCCGAGCGCGGGCCGCAGGGACGCCCTTCTCATCGCCACGGGCACCTACGACGACCACACACTCAGCACGCTCCGCTCCCCGGAACAGGACTGCGCGGGCCTCGCCGACGTCCTCGCCGACCCGCGCATCGGCGCCTTCCGCACCGAACAGGTGAAGGACGCGCCGGCCCATCAGGCGATGCGTGCCGTGGAACGCTTCTTCCTCGACCGGAGCCGCAACGACCTGCTCCTCCTCCACATGTCATGCCATGGCATCAAGGACGACGACGGCCACCTGTACTTCGCCGCCAGCGACACGGACCGCGACCTGCCCGCCTCCACGGCGATCCCGGCCGCCTTCCTCCGCGATCGCATGGAACGCTGCCGGGCCCGCACGATCATCGTCCTGCTCGACTGCTGCTACAGCGGAGCCTTCCTGCCCGGTGCGAAGGGCGACGGCCGGATCCACCTCCGCGACGAACTCGGGGGCCACGGCCGGGCCGTACTGACCGCGACCAACCGGACCGAGTACGCCTGGGAGGGGCAGCACCTGGAGTCGGCCGCCCCTCAGCCGTCCCGCTTCACCGGCGCGCTGATCGAGGGGCTGCGCACGGGCGCGGCCGACCTGAACGGCGATGGCCGGATCACCGTCACCGAGCTGTACGACTACATCTACGAGTCCCTGCACCGGGACGGGGCGAAGCAGCACCCTCGGATGTGGGTGGACCTGGAGTACCACGTCACCGTCGCTCGAACGGTGGCAGCGCCGGACCAAGGCAGCCCGACTGTGCGGCCCTCCAGGCCGTACGCGGCCGTACTGCGGGGCATGGACGCCCTCGTCCGCCAGGAACTCACCTTGGAGGAGACGTCCTTCGGCACGGTGAAGGACATCGTCGTCGATACGGCGGTGGTGTGTTCGAGCTGCTCGGGCTCGGGCTGGAGCGGGGCGGCGGTGGACTGCGAAGCGTGCCAGGGCAGCGGCGAGGGCGCGGTGGCGCAGAGCGACTCTCCCGGCGAGAGCGCCGATGCGCGCATCTGCCTCGCGTGTCAGGGGCGGGGCGCCGTCGGGCCCTGCTGCCCGCAGTGCGACGGTGACGGCCGGGTGCGCGCCTGCCGCACCCTCACCGTGAAGATTCCGGCGGGCGTCGACCACGGGACCCACATCCAGTTCGCCGGTGAGGGAGAGGTCGGACCCTGCGGCGGCGAGCCCGGGGACGTGTACCTCGAGGTCGTGGAGCTACCGCACCCGGTCTTCGAGCGAAAAGGCGACAACCTGCACTGCACCGTGACCATCCCCCGGGCCGCGGCGGCCTCGGGCGACATGCTGGAGCTGGACACCCTCGACGGCACGAAGGCGGTCCGCGTTCCCCAGGGCACCCGCCATGGCCAGGTCCTGCGGCTCGCCAAGCTCGGCGTCACCCATCTCCGCATCGGCGGCCGGGGGGACATTCTGATCCACGTCGAGATAGGCGACTGACCACCAGAACAGCTGGTCGCGGGAGGACAGGGCCGGGCACGCCGCGGGCTGCCCCCGGCCGTGGCCGGGGGCACGCTGAGGGCCCTACGCCCCGCCTTCGGCAGTCCAGATCCGGCTGCGCAGGTCCCTTCCGCGCAGCACCTGCACCCGCCACGGCTCGATGCGCACCACGTGGTACTCCGGGTCCGTCGGTCCGCCGTGCCAGTAGCCGCGGGGGTCGTAGCCGACCCCGGGTGGGCTGCCCTTGCGGTAGAGCTCCCACGCGCGGCGTTTGGTGGGCTCGTCCTCGACCCACCTGGAGACGCTGTCGACGAACACGGCGTTCTGCCGTGGACTCCAGTAGGAGTAGGTGGTGTGCGGGTTGTTCGCCAGGTGCGCCGACTTCACCGGTGTCTTGTAGGCGGCGAGCCAGCCGACGGGGCGTCCGTCGACGACCTCCCAGACGGGCAGGAGTACGCGCGCCCGGGGGCGGCCCTTCTTGTCGACGGTGATCATCGTCGCGTAGGCGATGTCGCTGATGTACTGGAAGAACTCGCTCTCCAGGTCGGAGAAGGAGTGGACCTTCAACGCCATGACGCGACCTCCGTCTCTGCGGGGCTCATCGCGCCGCCCCTGCCGTCTCGGCGCCTTCGGTGACGGCCCGCGCGGCTCCCGGGACGTCGCCATCCGTCGCACGGGGGCGACCGCGGAGGCCGAACGCGCTGATGAGCGCGGCGAGGGCGGCCGCGATGAGCGGGACGAGCAGGGCGGCGTGGTAGCCGTCGAGCAGGGCCTTGGGGGATCCGCCGTCGCCGGTGGCCGCGACGTTGACGGCGGTGACGGTGGACAGGCCGAGGGCGGCGCCGAACTGGAAGGAGGTGTAGAGGAGGCCTCCCGCGAGTCCCTGCTCCTCCTCCTCGATGCCCTCGGTGGCGACGATGGTGAGCGGGCCGTAGGCGAGGGAGAACGCCAGGCCGAGGGTGATGAAGCTGGGGAACATCGCCGCATACGTCCAGTCCTCGCCGACCGGCAGGAACAGGGCGTACGACAGCACGGCCAGCACCAGGCCGCCGAGGATGACCCGGGCGTTGCCGAAGCGGTTGACGAGTCTGGGGGTGAGGGTGGGGGCGAGTACGGCGTCGATGCCGATCGCCAGGAGCGCGAGGCTGGTCTGGACCGTGGACCAGCCTCGCAGCTCCCGCAGATACAGCACGGCGATGAACTGGAAGCCGAAGAAGCCACCGGAGAAGAGCAGTGCGGCGAGGTTGGCACGCACCAGGGAGCCGCTGCGGAGGATCCCCAGCCGCACGAGCGGGGCGGCTGCCCGGCGTTCGGTGAGTACGAAGACGGTGAGGAGCGCGAAGCCCGCGGCGAGAGTGCCGAGCGTCTGGCCCACGCCGGTGTGGGCGGCGCGTTCGACGGCGAGGACGAGGAGCACGATCGCGCCGGTCACGGTGAGCGCCCCGAGCAGATCGACGCGCTGCCCGGCGCGCTCGGGCCGCTCCGACCTGGGGATGAGGGCGAGGGCGGCGATCAGGACGAGGAACGACAGGACGACCGGCGCGAAGAACACCCAGCGCCAGTCGGCCGAGGTCAGCAGCCCTCCGACGACCAGGCCGACGGAGAAGCCTCCGGCCGCGGTGCCGGAGTAGACCAGGATGGCCTTGTCGCGCTGTGGCCCTTCCGCGAAGCCGGTGGTGATGATGGACAGCCCGGCCGGAGTCATGAACGCGGCGGCGACTCCCGTCACGAAGCGGGCGGCGATGAGCGTGCGACCGTCGTCGGCGAAGCCGCCCAGGCCGGAGAAGAGCAGGAACACGGTGAGCCAGAACAGGAACATCTGTCGCCGGCCGAAGAGGTCCGCCGCTCGTCCGCCCAGCAGCATGAACCCGCCGTAGCCCACGACGTACGCGCTCATCACCCACTGCAGCTCACCGGTGGACAGTCCCAGGTCGGCACGGATCGACGGCAGGGCCACATTGAGCATGGCCACATCGATGCCCTCCAGGAAGATCGCTCCGCACAGTACGAAGAGCACTCCCCAGCCGCGCCCGCTCAGGCGGGCGGCGCCGGGCTCCGGCGGTGATGACGTGGACGTGGACACAGGAGGGCTCCTTGAAGCAAAAAGGGAGGAAGTATGGAAAAAGGGAAAAGAGAAAAGGGGGAAACGGAAAAGAGGGAGAGGGGAGGCCCAGGGAACGACGGCCTCGCAGGCGGTTACCGAACCACCTGTCAGTTCCCTCTTGTTACCGCCTCGATCCTGGTGCACCCTGAACGACCATGGAAGAAGGCACTTTGAAGTCACCGAGTCACTGCACGGGAACCGAGGACGACCAGGCCCGCCAGTGGGACACCCGGGAGGGCTGCGAAGTCCGTCAGATCCTCGACCGGGTGGCCGACAAGTGGTCGCTGCTGGTCATCGCCCTACTCGACCGCCGCACCCTGCGCTTCACCGCACTGCGGCGCGAGATCGACGGGATCAGCCAGCGCATGCTGACGGTGACACTGCGCCAGCTGGAGCGCGACGGGCTGGTGCGCCGCACGGTGCACCCGGTCGTCCCGCCGCGCGTGGACTACCAGCTCACTCCGCTGGGCGCGACGCTCCACAACACCATCCAGGCACTCGTCGCCTGGACCGAGGACCACCAGGACGAGATCGCCGCCGCGCGAGCCGAGTACGACCAGCGCGAGGCAGTCGAGAGCGGGCGGATGGCGATGGACGGGGTCTGAACCGGGCCCGTCAGCGCTCGCGGCCGCCCGTCCCTCGCGCCGGGGAATCACTCGCTGAGGCGCGGCGCACCCGGAACAGGAAGTCGGCCACCCGCGCGTGATCCGGTTCCGGCGGGAGCGGGGTGTGCCGCAGGGCGTCCTCGGTCTCGGCCGCCAGCCGGGTCATGCGGGCCTCGACCTTCGGCCAGGAGACCTCGCCCCGCTTCACCGCGAGCAGGGATTCCCGCTGGTCCCCGACGTCGATGCGCAGCTCGCCCGTGCGGAGCAGGTCGCGGACGGTCATCAGCAGCCGGAGCAGGTGCATCGCGTGCTTCCAGCGCGGGGAGCCCGTCGTACGGATCTCGGCCTCGAGCTTGCGTCGCTGGCCGAGGGCGTAGCGGGTGAAGCTGTCGTGGACGCGCCGGGAGAGGAAGGCCCCGCGCAGGTCCAGCAGCTCGCGGCCGGTGCCGTCCACGTGCTCGACCAGGGGTGAGTGCAGGCACTCCAGGATGTTCGGGTTCGCCCGCAGGGCCAGTTCGCAGAAGCGTTCCAGCTCCCAGCTGAACTGCTCGGGGAGCGGGCCGTCCACGTGCGTGGGCGGCTTCTCGAAACGCCAGAACAGGGCGGTCGGGGCGAGGAAGACGCCCCTGCGGTCCGTGTCGCTGTCGTCCGTCGCCAGCCCGAAGGCCCGCGAGCCCATGACGCAGGCGTAGACGGTGTGGTCGCGTACCAGGTCCTCGGGCTGCATGCCCGGGAGCGTACGCGGAACCTCATGCCGGGCTGATGGAATTACCGTCGGCCTTGACCGGCTCACCGGGCGGCGGCCCCTGGAACTGGCCGTGGCAGGACGCAATACGGTGGCGGTGGCTCCGACCTCCTGTTTGGATGCTCGCGTGACGTCTGTGGATCTTGTTGATCGCCGTGAGCTGCTGGACCGACTTGAGCGGTACTACGACGCCGTTCCCCTCTCCGGCGCCCGGGTCGAGGACTTCGGGCCGCTGACGCTGTTCGTCCGGGAGGGGCAGGGCTGGCCCTTCTACGCCCGTCCGACCCTGGGCTGGTCCGGAGCGGTGAGTGCAGCCGATGTGGACCGGGTCCGCGCCCGGCAGCGGGAACTGGGCGTCCCGGAGAGTTTCGAGTGGGTCGCCGAGACCACGCCCGCGCTGCGGGCCGCGGTCGAACAGGCGGGGCTCGCGGTGCACGAGCACCCCTTGATGGTGCTCGGCCCGGACGTACCGGCTCCGGCCGTGCCTGAGATGGCCGCCGGAGTGGTGGTCCGGACCCTCGGGCCGGACGACCCCGCGCTACCGAGCGCGCTGGCCGTTCCCCACCTGGCCTTCGCCGAGCCGGGCACCGGCAGCGGGGTGGCCGGCCTGGCGGAACTGGGCGAGGCGGTGCGCGGCCTTGCCGGCGACGGGTCGGTGGAGAGCGCGGCGGAACGCATCCTCGCGGGCCGGACGTGCGTTGCCGCCGCGGTGGAGGACGGCACGTCGCTGTGTGCGGGTCAGCACCAGCCGGTCGGGGCGGTCACCGAGATCGTCGGGGTCGGGACGTTGCCGGCCGCGCGCCGTCGGGGACTTGGGCATGCGGTCACCGCGGCCCTGGTGGCCGACGCCCGGTCGCGAGGCGTCGAGACCGTCTTCTTGTCCGCGGGCGACGATGACGTGGCCCGGATCTACGCCCGCCTCGGCTTCCGCACCGTGGCCACGGCCCTGATCGCCGAGCCTGTCGAGTAGCCGGGGACATCCCACCTGGTCAGGGTGGCTGGCCGCGACGGCTGAGTCCCCCCAGCGAGAAGCCCCGCCGCTGGCCGCGGTGGGGCTTCGGTTGCGCTGCGGGGAGGCTCAGGCAGCCCCGAACTCACCACGCTTCACGGCTTCCACGAACGACGCGAAGGCGCTCGCGGAGAAGGCCAGGGCGGGGCCGTCGGGGTCCTTGGAGTCCCGGACGGGGACGACGCCGCGAGCGGTGACGAGGTTCGAGGCAACCTCCACACAGGCGCCGCCGTTGTTGCTGTAGGAGGACTTGAACCACTGGAGTCCGGTGGGGTTCAGAGCGGTACCCAATGCGTGCTCCTCCGTGATCGAAGCGATCAGGTCGAGTGCCCCGGCAATCCCCGGCTGACGAAAGCCCGAATTGGCTGCCGCGACACACGATGCTGGCACGGCCCCAGGGCGCGCGGAAGTAGCGGGGAAGCCCCGCCGCTGGCCGCGGTGGGGCCTCGGTCGCGCGGAGGGGAGGCTCAGCCCTGCCCGAACTCCCCACGCTTTACGGCGTCCACGAAGGACACGAACGCGGTCGCGGAGAAAGCCAGGGCGGGCCCGTCGGGGTCCTTGGAGTCCCGGACGGGGACCACGCCGCGCGCGGCGACGAGGTTCGCGGCGACCTCGATGCACTGGCCGCCGTTGTCACTGTAGGAGGACTTGAACCACTGGAGTCCGGTGGGGTTCAGAGCGGTACCCAATGCGTGCTCCTCCGTGATCGAAGCGATCAGGTCGAGTGCCCCGGCAATCCCCGGCTAACGAAAGCCCGAATTGGCTGCCGCGACACACGATGCTGGCACGGCCCCAGGGCGTGCGGAAGTAGCGGGGAAGCCCCTCCGCTGGCCGCGGTGGGGCTTCGGTCGCGCGGAGGGGGGCTCAGGCAGCCCCGAACTCCCCACGCTTCACGGCATCCACGAACGACGTGAACGCGGTCGCGGAGAAGGCCAGGGCCGGGCCATCGGGGTCCTTGGAGTCCCGGACGGGGACCACGCCATGAGCCACTGCGTACGACGGCGCCCACTCCACACACTCACCGCCGTTGGCCTGGCTGTAGCTCGACCTTGTCCAGTCTGCATCCGAGATGGGGGCGTAGGTCATGAGTAACAGTCCTTCACGATGGAGTCGATCAACTCTGCTGACTCGTCCGGCGGACAGGCCATGGCCATAAGCAGATCATAGGCATCCTGGGACGTCACCACGTCGTCCTGCTCGGCCAGGATGTACCGACTCCGGCCGTGCCGGAGATGGCCGCCGGTGTGGTGGTCCGGACCCTTGGGCCGGACGACCCCGCGCTACCGAGCGCGCTGGCCGTTCCCCATCTGGCCTTCGCCGAGCCCGGCACCGGGAGCGGGGTGGCCGGCCTGGCGGAACTGGGCGAGGCGGTGCGCGGCCTGGCCGGCGATGGGTCGGTGGAGAGCGCGGCGGAACGCATCCTCGCGGGCCGGGCGTGCGTTGCCGCCTCGGTGGAGGACGGCATCGCGCTGTGCGCTGGTCAGCACCAGCCGGTCGGGGCGGTCACCGAGATCGTCGGGGTCGGGACGTTGCCGACCGCGCGCCGTCGGGGACTTGGGCATGCGGTCACCGCGGCCCTGGTGGCCGACGCCCGGTCGCGAGGCGTCGAGACCGTCTTCTTGTCCGCGGGCGACGATGACGTGGCCCGGATCTACGCCCGCCTCGGCTTCCGCACCGTGGCCACGACCCTGATCGTCGAGCCCGTGGAGTAGCCGGGGACATCCCACCTGGTCAGGGTGGCTGGCCGCGACGGCTGAGTCCCCCCAGCGAGAAGCCCCGCCGCTGGCCGCGGTGGGGCTTCGATTGTGCTGCGGCGAGACTCAGGCAGCCCCGAACTCCCCGCGCTTCACAGCGTCCACGAACGACGCGAACGCGGTGGCGGAGAAGGCCAGAGCCGGGCCGTCGGGGTCCTTGGAGTCCCGGACGGGGACGACGCCGCGAGCGGTGACGAGGTTCGCGGCAACCTCCACACAGGCGCCGCCGTTGCTGCTGTAGGAGGACTTGAACCAGCGGGGGGAGTCGGTCGTCGTCACTGGGTGCCCTTTCGCAACTGCTTGATCATGTCGACGGATGCCGCTTGAGAAAGTGCTTCGGCCTGTAGCTGATGGTAGGCGGTCAACAGAGGCTGTACGAGCCTCATATCTCGCTCCAACCTGCCCTGCTGGGCAGACTCCGCATAGGCAAGCTGAGCCCGGTCCGGAAGCGTCAGCAGGTGAACGGGCAAGTCGAACGCGCGACGTTCGCCGAGTTCATACGGAGCCACCTGCAGGACTGTGGACGGCAACTCGGCGAAGGCAACGAGCCATTCCAACTGCGCCGCCATGACTGCGGGGCCGCCTACCTGTCGCCTGATGCAACTCTCGTCCAGGACGGCAAAGATCATCGGTCGCGGAGTCCGCTCGAGGGAAGCCTGTCGCCTTGCGAGTAGGGACAGCCGTTCCTCTGCCTGCTGCTCCGTGATCGCACCACGGCGGACGGCACCGGCTGTGATGGCTGCGGCATAGTCCGGGGTCTGCAGCAGCCCAGGGATGATGCCCAGCTCAAAGAGCCTGATCTCTGCTGCGCGCACCTCATGGGTGACGAACTCCGGGAATCCCTCAAGTATTGCGCTGTTCCGTGCGGCCCGCCCCTGCCGCGACAGCTGGTCGCCCGTGCCGAACACCCTGTCAGCACTAGCCGAAAAATGGGGAGTTGGAGGGCGTCGACCAGTTTCAACGGCCGAAATGTGGGTTCCAGAGAACCCCATCCGATCCCCCAGCTCGTCCTGCGTCCAGCCGCGCTCATCCCTCAGTGCACGTAATCGCTGCCCGAAGCGAGCTCCGGGCGACTCGTCAGGGTCCAGCTCCTTGCGGTTCACCATCCTGGCAACCAACTCCCCGCTCAAATCGTGCAAGTTGAAGACAGTCCCACTGTAGGTCACGCTGAACGTCCTTCGTAGTGGAATCGCTACAGAGAGGAGCGGACGTGGCCAGTGAGACCGCAACCCCGCGGGTTGTCCCCATGCCGAGGCTTGAGCACGTGCCCTTGGAGGACCACAGCGAGTACACGGCCCCGGCGAGGCGGCAGGAATCGGCCCGAGGGGGCAACGCCCACCCTCATCCAGACGCGGACCTGCCGTGAGGCGCCGACTCTGGCTAAGGCTCGAACTGTGGTGGTACTCGCAGGGGTGCTTCTCGTGGCCGATGCGACTCGTCAGCCGGACCGCCCGCAGGAAACACCGGGAAGCGCTGTCGACCGCCGATGAAATCAAGAACGTTTTCGCCGAACTGAACGCCGAATTGGTCGCCTTGGAGGAAGAGAGGCTGGCGAGGCTCGAAGAAGGCTTGCGGCGGCTCTTTTCCGAGGAAGAGAACGGACGAGGGATGAGCAGATCCGTACACCGCTACGTGGACTTCACGATTTCGTGGGACCCGGAGACCGAGATCAACCGCGCCGTCACCTGCGTATCCGGTGATCTGAGCGACTGCGGGGCGTCCTCCGGCTGGCTCGGGACCGAAGACGAGATCGTGGACTGGATGACACGGCACACCCGGGACACCCGCCACCTGCGGTACTCCCGCACCATGCAGGACATCGCGGTGATGCTTCCTCCGGGTGGCATGCCGAAGGGCGTCACGCACACCTTGCCGGATGGGTGGGTGCCGCCGGGCGGTGCCGGCGCGTGAGCAGGTCCAAGTCGGCGCGGCTGCGGGCCGCCCGTGGCGCGGTGGTCGCCGCCAGGGCCACCGTCGTACGCCAGTACCTGGAGGGCGCGTCCCTGTCGGCGCTCGGCACCTTCTACGGGTGCGGAGGCCGCTGGCTGTCCGCGAGATTCGATGAGTGGGGCGTACCGAAGCGAAGCCCGGCGGAGCAGATCCGCCTCAACAACTCCGGAGTGCGGCTCCCGCGGCGCCTATCCACTGGACGCCTCCGGTGACCAGCTCCGTCCTCCGCCGGGTGACACGGATTGAGGCTCCCCCGGCCTGTCATTCCGACCCCGGCGGAGGGCGGACCACCCAAGCCCGGCCCGCTCCCCCATCGCACGGAGAACGATCTGAGAGGAGGGGACGACATGCACGGCCTGATCCCCTGTCTGCTGCTCGCCCTCGCGGTGTTCCACCGGACACCACCCCGCACCCCCGCCAAGCACGCGGCCAGGCCGGGCGCCTTACCGGTCGTGCGGCGAGCCGTGCTGTCCCCGTCCGGACCGTGGGGCAAGCCCTGGCCGACCCCGCCCCCGGCGCACCTCGCCGGTCGGCAGGCGCCGATCACCGAGGAAGGGGCGATCGTCCGCGCGTACTACCTGCGGCACCTGGACGAGGAGCGCGCCATCGCCCGGCGCCGCCGCGAGCTGTGGTGGGCGACGCGGCTGAACACGGACTTCCCCGGCGTCCGGCTGCGCAGGCACAACGAGGTGGTCCGCTGGAACGCCACGGGGAAGGTCAACGCACGGTGAACGACCACACGTCTTCGACTCCGCGGCGCGAACCGCGCGAGGAGGGTTCGGACCGGCCGAGCCTGGCGGAGCTCATGCGGCGGGGAGACGCGCTGGCCGAGCAGGTCCGCCGGCACCTGGGGAAAGGGCCGGCGGAACCCGGGGACCGTCCCCGCTGGCTGATCGCGCCCATTCCCGAACGCGGGCTGCACCGTACGAAGGACGGCGACTTCTCGCTGTCCTTCCAGATCAGCTGCGGGGGCGAGCACATGGCCCTCGCGCCGCTCACGCTCACCCCCGAGGAGGCGGAGCAGCTGCACGCGGCGCTCTGCTACGCGCTGGACGGGCTGCCCGTCCCCGACTTCGCCCCGGAGTGCCGGAACTCCATCCAGCGGCGGCCCGGCGGCCGTGGCTACTGACCGCCCAGCAGCACCGCTTCCCCTGCCTCATCGGCCTCGCGCTCGTGCCGCGGCGGCGCCAGTGCGGCGGCGATGACCAGGGCGCCGACCGCGCACACGGCCGCCGTGCCGTACAGCGCGAGGTGCAGGGCGTGGGTGAACGCGGCGGCCAGTGCGTCGGACCCCTTGCCGGAGATGTCCCCGGCGGCGACCTTCGCGGCCACCTCCCGGGAGTCGACGCGGGTACCGACCAGGCTGACCAGGACCGCGCCGTACACGGCGATGACGATGGCCTCGCTGCCGATGCGCAGGGTGTTGAGGAACCCGGCGGCCATGCCGGCCCGCTCCGGTTCGACCAGGCTCATCGCCGCCCCGTCGCCGATGCCGAACGACACTCCGACGCCCAGTCCGGTCAGCAGCAGCGGCCCGGCGATGGAGAGGGCGGAGGAAGAAGGGCCGATCACGGTGAGCCACGCGTTCCCGGCGGCGACCATCGCCAGGGAGGAGGGGATCAGCAGGCGGGTGGACGCGCCCCGGTTGACCAGTGCGCCGGCCAGCGGCGGAGCCAGGAGTACCGGCACGGTCATCCACAGCAGCACCGTTCCGGCGCGTTGCGGAGAGAAGCCGCCGGCACCGACCAGGTACGTGGGCAGATAGCTCAGCAGCGTCACGAAGCCGAAGGTCGTCACCACCGGCACCGTGCACAGCGCCAGGAACCGGCGGTTCCGCACCAGCGACAGGTCCAGCAGCGGGGCCGCGGCGCGCGACTGCAGGACGGCGAAGAGCACCAGCAGCGCCGCGCCGGCTCCCGACAGCGCCGGCACACCGGGGCTCGACCAGCCCCACTCCGGGCCCTGGACCACGCCCAGGACCAGGAGGCCGAGGCCGGCGACGAACACCGCGGCGCCGGTCGCGTCCAGCCGGGGACGCCGTTCGGCGCGGGACTCGGCGATGAAGCCGACGCCGGCCAGCGCCACCACCACCAGACCCGCGTGCAGCCCGAAGGTGGCGCGCCAGCCCAGGGTGCCGACCAGCCAGCCGGAGAGGGTGGGCCCAGCCGCCAGGCCGAAGCCGGCGGCGCTGCCCATGGCGGCGAATGCCCGGGTGCGCGCGGCGCCCTCGAAGGCCGTGGCCAGGATCGCGCCACCACCGGCGAACACTCCCGCCGAGCCGATGCCGGACAGCGCGCGGGCGAGGTCCAGCAGGACGATGCCGGGTGCGGCGACCGCGGCGAGCGAGCCCGCGGCGAACACCGCGGCGCCGGCCGCGAAGGTCCGGCGGCGGCCCCACAGGTCGGCCGCGGAACCGGCGACCAGCATGAACGAGGCGAACGTCAGGTTGTAGGCGTTCATGACCCATTGCAGCGGCGCACCCGCGGTGTGCAGGTCCTCGCCGATGTCGGGCAGGGCGACGGCCGCTCCGGAGATGGACATCGGCACGGTGACGAAGGCCAGCAGCACCACCGTCAGCGTGATCACCGGTCGGGAACGGCCCGTTGGGGCGGTAGTCACGAGTTCAGGCTCCTTGGAGGGAATTCGATCAGCACGATCAGCCACGAGCAGCCGCGGTCGGCCACGGTCGGCCACGGTCGGCCACTGAGGGGACAGTGCCACTGAGTGGCACAAGCTGTCAAAGCGCAAAAGCTCCCGGGCAGTAGACTCCTGGGCGTGAGTGATGATCTGCGCGAACTGCCGCTGCGCGAACGGAAGAAGCTGCGCACCCGCAGGGCCCTGTCCGAGACCGCACTCCACCTGTTCACCGAGAACGGGTACGACGCCACCACGCTGGACCAGCTGTGCGACGCGGTGGAGGTGTCCAAGCGGACGTTCTTCCGGAACTACCGCTCCAAGGAGGACGTGGCGCTGGCCGCCGACAGCGATCTGTGGTCGGCTTACCTGGAGCAGGTGGCCACCCTGCCGATGGACGGGCCGCTCCTCGACGCGCTCCGCTCGGCGCTGGACACCACCCTCGGCGCCATGGACCCGGACTGGGAGCGCCGCTTCCTGGCCACCCGCGAGCTGTCCGAGGCCGTCCCCGCGCTCCGGGCACACAGCCTGGGCTACTGCCAGGACACCACCTGCGCCCTGGTCACCACGGTGATCGGCGCCGCCGGCACCGAGGTCGACGAGGAGCGCCTGCGGCTGACCGTGGAGATCTTCGTCGCCGCCTGGCGCACGGCCTCACTGCGCTGGACGGCGCAGGCGGGCCAGGGAGGCCGTGAGGGCCTGATGCGGCGCATCGAGGAGACCTTCGCCAAGCTCCCCGAGGCGCTGACGGCCGCCGTCCAGTAGTCACGCGATCGGTCGGACAGAGGCTCCTGCCCCGGCAGCGACCCGCGCCCTGCGCCGGCGCCGGCGCCGGCCAGGATGCCCCACGTGAGGCTCTGCCCGCGGTGAAGGCGGGGCGCGGACGGTGGCCGTTCGGGTGAGGTCGGCGAGTCGCCAACCCGGCAAACCGTCCAAAATAAGACATATCTATTACTTTGCGGCCATGAAACGTACTTGTATGCGGTTGACCGGTGTGCCGGCCACGGTCGCCGCGCTTCTCCTCGTTCCGCTGCCGCAGACCATCGCCGCGGCTGCGCAGGTGCCCGATTCTCAGACATTCGTCTTCACCGACGGCGCCCCGCAGGAGTTCACCGTTCCGTCCGGTGTCTGCGAACTGCATGTCGAGGCCGCCGGCGCGCAGGGCGGCAGCGGGCAGTACGGCATCGCGGGCGGTCTGGGTGCCGGAGTCTCGGCTGACGTGGACGTGACGCCAGGGCAGATCCTGACCGTCGATGTGGGCGAGGCGGGACACGGCGGGGATGACAGCGAAGGTCCGGACCGCACCAGGGGCGGTCACGGCGGCGGCGGGGACGGCGGGGCCTATGTGGCCGGGGGCCAGATCAGCGGTATCGCCGCGGGGGGTGGCGGCGGCCGTACGGTTGTCAGCTCCGGGGCGACCTCGCTGATCGTGGCGGGCGGTGGAGGGGGCGGCGGCGCCACCTTCTTCTCCACGGAGCCGGTCGGCGGGGCCGGCGGCGAGTTCGGAGAACCGGGCGTCGGCCTGCCCGGTGACGAGGAGGGCAAGCCGGGTCGGCCGGGCGGTGAGGGCGGCCAAGGCGGCGTCAACGTCCCGGTGCAGGTGCCACCCAACGGTGAGAACGGCTTCGACGCCCAGGGGCCGCAGGGCGGCGCGGGCGGCGACAGCATCCTCGACCCGCACGGTGGCGCGGGCGGTGGCGGAGGCGGCGGTGCGACCGGCGGAGGAGGTGGCGCGGCCTCACCCACCGCTTACAACAGCGGCGCGGGCGGGGGCGGCGGTTCCAGTACGGGTCCCGTGGGCGCCACCTTCACCACCGGTACCCGCGCCGGGAACGGCGAGGTGACCTTCGCCTGGGAGCCCTGTACGACACCGCCTCCGGGGACCGGCGCACTGACCGCCGTGAAGCGGGACTCCAGGACCGGCAAGCGCCTGGCCGGTGCGGTTCTCGAGCTGTGGCAGGAGACCAACGACATCCCGGGTCTCCAGACGACCGGCCCCAACCCCGATACGGCCGTCGGGTCGCCGTGCACGACCGGAAGGAACGGTGTCTGCTCCTTCCCGGACCTGCCCACGGGTGACTTCTACGTCCGCGAGACCAAGGCCCCGCCCGGCTACGCCCTGCCGCGCCCGGCCGTGACCGGGCCCATCCGGATCAACGGCCAAAAGGTCACGATCCGGATCAACAACACCTGCAGGGTCCATCAGCACGAGGGCCGCACGTGCGAGGGCCACAAGCACGGAGGCCACAAGCACAACGGGGGCCACAAGCACGGAGGCCACAAGCACGGGGCACGACACCAGGGCCGCAAGTAACCCCACCGCCCCGAGGTCGCCGGTTCTCCTCCGGCGTCCGTGCTCTCGACAGCCCGGCTCACCGCTGATCACATCGGCAGCGGCGAGCCGGGCTTGGACTTGCCGGCGCCGCCGCCGCGAACCTCTGCCGGATCGGCACCCAGGACGTGTCGGCGCCGGTCGCGGCGATCACATTTGACCTCAAGGTCAAAAACGGTGCTACGGTGCCGCCATGGGAAGGCCGAAGCAGTTCGATCCGGACGTGGCGGTGGAGCGCGCGATGGGCGTGTTCTGGCGCAAGGGGTACGCGGCGACGACGCCTCAGGACCTCGTGGACGAGATCGGCATCGGCAAGGGCAGCCTGTACAACACCTTCGGCAGCAAGCACGCGCTGTTCGAGCGGGCGCTCGCGCGCTACCGCGACTCGCAGGCCGCGTGGCTGGAGGCGCTGCTCGACCACCCCGGTTCGGCGAAGGATCGACTGCGGGGTGCGCTGGAGGCGCTGGTGGAGCTCGACTTGGGCGACCCGGACCGGCGCGGCTGCCTGGCGGTCAACACCGCCGCCGAGCTGGCCACCTCGGATCCCGGAACGGCCGACACGGTGCGCAGGATGTTCGCACGTACCGAGGGCGCGTTCCGGGCGACCGTCGAAGAAGGCCAGCGGGCCGGCGAGATCTCCGGCGACCGCGACGCGGCCGCCGTGGCCGCCTGGTTGCTCGCGACGGTGATCGGCATGCGGGTGCTGGCGAAGACCGCCGAGGACGCGGATCAGTTGAGGCGGGTCGTGGACGCGGCGATGGCGTCGTTGTAGTTCGGCACCGCCGTCGGTGCGTCCTCTTTTGCGGCCTAATTTTGTACCTGTAATTCAAATATATGGGGGAGTCTGTCATGGAACTCGGCATCGCCGGGAAGACCGCCGTCGTCACCGGGGCCAGCCGGGGCGTGGGCCTCGCGATCACCCGGCAGCTCATCGCCGAAGGGGTCCGCGTGGTGGGTGCGGCCCGCACGATCACGGCCGAGCTGAAGGAGGCCGGTGCCCACCCGGTCGCGGTCGACCTGAGCACGCCGGAAGGTGCCGAGGAACTGGGGGCCCGGGCGCTCGCGGAACTCGGCGGCGTGGACATCCTGGTCAACAATCTCGGCGGCGGCGACGCGTTCACCCTCAACGGGTTCCTCGCGACCGACGACGCCCTGTGGGCGCGGAGCTTCGAGGTCAACCTGTTCGGCACGGTCCGGGTCACCCGTCGGCTGCTGCCGAGCATCCTGGAGCGCCGCGGTTCGGTGGTGAACATCTCGTCGATGAGCGCGCGCCTGCCGGGTACGGGCCCCATCGAGTACGGCGTCGCGAAGGCGGGGCTCAACGCGTTCGGCAAGGCGCTGTCCGAGGAGTTCGGCCCCCGGGGTGTGCGCGTGAACACCGTCTCCCCCGGTCCGACGCGTACCGGTATGTGGGAGGACGCCGACGGCTTCGGTGCCCGCCTCGCCGAGGCGAACGGTGTCGGGCACCACGACTTCGTGGCCGGGGTGCCCGCGGCGATGGGGATGACCACCGGCCGCATGGTGGAGGCCGACGAGGTCGCGGCCGTCGTCGCCTTCCTCGCCTCGGACCGCGCGGCGAGCGTGACCGGGGCCGATTACGTCGTCGAGGGCGGCGGCATCAAGACGGTGTGAGACGCACGAGGTGCCTGGGCCGCGGCCCGATCGACCCGGCGTCCGCGGCGGCCGCGGCTCGGGTGCCCGGCTGGGGTCGAGGTCGGCGACCGTGCCTCGGGATTCGCCGGCGGCGGGTGAGGTCCATCGCGGAGACGATGTGACGCGGCGCACAGGGAACGTTCTTCCGGGGTGCCTCCTCCTCGGGGTGTCGGTTGTCCACCAACACTCCAGGGGGATCTCGTGGTTGACATCAACGCACGGCGGCGGGCGGGCCGGGCGGTCGCCGGTCTGCTCGCCGTGGACGGGCTCGCCCATGTCTACTGGGCCACCGGGCTGACCTGGCCCGCGCCCGACCAGCGGGCGCTGTCGCTCGCCGTCATCGGTGCGGTCGTGTCCTTCGCGCCGCGTGTGGTGCTGCCGCTGGCGCTGGTGCTGTTCGGCGCCGGGGCCGCGGTCCTCGCCCGCGCGTACGGCCGGGGCGGGCGGCTCGCCGGGCTGGTGTCCCTCGCCGTGGCCGCGGGGCTCCTGGTCCGCGGGCTGGTCGGCCTGGTGTGGGCGCTCGGAGTCGGCGACGGGGCCGGCCCGGTGTTCTACTGGCTCAATCTGCTCCTCTACACCCCGCTCTGCCTCGGCTTCGGCTGGCTGTCCGCCACCCGCGTGGTCACCTTCCGGGCCCGGCCCCGCGCGGAGGTGACGGTCCCGGACGGCTGCGGACGGGCGCTCACCCCGGACCGCCCGGACCGGGTGAACCCGCTGAGGGAAGAGTTCCTCCGTGACCGATGACCGCCGGGACCGGGGGGTGGCCCTGGCACGGGCGGCGCGGGCCGGGAACACGCTCGCGCTGCACCAGCTCCTGGACCACCTCACCCCGTACATCGCCCGGATCTGCACTCCCATCGCCCTCGCCGACGGACCGGACGCCACCCAGGAGACCCTGCTCGCCGTGTTCCGGTCGCTGCGGTCCCTGAAGGATCCGCAGGCGCTGTACGGGTGGGTGCGGGCCATCGCCGTGCGGGAGGCGGTACGGATCGCCCAGCGGGCGGCGCGGGCCCACCCCGCCGAGCTGGCCGACGTACCCGAGCGCGGTGATCCGCAGCTCGCCGCGGACATCGACGACGTACTGGCCCGGCTCTCCCCTGCCCACCGGGCCGTCCTGGTGCTGCGGGACGTGGAGGGCCTGGACGAGGAGGCCGCGGCCGCGTTGCTCGGCGTCCCGGCCGGCACCGCCAAGTCCCGGCTGCACCGGGCCCGGATGAGCTTCCGAAAGGCATGGTCCTCATGACGACGCACGAGATCGACCCGGTGCAGCGGCTGCGCATCATGGCGGCCGGGGTCCGCGGCGCGCGGATCGCCGAGGAGGTGCTGCCCGCCCCGTTCGAGGAGGTGTGGGCGGTGATGGCGGACCTGGAGGGCGAGTTCGGCCGCTTCCAGCCGGACATGCGGAGGGTGCGGGTGCTGCGGGTCGCGGGAGACCGGGTCGAGGCGCTGGCCCGCAGCAAGTACGGCTTCCGCGCGCATCTGCGCGGCTTCGTCCGGCCGGGCTGGTGCTGGCTGCAGAGCCGGTTCCTGGTCATCGGGATGGCGGCAGCCCCGGTGCCGGGACCGGGCGGCGGCACCCGGGTGGCGCTGACCGGCGGTGTCCGGGTCCGCGTCCCGGCGCGGGCCCCGGCGGTCGTCCCGTACGGCACCGCGTCCGAGCTGTCCCGCGCGATGACCCGCCTCGCGGAACGGGTGGGCGACCGGCGGACGGGCCCGGCAGCGTGACCGGACGCCCGTCACGCCGATCACCGCGGGCCGATCCACCGGGGTGAGAGCGGCCCGCCTACGAGATCGGAGGGGCCGAAGTCGACCAGAGTGCGCGGCAACGGGCCAGGGCAGGGGCTGCTCCGGTGCCCTTCGGCGAGTGCTACCGGGCCCTTGAGGTGGATCGGCCCGGGGAATCCCGCGAGTCGCGATGAGTTTCGCGGTGTTCAGCGGTCGTACTGTCGAACCCGTCACCGAGGAGGACTCCATGCGCAGCGTGACCTATTCGATGAACGTCTCACTCGACGGCTACATCGTCGGGCCGGACGGCGGCTTCGACTGGACGGCGCCGGACGAGGACGTCTTCCGCTTCTGGATCGACGAGATCCGGGAGGTCGGCGTCCACCTGCTGGGGCGACGGCTGTACGAGACGATGCTGTACTGGGAGACCGCCGATCAGGATCCAACGCTCGACGACGCGGGGCGCGAGTGGACCGCGCTCTGGAACCCGCTCCCCAAGGTGGTGTTCTCCACCACGCTGACGGCGGTGCGGGGCAGTGCCCGCCTGGCTTCCGGCGGTCCGGCGGAGGAGATCGAGCGGTTGCGGGCCGAGCCGGGGGAGGGCGACATCGCGATCGGCGGCGCGACCCTGGCCGCCCAGGTGGCCGCATCGGGCCTGATCGACGAGTACCGGACCGTGGTCTACCCGGTGCTGGTCGGCGGCGGCATTCCGTTCTTCCCCCGGCACGAGCGCCGGGTGAATCTCGAACTCGTCGAGACCCGCCGCTTCGACTCGGGAGTCGTCTACCTCCGCCACCGCGTGACCCGCTGACCGGCTGCCCGCCGGGCCCCTTCACGCCTGCCGACGGCCCGGCACCGCCCGCTCGCCGTATCGTGCTGTTGACGGTCTTCCGTAAGACACGGACGCGCGAAGAACGGCAGGTGCGGCGGGCCTTGTGGGCGTAGAAGGAGTGCGAGGCATCTCACCCGACCGCGGCAACCGTCTATCACCGTACGTTCGAGGAGCTGGCGTGACCACTGGCTATCACACCTCGTGGAAGATCCCCGACGAGCGGGCGGATCCGGCCTATGTCGAAGCCGGTGCCGCCATCGCCCTGGGCCAGGCCGTCTACGACCGGCGCACCGCCCTCGGCATCAGCCAGGCTCTGCTCGCCGAACGAACCGGCCTGACCGTAGACGCCGTCGACCGCATCGAAGGCGGTGGCACCGTCCCCACGCTCCCCTTGCCGCGCACTCTCGCGATGGCGTTGGACGCCTCACTGGACGTGTCCATCGACACCGACGAGACGCGCCTCGCCTTCGTGCCGCGTGCTGCCTGAAGGTGCCGGATCTCGGGGAGACCCACCGCGTCGCCCGCGTTCGGCCAGGAGCTGGATCAGGTGGAAGACCAGTGCCGCCGTATGAGGCTTCAGGATTCGCCGGCGGCCGCGGCGCGGAGTTTGGCGGCTCGTTCCAGCGGGTCGTAGTGCGGGCCCACCCCGTCGATCAGCAGCAGGTCGCCCTCGATGTGGTCGGCGCGCAGGCGCAGGATCGCCTGGTAGGCGGGCGAGTGGTACCAGGCGCGGGCCGCGGCCAGGTCGGGGAACTCGATCAGCACCATGCTCCCGGGCCACTCCCCCTCGAGCACCTCCGCCGGAGGGCCGTGGATGACGAAGCGGCCGTGGAAGGGGTCGAGGGTGGCCTGGATCCGCTCCAGGTACTCGAGGACCTCGGGGTGGTGGCGCCGGGAGCGCAGATGGGCGAAGCCGTAGGCGGGCATGGGCGGGCTCCTTCGGGTTTCGGGGC
>NZ_SRID01000290.1 GCF_004684805.1 Streptomyces palmae
GTTCCCCGCGCCCCTGGTGGGGCGCGGGGAACCGTGGTGCGGGGAGGGGGTCAGGCGAGGGTGGCGATTGCCTGGTTGAAGGTGGCGGACGGGCGCATCACGGCCGCGGCCTTGGCCGGGTCGGGCTGGTAGTAGCCGCCGATCTCGGCCGGGGAGCCCTGCACCGCGATCAGCTCGTCGACGATGGTCCCCTCCTGCTCGGTCAGCGTCTTGGCCAGGCCGGCGAAGGCCCCCGCGAGCTCGGCGTCGTCGGTCTGCTTGGCCAGCTCCTGGGCCCAGTACAGGGCCAGGTAGAAGTGGCTGCCGCGGTTGTCGATGCCGCCGACGCGACGGGTCGGGGACTTGTCCTCGTTGAGGAAGGTCGCCGTCGCGCGGTCCAGGGTGTCCGCGAGCACCTGGGCGCGCGCGTTGCCGGTGGTCTGCGCGAGGTGCTCGAAGCTCGCCGCGAGCGCGAAGAACTCGCCCAGGCTGTCCCAGCGCAGGTAGTTCTCCTTGACCAGCTGCTGGACGTGCTTGGGGGCGGAGCCGCCGGCACCGGTCTCGAACAGGCCGCCGCCCGCCATCAGCGGGACGACGGACAGCATCTTGGCGCTGGTGCCCAGCTCCAGGATCGGGAACAGGTCGGTCAGGTAGTCGCGCAGCACGTTGCCGGTGACGGAGATGGTGTCCTCGCCGCGGCGGATGCGCTCCAGGGAGAAGCGGGTCGCCTCGACCGGGGAGAGGATCTTGATCTCCAGGCCCTCGGTGTCGTGCTCCGGCAGGTACGCCTTGACCTTGGCGATCAGCTGGGCGTCGTGGGCGCGGTTCTCGTCGAGCCAGAAGACGGCCGGGGCGCCGGTCGCGCGGGCGCGGGTGACGGCGAGCTTGACCCAGTCGCGGATCGGCGCGTCCTTGGCCTGGCAGGCGCGGAAGATGTCGCCCTCGGCGACGGCCTGCTCCAGGACGACCTCGCCGGCCTGGTCCACCAGGCGGACGGTGCCCGCGGCCGGGATCTCGAAGGTCTTGTCGTGGCTGCCGTACTCCTCGGCCTTCTGCGCCATCAGACCGACGTTCGGCACCGAGCCCATGGTGGCCGGGTCGAAGGCGCCGTGGGCGCGGCAGTCGTCGATGACGACCTGGTAGACGCCGGAGTAGCTGCTGTCCGGGAGGACGGCGAGGGTGTCGGCCTCCTGGCCGTTCTTGTCCCACATGTGGCCCGAGGTACGGATCATCGCGGGCATGGAGGCGTCGACGATGACGTCGGAGGGGACGTGCAGGTTGGTGATGCCGCGGTCCGAGTCGACCATGGCCAGGTCCGGGCCCTCGGCGAGCTCGGCGTCGAAGGAGGCCTGGATCTCGGCGCCCTCGGGCAGCGCGGCCAGGCCCTTGAGGATGGTGCCCAGGCCGTCGTTCGGGGACAGGCCGGCGGCGGCGAGCTGCTCGCCGTACCGGGCGAAGGTCTTCGGGAAGAAGGCGCGCACCACGTGGCCGAAGATGATCGGGTCGGAGACCTTCATCATGGTGGCCTTCAGGTGCACCGAGAACAGCACGCCCTCGGCCTTGGCGCGGGCGACCTGGGCGGCCAGGAACTCGCGCAGGGCGGCGACGCGCATCACGGAGGCGTCGACGACCTCGTCCTTGAGGACCGGGACCGACTCGCGCAGCACGGTGGTGGTGCCGTCCTCGGCGAGGAGCTCGATGCGCAGCGCGCCGTCCTCGGCGATGACGGTGGACTTCTCGGTGGACCGGAAGTCGTCGGCACCCATGGTCGCGACATTGGTCTTGGACTCGGAGGTCCAGGCACCCATGCGGTGCGGGTGGGTCTTGGCGTAGTTCTTCACCGAGGCCGGGGCGCGGCGGTCGGAGTTGCCCTCGCGCAGCACCGGGTTGACCGCGCTGCCCTTGACCTTGTCGTAACGGGCGCGGATCTCGCGCTCCTCGTCGGTCTTCGGGTCGTCCGGGTAGTCCGGCAGCGCGTAGCCCTGCTCCTGCAGCTCGGCGATGGCCGCCTTCAGCTGGGGGATGGACGCCGAGATGTTCGGCAGCTTGATGATGTTCGCGCTGGGGGTCTTGGCCAGTTCGCCCAGCTCGGCGAGGGCGTCGGCGATGCGCTGGCCCTCCTCCAGACGCTCGGGGAAGCTGGCGATGATCCGGCCCGCGAGGGAGATGTCGCGAGTCTCCACGCTCACCCCGGCCGTCGAGGCGTACGCCTGGACCACCGGCAGGAACGAATACGTCGCCAGGGCCGGGGCCTCGTCAGTGTGCGTATAGATGATGGTCGAGTCAGTCACCGGGTGCTCCGCTCCACGTCTGCAACATTGCTCGACATCAAGATATCTCGTGACCGACCCCCTCTCGACAGGGCCCTGCCCCGGCAGCCGCCCCGGTCAGCCCGGCGCGGGTGGCGCGCGGCGCGGGCAGCGGGGCTCGCCACCCGCGCCGCCCCCGGGGCGCGGGCAGCCGGGCCCGCCACGGACCCCGGGCCCGGGAGGCAGGCCGCCGGGCCGGCCCGCGGCGCACCGGCAGGACCGGGCGCAGCAGGCGGCGGCCCAGCGTGCGCAGCAGGCGGCGGGCGCGGCGGCTCAGCGGCCCGGGGCAGGACACCGCCCGGGGCAGCAGGCGGGCGCAGCGCACCCCGTACACGCCGGCCACGGCCGCCGCGGCCCAGCACAGCACCGCCGGCAGCCGGCGGCACAGCGCACCGCCCCAGCGGCCGGAGCAGCCGAGCACCCACCCGGTGCGCACCACTCGTGCCCAGCCCGCCGGTCCGTCCCCGAGTCCTGCCCGGGCCCGCGCGGCCCCTCTCGCCTCCACGGACACCGTCCTCCTCGCCACCGCCGACGATCCGCAGGCCCCACCCCACCACCTCCACCCCGGCCACGTCCGGCTGCGGCGCGCGGAAAGTCCCCGGCGGACCGGACCGGACAACGGCTCCCCCGCCGCCGCGCGCGCTGGGACACCCGGGAGTCTCCGCCGTACACACGGGACCGGGGCCCCGCCAGGGCCACCGCTCCAGGTCCGGCTGCGGCACGCGAAGTGGCCCCCGCGGACCGCGGACAACGGCTCCCCCCGCCGCCGCGTGCCGCGTACGGGCCGGTCAGGGGCGCGGTGCGGCGCGGGACGGGGGCGGGGTGTCGACCGGTGCGGCGCCGGCGGCGGGGTTGCGGCGTACCAGGAGGACGGCGACGTCGTCGCCGAAGGAGGCGCTGACCGCCGGGTTGATGACCTGCTCGGCCAGCCGGTCCAGGTCGGTTCCGGGAGCGGGGTCCGCCGTTCCCGGCCCGCCCCAGTGGGTGAGGCGCTCGCAGAGCGCGGCCACCGCCTCGTCGTGGTCGACGCCGGGCCTCTCCACCAGGCCGTCGGTGTAGAGGAGCAGGACGGCGCCCTCCGCCAGGGTCGCCTCGGTGACGGGGTAGGTCTCGTCCGGGAAGATGCCCAGCGGCATGCCGCCCGGCACCTCCAGCGGGGCGGCGCTGCCGTCCGGCTGGAGCAGCAGCGGGTGCGGGTGCCCGGCCCGCACCACGTGGAGGGCCCCGCTGGCCGGGCAGATCTCCGCGATGCAGCAGGTCGCGAAGAGGTCGGTGTCCATCCGGTACAGGGTGAGGCCGGCGCGGGACATCAGCTCGGCCCGCCCGCGTCCGTCCTCGGCCTGCATCCGCATGGCGATCCGCAGCTGTCCCATCACCCCGGCCGCGCGCGCGTTGTGGCCCTGGACGTCGCCGATGACCAGGGTGACCCGGCCGTCGGGCTGGGGCAGCGCGTCGTACCAGTCGCCTCCCACCTCGAGCCCGCGCGAGCCGGGGCGGTAGCGCACCAGTACCTCCAGCCCCGGCAGCGGTGGCAGCCGGCGGGGCAGCATCATCTGCTGCAACTCGGTCAGATGGGCGCGGCGTTCGTCGAAGAGCCGGGCCCTGGCCAGTGACTGGGCGAGGATGCCGGCCAGGCCGGCGCCCAGCACCTGCTCGTCGGGGGAGAAGACGTGCGGGCGGTGGTAGACGATCGCGCAGACGCCGAGCAGCCCGTCGGCGGTGGACAGCGGCAGGATCGCCCAGGAGTGCAGCCCGGGCAGCGGTTCCAGCCGCGGATCGCCGATGCGCTCCAGGAACTCCTCGCGGGAGCTGAGGAACATCGGCTCGCCCTCGCGCAGTGGTGCCAGATAGGGGTTGTCGGCGCCGATGCGGCTGATCCAGTCGAGCCGTTCGCGGTGCTCGGGGGCGAAGCCCCGGGATCCGAACAGCCGGATCTGGCCGTCCGGGGCGCGCAGGAAGATGGCCATCCGCTGGCCGCCCAGGGCCGGCAGCACGGTGTCGGCCATGGTGGCGACGATGTCCTCGGCGGTGGCCGCCCCGGTGAAGGCGCGGGTGATGGCCAGGACGAAGTCCTTGCGGGCCAGCCGTTCCTCGTCCTGGTTCTGCTCGTCGGTGACGTCCCGGCACACCCCGATCATGCCGCGGGCTTGGCCGCCGCTCCCGTAGACCACCCGGCTCTCCACCTCGATCCAGCGCACGGCCCGGTCGTCGCGGCGCCGGATGCGGTGGCGGACGGTGAACCGTCCGGTCTGCAGGCTCTCCGTCAGCGCCTGGTCGAGCGTCTCCCGGTCCTCGGGGTGCACGGCGTCGAAGAGGGTCTCGATGCGGTGGTCGAAGTCCTGGGGGGCGATGCCGAACATCCGGCACAGGCGCTCGTCCCAGACCAGTCGCCCCGAGACGAGGTCCCAGTCGAAGGAGCCGATGCCGGCGCTGGCCATGGCCATCTCCAGCAAGGTGGCGCGGTCGGGGGCCTGGGTCGGCACCATGCGCGGGGCACCCGTGTCCGGCGCCCCGCCGGCCCGCCCCCGGCCTGCGCCCAGCAGCTGGTCGAGGCGGTGGGCGCCCAGTGCGGCGAGGGTGAGGAGGTCCCGGTGCCGGGCGGGCTCCACCAGCTCCCCGCCGGGCAGGTCGAGCAGCATCGATCCGACCCCGTGGGAGCCGAGCAGCAGGGGCAGTGCCACGTACTCGGCGAGCGGGGAGGCGGGCATCGCCCCGGCGGCGGCCTTCGCCCCGTCGCGTACCTCGGGGACCGTGTAGAGGGGTTCCCGGTCGCGCACCACCCGGGCGGCGGGCAGCTCGGCCTCGGCCGAGATCACCCGGAACGGCTCCAGCAGTTCCTCCGCCACGCCCCGCTGGGCCACCATCCGAAGCAGCCCCTCGCCCTCGCAGTGGTAGAGCACACCGATCCGTGCGGTCCGCTGCGGTCCGGGATCCGCCGCCTCCAGCACCGCGGCCAGCAAGGCCTCGGGGTCCGGGCTGCCCAACAGCCGCCCCACCGCCTCCGCGTCCAGTCCGCCGCGGTCGCGGTCCGGGGCCCGGTGGTCCTCCTCCGGGCCAGCGGCCATCGCCTCTCCGCCTCCCGATCTCGCCCCCGTGCACCGCTCGGCTCCCCCTGCGGTCCCATGCTCCCCCGGCCGTGCGGGGCCCGCATCCGCAGCGATGCCATGTCCGAAATCCGCCAGCGCGGGGTCGGCCGAGGGCGCACAGTGGAGGGGTGATGGACGAGGAGAGCAGGTACGAGGCGGTGTGCAGCCGGGACGCCAGGTTCGACGGCGAGTTCTTCTTCGCGGTCGCCACCACCGGCATCTACTGCCGTCCCAGTTGTCCGGCGGTCACCCCAAAGCGGCAGAACGTCCGCTTCTATCCGACGGCCGCCGCCGCCCAGCGGGGCGGGTTCCGGGCCTGCCGCCGGTGCCGGCCGGACGCCGTGCCGGGGTCCGCGGAGTGGAACGCCCGGGCCGATGTGGTGGGCCGGGCGATGCGGCTGATCGGCGACGGGGTGGTGGACCGGGAGGGCGTCGCGGGCCTCGCGGTGCGGCTGGGCTACAGCGCGCGGCAGGTGCAGCGGCAGCTCAACGCGGAGCTGGGCGCGGGCCCGGTGGCGCTGGCCCGGGCGCAGCGGGCGCATACCGCCCGGGTGCTGCTGCAGACCACCGAGCTCCAGGTGGCCGACGTGGCGTTCGCGGCGGGGTTCGCCAGTGTGCGGCAGTTCAACGACACGATCCGGGAGATCTACGCGGCGACCCCGAGCGCGCTGCGGGACGCGGGGCGCCGGGCGGGCGAGCGGAGTGGCGGTCAGGGGCCGGGCGGGGTGCCGCTGCGGCTGGCCTACCGGGGCCGGTACGCCGCCGCGGAGCTCTTCGACTTCCTGGGGTGCCGGGCGGTGGCGGGGGTCGAGGAACTCGCCGGCGAGCGCGGGCACCGCGTCTACCGGCGCACCCTGCGGCTGCCGCGCGGCTGGGGGGTGGCCGAGGTGACCGAGGACGCGGGCGATCGCGGCTGGTTGGCCTGCCGGCTGTGGCTGAGCGAGTTGCAGGACCTGACCTGCGCCACCCAGCGGCTGCGGCGGCTGCTGGACCTGGACGCCGACCCGTACGCGGTGGCGGATCGGCTGGGCGCCGATCCGGTGCTGGGTCCCCTGGTGGCCCGGCGGCCGGGGATGCGGGCGCCGGGCGCGGTGGACCCGGCCGAGCTGGCGGTACGGGCGGTGCTGGGCCAGGGGCTGCCGGTGGCCGCCGCCCGGCGGCTCGGGGAGGTGCTGGTGGCGGCGTACGGTGAGCCGCTGCCGGCCCCGCAGGGCGGGCTGACCCGGCTCTTCCCCGCCGTGGCGGTCCTGGCCCAGGCGCCGCTGGCCGAGCTGGAGGTGACCGAGGAGCGGCGGGCCGCGGTACGCGCCGTCAGCGCCGCGCTGGCCGAGGGCTCGGTGCTCCTGGACGCCGGGGTGGACCGCGAACAGGCCGAGCGGGAGCTGCGGGCCCTGCCCGGGGTCAGTGCGTGGACGGCCGGCTACGTCCGGATGCGGGCGCTGGGCGACCCGGACGTGCTGCCCGCCCGCGACCCGCTGGTGCGCGCCGGGCTGCGGGCGCTGGGGGCGGCTCCGGACGCGGCGGAGGGCTGGCGGCCCTGGCGCTCGTACGCGCTCCACCACCTGTGGCACCGCGACCCGCGGTAGTCCCGGGGCGGCCCCGCGGGCGGGCGCGGCGGCCTCGACGGCCGCGGCGCCCGCCGGCGGATGACGCGGCTGCCCGTCAGCGGACGTGGACGCCCGACAGCGTGCGGGCGATGACCAGGCGCTGGATCTCGCTGGTGCCCTCGAAGATGGTGAAGATCGCCGCGTCCCGGTGCATCCGCTCCACCGGGTACTCCCGGGTGAAGCCGTTGCCGCCGAGGATCTGGATCGCCTGAGCGGTCACCTTCTTCGCCGTCTCGCCGGCGAAGAGCTTGGACATCGAGCCCTCGGCGGAGGTGAACGGCTTGTTGTTCGCGGCCATCCAGGAGGCCCGGTAGACCAGCAGGCGGGCGGCGTCGATCCGGGTGCGCATGTCGGCCAGCTGGAAGGCGACGCCCTGGTTGTCGATGATCGGGCGGCCGAACTGCTCGCGGGTGGTGGCGTAGTCCAGCGCCACCTCGTAGGCGGCCCGGGCCACGCCGACCGCCTGGGCACCGACGGCCGGGCGGGACGCCTCGAAGGTGGCCATGGCGGCGTTCTTCACCCTCTCCCCGCCCTTGGCGCTCCGCTCCCGGGCGCGGGCCAGCCGCTCGTCCAGCTTCTCCTTGCCGCCCAGCAGGCAGTGGCCGGGGACGCGGACGTCCTCCAGGACCACCTCGGCGGTGTGCGAGGCGCGGATGCCGTGCTTCTTGAACTTCTGGCCCTGGGACAGGCCGGGGGTGTTCGGCGGGATGATGAAGGAGGCGTGCCCCTTGGAGCCGAGCTCCGGGTCGACCACGGCCACGACCACGTGGACGTTGGCGATGCCGCCGTTGGTGGCCCAGGTCTTGGTGCCGTTGAGCACCCATTCGTCCTTGGCCTGGTCGTAGACGGCGCGGGTGCGCATGGCGGCGACATCGGAGCCCGCGTCGGGCTCGGAGGAGCAGAAGGCGGCCACCTTGACGTCGTCGGCGTCCCCGTACATCTGCGGGATCCAGGTGCCGATCTGCTCGTCGGTGCCGTTGGCCAGGACGCCGACCGCGGCCAGCCCGGTGCCCACGATGGACAGCGCGATGCCCGCGTCACCCCAGAACAGCTCCTCCATCGCCATCGGGATGCCGAGGCCGGTGGGGTCGAAGAACTGCTGGGCGTAGAAGTCGAGGGAGTAGAGTCCGATCTTCGCGGCCTCCTGGATGATCGGCCACGGCGTCTCCTCGCGCTCGTCCCACTCGGCGGCGGCCGGGCGCATCACATCGGCGGCGAAGCCGTGAATCCAGTCACGTACGCCCTTTTGGTCGTCGTTGAGCTCGAACGAGAACTCGGCCATGACCCCTCCTGCACACACTTGTTACTAGCGGTAACACGAGTCTGTTACTCACGAGTAGTAGATGTCAATCCCTCCTGCGGCCCCGCACCATCGGGCCTCTCACCTGCGGCGGGGTGTTACTTTGCGCAGGCGTCACAGAAACATCGGGGCGGGGAGGCCACCTCATGAACACCGGGACAAGCCAGCGGGAGTCCACCCGGCAGCGCCGCAGGGAACTGCTGGAGGCGGCGGACCGCGTCGTGCTGCGCGACGGACCGGAAGCCTCCATGAACGCCATCGCCGCCGAGGCGGGCATCACCAAGCCGATCCTCTACCGGCACTTCGGCGACAAGGGCGGCCTCTACCGGGCCCTGGCCGAGCGGCACACCGACGCCCTGCTCTCCTCGCTGCGCACCGCCCTGGACGCCCCGGCCGACCGGCGCGAGCGGGTCGAGGACACCCTGGACGCCTATCTGGCGGCCATCGAGGCCCGCCCGCAGGTCTACCGCTTCCTGATGCACCCGGCCGAGGACCAGCCGCAGGCCGAGGCGGAGGCGGGCTTCGACGTGGGCCGGCACTCGGCGCCGCTGCTGCGGCGGATGGGCGAGGAACTGGCCGAGGTGATCGCCGAGCGCATCGACACGGGCGGGAAGGGCACCGCGGCGGCGCGCGCCTGGGGCCACGGCATCGTCGGCATGATGTACGCGGCGGGCGACTGGTGGCTGCGCGAGCGGCCCTGCCCCCGCGCCGAACTGGTCCGCCACCTCACCGACCTCCTGTGGGGCAGCCTGGCCACCGCCCACGACCACCCCGACAGCCCCGGCC
>NZ_SRID01000291.1 GCF_004684805.1 Streptomyces palmae
CCTCAAAGTCGCAGGCCCCCGGCCCACACGCCGCCAAGGCACCCCCCGCACCCCGAGCACCGCTTGACCAACGACTGAGCCATCCTTTGTCCGCAATTTACTCAGCAAACCCGGCCTTTCATTTGCCTGCAGCAACCAATCTCCTTATGGTTGCCCTAAGCAACCGATCGCTTGGGAGATGCCCGTGGCCGAACACAGCCTGTACGCAGAGCTGGCACGGCAGATGAGCGCCATCGGCATCGTCAAGCGAGACCTCGCTCGTACCCTGCCGCAGGACTGCCCGCCGACCTCCGCCATCGTGCTGATGCTGTTGGACCGCTATGGCGAGATGCGCATGAGCAAACTCGCGGAGCTGCTCGCGGTGGACATGTCCGTCACCAGCCGCCATGTCGCCCATGCCGAGGCGCGCGGCTGGATCGACCGGCTGCCGGACCCGCAGGACCGGCGGTCCCGGTTGCTGCGGATCAACGCCCTCGGCGAGGAACTGCTGGCCCAGGCCTCCGCGCGTTACACCGAGGCCCTGGCGACCTGCCTGAGCGACTGGCCGGACGAGGACATCCACCGGCTCAACGAACTGCTGGCCCGGCTCCGCGTCAGCTTCTGCGACTCACGGTCGCGGAGCTGCCACCTGCCGGCCCAGAGCAAGACCCGTACACCCGCACACGAGTAGGACACCTAAGGAACTTCATGGCCAAGACCACACCAGACAGTGGTGTGCGGGGACCCGCGGCGCACCCCGCCCACGTCACGACCCACGGGGGGTCGGCTCCCGAGGGGCCGATGACCCACCGACAGATCATGGAAGCCCTCTCCGGGCTGCTGCTGGGCATGTTCGTGGCGATCCTGTCGTCCACGATCGTGTCCAACGCCCTGCCGGAGATCATCGCCGATCTGCACGGCAGCCAGTCCTCCTACACCTGGGTGGTCACCGCCTCCCTGCTGGCGATGACCGCCACCACGCCGCTGTGGGGCAAGCTCGCGGACCTGTTCAGCAAGAAGCTGCTGGTCCAGGTGTCGCTGGTGATCTATGTGATGGGCTCGGTGATCGCCGGCCTGTCGCAGAGCCCCGGCATGCTCATCACCTGCCGAGTGGTGCAGGGCATAGGCGTGGGCGGTCTGTCCGCCCTGGCCCAGATAGTGATGGCCGCGATGATCTCGCCGCGTGAGCGCGGTCGGTACAGCGGCTACCTGGGTGCGACCTTCGCCGTGGCCACCGTCGGCGGCCCGCTGCTGGGCGGCGTCATCACCGACACCTCCTGGCTCGGCTGGCGCTGGTGCTTCTACGTCGGCGTGCCGTTCGCGGTGGTCGCGCTGATCGTGCTGCAGAAGACCCTTCGGCTCCCGGTCGTGAAGCGGGACGTGAAGGTCGACTGGTCGGGTGCCTTCTTCATCAGCGCGGCGGTCTCGCTGCTGCTGATCTGGGTCACCCTGGCCGGCGACAAGTACGACTGGCTGTCCTGGCAGACCGCCGTGATGGTCGGTGGTTCGGTGCTGCTCGGCGCCGTCTTCCTTTGGGTGGAGTCCCAGGCGAGCGAGCCGATCATCCCGCTGCGGCTGTTCCGCAACAAGACGATCACCCTGGCCTCGGCGGCCTCGCTGTTCATCGGTATCGCGATGTTCTCCGGCACCGTCTTCTTCAGCCAGTACTTCCAGCTGGCGCGCGGTGAGTCGCCGACCATGTCCGGCGTGCTGACCATACCGATGATCGGTGGCCTGTTCGTCTCCTCCACCGTCTCCGGCCAGGTCATCACCAAGACCGGACGCTGGAAGGCGTGGCTGGTCTCCGGTGGTCTGCTGGTCACCGCGGGCCTGGGCCTGCTGGGCACCCTGCGGTACGACACCCCCTACTGGCGCATCGCGATCTTCATGGCGCTGATGGGCCTGGGCATCGGCATGATGATGCAGAACCTGGTGCTGGCCACCCAGAACCAGGTGGCCCCGGAGGACCTGGGCTCCGCCAGCTCGGTCGTCACCTTCTTCCGCTCCCTCGGTGGTGCGGTGGGTGTCTCCGCGCTCGGCGCGGTGATGGCCAACCGGGTCACCCACTACGTCAAGGACGGACTGGCCGCACTCGGCCCCGAGGGCGCGGCGGCCGGCCACGGCGGCACCGGCGGGGGCGGAATCCCCGACCTCAGCAAGATGCCCGCCCCGCTCCGCGAGGTGGTCGAGGGCGCCTACGGGCACGGTGTCGGCGACATCTTCCTCTTCGCGGCTCCCGCCGCACTGCTCGCCTTCCTCTTCTCCGTGTTCATCAAGGAGGTCCCCTTGAAGACCAACGCAGGAGGCCACCAGGCCGCGAAGCCCGCCCAGGGCTCCCCGGCCGCGGCCGAATCCGAGCCGGTCGCCGACCGTGGCTGACACCGGCGGCGCGGTGGACGGGCAGCACACCCGGCAGGGCGTGCACGGCTTCGTACGGCATGTCGAAGGCCGGCCCGTCCCCCGCGCCACGGTCACCCTGATCTCGCTGGACGGCCGCCAGCTGGATCGCTCGGTGACCCACACCGACGGCAGCTATGCGCTGGACGCCCCGGGCCCCGGCTCGTACGTCCTGATCACGGCGGCCGACGGCCACCAGCCACAGGCGTCCACCGTGGTGGTGGGCGAGGAACCGCTCGGCTACGACATCTCGCTGGACGGCTCCGGCGGCCTGGCGGGCGTGGTGCGCGCCGAGGCCGGCGGCCGGCCCGTCGACGAGGCGCTGGTCGTGGTGACCGACGCGCACGGCGAGGTGCTGGCCACCGGTACCACCGGCGAGCAGGGTGAGTTCGCCTTCGACGAGCTGGTCGAGGGCAGCTTCACCGTCGCGGTGACCGCGGCCGGCTTCCAGCCCGCCGCGCTGCTGGTGGAGGCCGGCGGCCAGGGCGTCACCCGGGCCGAGATCGCGCTGCGCTCCGGCGCCCGCGTCCAGGGCACGGTGCGGGCCGGCGCCCCGGACGGGGAGCGCGGCCCGCTGGCCGACGCCCGGGTCACCCTGGTCGACGCGGCCGGGAAGGTGGTGGCCGTCGCCACCACCGGTGAGGACGGCGGTTACACCTTCACCGATCTGGACTCGGGCGACTACACGGTCATCGCGAGCGGCTACCCGCCGGTCGCGGGCGCCCTGACCATCACCGGGAGCGGGGTCGACGGACACGACGTCGAGCTCGCCCACCCGGTGGAGTAGTGGCTGTCTTCCGGTGGTGGCCCACTCGGGCCCGGCACGATCCGGAAGACAGGCTCTGAAGACCCCGGGGCCGGGGCGCGCGTCGAGCGGAGACGCGCCCCGGCCCCGGCGTTGGGACCGGTTCCGGCCACGGACGGTCCCGGCACCGAGGTCCGGGCGGCAGCGGGACACACAGGCAGGGGACGGCCTACCCGCGCCGCCCGGACCGATCAGGTCCACCGGCCCTCCGGCCCGGCGAACCGCCCCGGACAGTAACCGGCCCGGCAGCCCGCCGGCCCTCCGGCCCCGCCCGGTCATGGCCACCCCGACCCGGCGATGGCCAGCTCGCCCCGGACGCGACCGACTCACCCGGCCGAGCCCGACCTGGACCAGCCGAGCCCGGTCGTGACGGGACCGGTCACAACGGGCAGCCATCACGGAACCGATCCGAACAGTGACCGGACCCGCCCGAGGACGACCGGGATTGGCCACCCCCGCCCGTTCCAGGCCCTCAGCCCGACCGCGCGGCATCCGGCCCCGCCCCCGCGACTTCCCTCGCCGGTGGCCGGGGCCGCTCCCGCATCGCCTCGATCCCGGCGATCAGGATGTCCAGAGCGAAGCGGAAGTCGTGGTCGCGCATCTCCACCACGCTGCTGCTGCCCCGCGCCTCCTGCATGACGTCGAACGCCTCCAGGGACTCCTGGAACCTCGGCCGCCCCCGCACCGCGCCGACCATGTCCGAGAGGAACTCGTCGGGGCTGTACCCGGCCGCCTGGCAGCGGGCGTTGTAGAGCGCCTCCACCGTGGCGAAGCCGTAGACGAACTGGAACACCGAGGACAGCGCCCCGGCCTGCTCCTCCACGGGCAGCCCGCTGCGGCCGATCACCCGCAGGGTGCAGTTGGAGAAGTCCATCGAGCGCGGGCCGATGTTGATGAACAGCCCGAGCAGCTGGGGCACCCACAGATGGCCGGTCAGCAGCTTCCGGTACTCGTGGGCGAGCCCGCGGAGCTGGTCGCGCCAGTCCGCCGACTCGTCCTCCGGGTCGGGCAGCGGCATGGGGCCGTGCACCGCGTCCAGGGCCAGCTCCAGCAGGTCGTCCTTGGTGGCCACGTACCAGTAGACGGACATCGCGGTGACGCCCAGCTCGGCCGCCAGCCGCCGCATGGAGAACTTGGCGAGCCCCTCGGTGTCCAGCAGCCGCACCGTGGCCGCCACGATCTTGTCGAGATCCAGCCCGGTCGCCTGCTCCGCCTGCTCCGCCTGCCCCTCGGACCGCCCCTTGCCCCGCCCGGCGGCCGACTGCCGGCGTACGGTCGGTTTCTCGGCGAGCCAGATGCTGGCGTGCGGTTGGCGGACACGCTTGCCGGTGGCCATGGCTCGCTCCCTTTGCCTCAGGGCCGGAACTCCGCAACGGGTGCTCCGGACCCTTGTTTTGTACGTCTCCGATGCTATTCCGCTCAGCCTTCGGGGTTGCCGGTCTCCGGGGTGCGCTCGGCCCGGCCCAGCAGGAAGGCGGCCAGCAGGCCTCCGGCCAGTACCGCGCCGGCGCCGACCAGCTGGGCGGTCTCCACTCCGGAGGAGAAGGCGTCGGCGACCGCCGCGCCGTCCCGCGGGCTGTGCACCGCCTTCAGCGCCTCCGGCAGCGATCCCGCACCGGCCGCGGCGGCCGGCAGCAGGGCGACGAAACGGGAGTTGAGCACCGCGCCGAGCACCGCGACGCCGAGGCTGTTGCCGAACTCGGTGAGCGTGCCGTTGACGCCCGCGCCCACGCCCGCCTTCTCCGGCGGGATCGCGGACATGATCGCGGTGGCCATGGCGGGCATGGAGACCGCGATACCGGCACCCATCATCAGCAGTCCGACCAGCATGCCGTCGTAGCCGTCCGAGCCCAGCGTGGCGATGGCCGCCAGACCGCCGGACACCAGGCTCATGCCCAGCACGATGGTGCGCGGGGTGCCGAGCTTGCCCAGCAGCCGCGCCCCCAGCCCGGCCAGGTTCAACACCACGATCACCAGCGCCAGCGGCGCGGTGCGCAGACCGGCGTCCAGCGGCTCGTACCCGAGGACGAACTGGAGGTGCTGGGTGAGCAGGAAGAGCGAACCGCCCATGCCGAAGGCGACCAGGATGCCGCCCGCGACGGCGCCCACGAAGCGGCGGTCGGCGAAGAAGGACATGTCGAGCATCGGGTACGGGACCCGGCGCTCCCAGACCGCGAAGCCGGCCAGCACCACCACGCCGACCGCGCCGGACACCAGCACCTGGGGCGAGGCCCAGCCGTGCTCCGGCCCCGAGATGATGGCGAACACCACGCCGGTCATCCCGATGGTGGACAGCAGCGCGCCCACCAGGTCGGGACGGTCGCCCATCGGGTTCTTGGACTCCGGTACCAGCCGCAGCACCGCGACCAGACCGAGCGCCGCCACCGGGAGGTTGATCAGGAATATCGAGCCCCACCAGAAGTGGTCCAGCAGCGCGCCGCCGATCAGCGGACCGCCGGCGAAGCCCAGGGAGCTGACCGCGCCCCACACACCGATGGCCTTGGTGCGCTCACTCTCGTCGAAGACCGTGACGACCACGGCGAGGGTGGTGGTCATCAGCAGCGCGCCGCCGATGCCCATGCCCGCCCGAGCGGCGATCAGCTGCCCGGAGGACTGGGCCAGGCCCGCGCACAGCGAGCCGACCCCGAACAGCGCCAGGCCCAGGGCCAGCAGCTTCTTCCGCCCGTAGCGGTCGGCCGCGCTGCCCGCGGTGAGCAGCAGACCGGACTGCACCAGCGAGTAGGCGTTGACCATCCACTGCACATCGGCGGTGGACGCGTCCAGGTCGGTGGTCAGGGAAGGGATGGCGACGTTCAGCACCGTGTTGTCCAGCAGCACGGTCAGCTGGGCCAGGCAGATGACGCCGAGAATCAACCAGCGCTTCGGGTGGCCCCGCCCTTCGCTGGCGGGTTTGGGCGGGCTGTCGGCGGTCGTCGCCACGGGAACTCCCCCTATACGGTGTACAACAACGGCAGTCGCATACCGTACAGATATTTCCCATACGCCGTACAGTGATTTTCTCGGGACCCAAGGGATCCAGCCACGCCCCGCAGGCCGGCGGCCCTTCATCGACCCGACACCGCCGCGGCCACAGGGGCCGGATCGCGAGGGGCCTGACGCGGCGCGCCCCACCCCCGGAGCATCCATCGGTGAGGGAGAGGCCGCACAACGACCGAGGGCCCGGCAGTGATTGCCGGGCCCTCGGTGACGAGTAGCGGGGACAGGATTTGAACCTGCGACCTCTGGGTTATGAGCCCAGCGAGCTACCGAGCTGCTCCACCCCGCGTCGGTATGCAGCAACCTTACGTCAATCCTCGGCCCGTGGGAAATCCATGGCCGCGGGCCCGGCCGGACCACCCTCGCCCACTGCCCGGAAAGCCGGGCCGACGCCCCTGCCAGCGGTTACTTTGCAACGAGCCAGTCTCAGGGGCGCTGCGACTGGATCTTGACCGCTGGCCAGGGCATGACCTGCCGCCATGATGAGCGGGCCACACCACGCACCGCCCCGGTCGACGGACCTTCCGACGGGGCGAGGGCACACGTACTCACCACACGGGGACCACACCATGCGCCTGCACCGTTCCGCCGCCGCCCTTGCCCTTGTCACCGGCTTCGCGCTGCTGGGCACCGCCTGCAACAACGACCCGGTCGCCGACGGCGGTGACTCCCCGAGCGGTGGGGCGCAGACCCCGTCCAAGAAGCCGGAGCCGACCGCGGACCGGAAGCTCGACGCCGACGCCGGCAAGACGCTGGAGCTGGGCGGGACCACCGCCCTCACCTACAAGCGCGGCTCGAACTCCGCCATCACCATGGAGGTGACCGCGAAGTCGGTGCGCAAGGGGGCCCAATCCGACCTGGACAAGGTGAGGTTGGACGCCGAGGAGCGGTCCTTGCAGCCCTACTACGTCTCCTTCGACTTCAAGAACATCGGCAAGTCGTCCCTGGAGTACCCCTCGCTGACGATCCCCAGCCGACTGCGTGACAGCCGCGGCGAGGAGGGGAAGACCGCCATCACCGTGCGCGACGACGTCAAGGCATGCCCCGCCAACGACGTGAACACCTTCGCCCCGGGCGACTCGATCAGCCAGTGCGCGGTGTTCCTGCTCCCCAAGGGCGAGGAGCCGTCGGTCGTCCTCTACCGGGGCGACTACGACAAGGAGCCGGTCTTCTGGAAGGCCGCGGGCTGATTCCCACCCCTGGGGCATGCCTCCCGCCCACGCCGGGCAGCGTGCCGACCGGTTCGCGACGCTCGATCGCCCTGGGCGGGGCGGGGCTCGGTGCGGCGGGCCGACAGCGACGGCGACCCCTGCGGCGCCCCCGCCGCCACCTGATCCGCCACGCCCGACGCTGCCGTCGGCGTTGCTGTCAACGCATACGCCAGAGGCCCCTTCCGGTGACCGGAAGGGGCCTCTGACCTGCTGCGCGCTCGGCAGGATTCGAACCTGCAACCTCTTGATCCGTAGTCAAGTGCTCTATCCGTTAAGCTACGAGCGCTTGGCTTCCCGGCGGTTTTTCTTGCCGGTCGGCGTTGCGTGGACAACATTACATGACCTGCGGCGTCACGTGAAATCCAATTGGCAAACCATCGCTAATCCGGACAAACCCACCCCTGGGACCGGGCCGGCTGGGTCGGGCGGTGCGGGGGCGCGGCGGAGCTGCGGCAAGGGGCCGGAACCGAGCCCCGGTGAAGAGCGCCGGACCAGGCGAGCGGGGAGGTGGGCAAGCGCGGGGAGCCTCAGTGCGTTCGGGCGACGCGCGGGCCGACTCATCGCAGCACGCCTCGGGCGCGGGAAACGCACGGGAGCCCCGGTCGTGATCGACCGGGGCTCCCGTAGCGAGCGGAGGCGGAGGGATTTGAACCCTCGATGGGCGGTAAAACCCAAACCGCATTAGCAGTGCGGCGCCATAGACCGGACTAGGCGACGCCTCCAGCACGACACCATCATCTCGCGCGAGCGCGATGCGGTGTGTGTGCAGATGATGACACAGCTCCCTGCCATGCCACCAATCGCGGTCTACGGTACTAGGCCGCCGGGTGCCAGGGCAAAGCTTTTGTCCGCGTGGCCAGGGGCGTGAGGGCTGCGGCGAGGGGGCGCAGCCCTCGTCCACGCGCCGCCCGAGCCCAGGCCCGTACGTCCCGTACCGGCTCCCTCGTGCCGCCCGCGCCCCCATCACACGCGCCTCGAACGGCACCGAACAGCTCCAAGCGGCCCCGAATGGCCGCGCAACGCCGACGGCTCCCGCGCGTTAAGTAGAGGGCGGCGGGGCAGCGCGGCCCCGCCTCTCGCTTCCCAGGAGACACCCGCCATGCCGCTGCGCCGTTTCGCACTCGCCACCGCGGTGACCGCCGCCGCCATGTCCAGCGTCGCCGTGGCGAGCGCCCCCGCCTCGGCAGTACCGCTGCCGCTGCCCCTGCCCGACCGCTACGCCTCCGGGCCGGACGCCGACCCGTATCCGGAGTCCGAGGACCAGCTGGTGCTCACCGTGACCGGCACCGGCGATCTCACCGAGGACGGCACGTACACCCTGGACTGCCACCCCACCGGGGGCACCCACCGCGCCGCGCAGGCGGCCTGCGACCGGCTGGACGAGGCGACACGGTGGGGCCGGAGCCCCTTCGCCCCGGTACCGGCGGGCGCGACCTGCGCCATGATGTACGGCGGTCCGGCCACCGCGCGGCTGGTGGGGACCTGGGCGGGGCGCCCGGTGGACGCCCGGTTCAGCCGTTCCGACGGATGCGAGATCGCCCGCTGGAACCAGCTCGTCCCGCTGCTTCCGTCGACTCGTTCGTGACGGAGCCCACATGTCCGGGGTGCGCCGAGTCGCACAGAGCCGTGGCAGTACCTCCCCGTCATCCCCCCTCGCCGCCGCTCCCCC
>NZ_SRID01000292.1 GCF_004684805.1 Streptomyces palmae
GGGTGGGGGCGGCGCCCGCACGGGGGGCCCCAGGGGTCGGCGCCTTGCGCGGCGCCGCGGGCTTCCCACCGGAGCGGCCGGAACCGCCGCCCTGGAAAGCGTCAGTCAACTTGCGTACCACCGGCGCCTCGATCGTCGAGGACGCCGAACGGACGAATTCACCGAGTTCTTGGAGCTTGGCCATGACGACCTTGCTCTCTACGCCGAACTCCTTGGCGAGTTCGTATACCCGGACCTTAGCCACTTCGCTCCTTTGAGGTCCGGTTACCGCCGGACCGTCGCTACTTCATGGGCGTACTCATCGCGTACTCATCGAGTGCTCATCGCAATCTCGACCTACTTCCGACTCGCGAGGTACCTGACCGCACGGTGACCCGTGCCGTTCTTCTTTGCTGCTTCTTACGGTGTTGCCCGCTCTGCTTGCGCAGACTGCTCGATATGACGGCGCAGGGCCGTGGTATCGAGCGGCCCCGGCCCCCTGAAGGCCCGGGGAAACGCCCGGCGGCGGACCGCCAGGTCAAGGCAGACCGCCCGGGGGTGCACATACGCGCCCCGACCGGGCAGCGTACCGCGCCGGTCGGGAACGCAAGCGCCCTCGACCGCCACGATGCGCAGCAGTTCGCCTTTGGCCGCCCGCTCCCGGCAACCCACGCAGGTTCGCTCAGGGCATGCACCAGCTCGCGTCCGGCCAGACACTGCCTAAGTCTACCTCTCTGAATCGACCCCACCCCTTCGGGGGAGTGATCGAACGGTTACTCTTCCGCATCGCGCCATCACTGCCGTGCGCGCGACACGTCCGGATTCAGTCTTGACCGGCGGGCTGCTCGGTGTCGGGCCTGATGTCGATCCGCCACCCGGTGAGCCGGGCCGCGAGCCGGGCGTTCTGCCCCTCCTTGCCGATGGCGAGGGACAGCTGGTAGTCCGGCACGGTGACCCGCGCGGAGCGTGCCGCCATGTCCACCACCTCGACCTTGCTCACCCGGGCCGGCGACAGTGCGTTCGCCACCAGCTCGGCGGGGTCGTCGGACCAGTCGACGATGTCGATCTTCTCGCCGTGCAGCTCCGCCATCACACTGCGCACCCGGCCGCCCATCGGCCCGATGCACGCGCCCTTGGCGTTCAGCCCGGACCGGGTGGAACGCACCGCGATCTTGGTTCGGTGGCCGGCCTCACGGGCGATCGCGGCGATCTCCACCGAGCCGTCCGCGATCTCCGGCACCTCCAGGGCGAAGAGCTTCTTCACCAGGTTGGGGTGGGTACGCGACAGGGTCACCGAGGGACCGCGCACGCCCTTGACCACCCGGACCACATAGGTCCGCAGCCGGGTGCCATGGGTGTACTCCTCGCCCGGCACCTGCTCCTGCACCGGCAGGATGGCCTCCAGCTTGCCGATGTCGACCAGGACGTTCTTGGGGTCCTTGCCCTGCTGGACGACGCCCGCGACGACATCGCCCTCACGCCCCGCGTACTCGCCGAAGGTGATCTCCTCCTCGGCGTCGCGCAGCCGCTGCAGAATGACCTGCTTCGCGGTCGTCGCCGCGATCCGGCCGAAGCCGGACGGGGTGTCGTCGAACTCCCGCGGCTCCTCGCCCTCCGGCAGGTCCGCGAGGTCCTCCGGGTTCTCCTTCGCCCACACCGTGACATGCCCGGTGGAGCGGTCCAGCTCCACCCGGGCCCGCCGCCGGCTTCCCTCGGTCCGGTGGTAGGCGATGAGGAGGGCCGACTCGATCGCCTCGACCAGCAGGTCGAACGAGATCTCCTTCTCCCGAACCAGACCCCGCAGGGCACTCATGTCGATGTCCACGGCTACGCCTCCTCCTTGCTCTCGTCGGTCTTCTCCGCCGCCTTGCGGTTGAACTCGATCTCCACCCGGGCCTTGGAGATCTCACCGAAGGCCAGCCTTCGGGCGGTGGGCTTGCGCCCCTTCACGCCCGGCACTTCGAGGTCCACACCCTCGTCGTCCACTGCGATGATCCGCGCGACCAGTTCCCCGCCCTCGACCAACCGGGCCTTGATCAGCCGACCGGTGGCGCGGCGGTAGTGCCGCGGCTCGCTCAGCGGTCGGTCCGCACCGGGAGAGGTCACTTCGAGCACGTACGGGGCGGCGCCCATGGCGTCCGTGGCGTCGAGCGTCTCGGACACGGCCCGGCTCAGTTCCGCGCAGGCGTCCAGCTGGACGCCCTCGTCGGAATCCACCACGATGCGCAGCACACGCCGCTTCCCCGCCGGGGTCACCTCGATCTCTTCCAGATCCAGGTCTCGGGCACTGACCAGCGGCTCCAGTAGTCCGCGCAGCCGCTCGCTCTGGGTGGTGCTCATCCGGGTGACTCCTCGGCCGCGTGTGCTGTTGTGGGAAGGTCGCGTGTCGGTCAAAGCCTATCCGTTCCGGCGGGCGGCTGACGATTCGGCTGCTCATGGGCGCACCCGGGCCGTCTCGGGGCCGTTTCCGCAGGCCCCGGACGATCGCCCCGGCTCGCCGCGGGGGCGGCAGCGCGCGGGCCGCCGTCCTGGGTACGCTCGCCTGCGGTGATCACGCCGCAGCGGACGCCCTCGGAGCGCCCGGCGGCGCACCGGTGGCAGCCGAGGCCGGCCCCGTGGACGTCTCGACGCACCGCGCTGCACCACGACGAACCGCCCAGCACGACCGCACCGCGAAGCTCCAGGACCGCACCACCCGGAAAGAGGACCGTGCCGCTCACCACGTATCCGCGGGACCACGGCGGCCCGCGCCGACGACACCTGCTGCTGGCCGGCGGCGCGGCCGGCGCCATGGCCCTGCTCGGCGGCTGCGCCGACGGAACGGACCGGCCGGACGCCGACCGGTCCGCGCGGTCCCCGGCCGCGGAGCGGCTGCGCGCCCGGGCCGAGCGGCAGAGCACCGAACTGCTGGCCCGGTACGACGCCACCCTCGCCGCCCATCCCGCGCTCGCCGACCGGCTGGCCCCCTTGCGCGCGGAGACCGCACGGCATGCCCAGGCGTTCGCGGGCCGGCCGGCCGGCGGCACGCCCGGGGCCCCCTCCGGCAGCCCCGCCCCGGCCTCCGCCTCCGCGGCACCCAAGCACGGCGCGGCGCACTCCGGCGCCGACGGCACACCGGTCCCGGACCGGCCGGAGGCGGCACTGGCCGCCCTGGCGCGGGCCGAGCGCCGCACCGCGGACGCCCGCACCGCGGCGCTGGCCGAGGCGCCCGGCGAGCTGGCCCGGCTGCTCGCCTCGGTGGCCGCCTGCGGGGCCGCGCACGCCTATCTGCTCACCGAGGGCGGCCGATGACATCGCGCGGGCCCGCGCCGCGGCACCCGGCGTGCCCGGCGCACCGGCTGCCGCCGCGCGCCGCCGGTGCGGCCGCCCTCGCAGCCGTACACCGTCTGGAAGGGACGCTGAGATGACCAACGGACCGGTCCGGCCCGCCGCCGGCTCCGCCCGCCGCGGCGACGACGCCGTGCTCAAGGCCGTGCAGGCCGCCCTGGCGGCCGAGCACGCCGCGGTGTACGGCTACGGGGTGGTCGGCGGCCGGGTCGGCGACGACCGGCTGTCCGAGGCCCGTGAGGGCTACGCCGCCCACCGGGCCCGGCGGGACGCCCTGGAGCGGATGGTCCGCGACCTCGATGGCGACCCGGTCGCGGCGGCTGCCGCCTACGCGCTGCCGTTCGCGGTACCGGACGCGGCGGCGGCGGTGCGCCTCGCCGCCGAGCTGGAGAACCGGGTGGCCGCCGTCTACGCGGACCTGGTACGGATCGCGGAGGGGCCGCGCCGTCGGGAGGCCGCCGGGGCGCTCCGGGAGGCGGCGGTGCGGGCGGTGCGCTGGCGCGGCGGCGGCGTAGCCTTCCCTGGGCTCGCCGAGCGTGCCACCCCGGCCGCCTCCGCGGCGCCCTCGGGCGGTGGGGCGAACAGGCTGTGAGCCGGCCCGGGGGCTGCTTCCGGACAGTCCGGGCACCCCGCCCGCGGCGGCCGGACGCCCGCATCCCCGAGCCGCGCGCCGCGACCGCGACCGCGGATCGACCACACGACGACCGACCGCAAGACGAGGGGAAAGCTCAGGAATGGCAGCAGGACCGCAGCCCGGCGGGTATCCCACGGCCCCCCTCGATCCGCCGCAGCGGCTGTTGAACGCGCTGAGCAAGGACCCCGAGAGCCCGGCGATGGCCTGGCTGGCCGATCTGCCCGGCACCGTCCGGCGGCAGCTGGACATCTGGGAGCTGACTCCGCTGCGGACGCAGGTCCCCGGCGGTCTGCACAGCATGGTCGTGCTGGTGACCCAGGCGGACGGCAGCCCGGCGGCCTTGAAGTTCCCGGTGCCCGGCCCGGACGCGGAGCGGGAGGGCGCGGCGCTGGAGCGGTGGGACGGCTGGGGCGCGGTACGGCTGCTCCGTGCCGACCCGGACAGCGGCGCGCTGCTGCTGGAGCGGTTGCGCGGCGCGGTGTCACTGCGCTCCCTGCCGGAGGCGAAGGCCCTGCTGGAGGCGGCCGGCACGCTGCGGCGGCTGTGGGTGGAACCGGCTGCCGACCACTCCTTCCGCACCGTCGCCGACCTCACCGCGCACCGTGTGGCCCTGCTGCGCGCCGCCTCCGCCTCCGCCGGGCCCTGGGGTACTCAGACCGGGCCGCTGGTGGACGAGGCCATGAGGGTCCGCGCGGAGCTGGTCGAGTCGCCGCCCGAACTGGTGCTGCTGCACGGCGACTTCCGGCAGGGCAAGGTGCTCTCCGGGGAGCGCGCGCCCTGGCTGACGGTCGGTCCGCGCCCGCTGGTGGGCGAGCGCGCCTATGACCTGGCGCGGCTGGTGTTGGACCGCTTCGAGGACCTGGCCGCCGGCTCCGGTCCGGCTGCCGTGGTCCGCCGCAGGCTGGCCAAGCTGGCCGACTCGCTCGAGGTCGACCGCGACCGGCTGCACGGCTGGACGCTCTTCCGCGCGGTGGACGCCGGACTGCGCCAGGTGGTCGCCGGCGATCGCCGCCGGGGGGAGCTGCTGCTGGAGTTCGCGAGCTGGCTCTGACCGGCCCGTGCCGGTGCCCGCCGCGGGCGCCGGGCCGCCGCCGGACGGCCCGCGGCCCCGTACCCGTCAGGTCCGGACGGGAACGGGGCCGCGGTGCGCTGTGCGGTGCGGGGGGTCAGGCCGTGAGGCGGGCCAGGGCCGCGTCCACGGTGAGCTCCTCGCGCTCCCCGGTCTTGCGGTCCTTGAGCTCGACCAGGCCGTCCTTGGCGCCGCGGCCCACCACCAGGATGGTGGGCACGCCGATCAGCTCGGCGTCGGTGAACTTCACGCCCGGCGAGACGCCGGCCCGGTCGTCCACCAGGGTGCGCACGCCCGCCGCGGCCAGCTTGTCGCCGACCTCCAGGGCCAGCTCGGTCTGCAGCGCCTTGCCGGCGGCGACCACGTGCACATCGGCCGGGGCGATCTCGCGCGGCCAGCACAGCCCGGACTCGTCGTGGGTCTGCTCGGCCAGTGCGGCCACCGCGCGGGAGACGCCGATGCCGTAGGAGCCCATGGTCACCCGGACCGGCTTGCCGTTCTGGCCGAGTACGTCGAGCTGGAAGGCGTCGGCGTACTTGCGGCCGAGCTGGAAGATGTGGCCGATCTCGATCGCCCGGTCCAGCTCGATGCCCGCGCCGCAGCGGGGGCACGGGTCGCCCGGCTCGACCACGGTGACGTCCAGGTACTGGTCGACCTCGAAGTCGCGGCCGCACACCACGTTGCGGGCGTGGGTGTCCTGCTTGTTGGCTCCGGTGATCCAGCTGGTGCCGGGGGCCACCCGCGGGTCGGCGAGGTAGCGGAAGGCGGTGCCGGCCAGCCCCTGCGGGCCGACGTAGCCGCGCACCAGGTCCGGGCGGTCGGCGAAGTCCTCCGCGGTGACCAGCTCGACGGTGGCGGGCGCCAGGTGCTCGGCGAGCTTGCCGAGGTCCACCTCCCGGTCGCCGGGCACGCCCACCGCGGTGATCTCGCCGTCCACCTTGACCAGCAGGTTCTTCAGGGTGGCCGAGGCCGGGACGCCGAGGTGCTCGGCGAGGGTCTCGATGGTCGGGGTGTCGGGGGTGTCCAGCTCCTCGACGGGGCCGTGGCTCTCGCCCTCGACCGGCGGCACGGTGATGGTGTACGCCTCGGTGTTGGCCGCGTAGTCGCACTGCGGGCAGTCCACGAAGGTGTCCTCGCCGGCCGCGGCGGGGGCCAGGAACTCCTCGGAGGCGGAGCCGCCCATGGCGCCGGAGACCGCGGACACGATGCGGTAGTCCATGCCCAGACGGGCGAAGATCCGCTGGTAGGCCTCGCGGTGCAGCCGGTAGGACTCGGCCAGGCCCTCGTCGGTGGTGTCGAAGGAGTACGAGTCCTTCATCTGGAACTCGCGCCCGCGCAGCACGCCGGAGCGGGGCCGCGCCTCGTCCCGGTACTTGGTCTGGATCTGGTAGAGGATCACCGGCAGGTCCTTGTAGGACGTGCACTGGTCCTTGACCGTCTGGGTGAAGATCTCCTCGTGGGTGGGGCCGAGGAGGTAGTCGGCGCCCTTGCGGTCCTTGAGCCGGAAGAGCAGGTCGCCGTACTCGTCCCAGCGGCCGCTGATCTCGTAGGGCTCACGGGGCAGCAGCGCGGGCAGCAGCACCTCCTGGGCGCCGATGGCGTCCATCTCCTCGCGCACCACCCGGGAGACGTTCTCCAGGACCTTCTTGCCGAGCGGCAGCCAGGTCCAGACACCGGCGGACGAGCGGCGCACGTACCCGGCGCGGACCAGCAGCTTGTGGCTGGCGGTCTCGGCGTCGGCCGGGTCGTCGCGCAGCGTCTTCAGCATCAGCTTGGACATGCGCTGGGCGTGGACGGCATGGGCCATGGGGTGTCTCCTGCGTGCGTGATGGGATGGCAGGAGGTTAGCCGCCCCGACGGGGGAAGCGGAAACGCGTTACCCGGCGGTACGCGGGTGGCGGGCGCCGGACACCCCTCCCCATGGGTGGGACGGGGCCAGTGCGGGGCGCTCCGTCAACGCCGGCGCAGGGGCAGCGGCGCGCCCATCACGGCGTATGGGCTGGGCGCACTGGGGAAGAGCACGCGCCGGGCGAGGTCGCGGTAGCCCAGCGCGCGGTACAGGCCGCGCGCCGGGGTCTCGGCGTCGATGGCGGACAGGATGCTGCGCGGCAGTCCGGCGCCGTCGGTGAGGCCGGTGATCAGCCGGCGGCCGATGCCGCGGTTCTGGTAGGCGGGGTGGACGTGCAGTTCGGTGACGACGAAGGAGTCGTCCAGCCAGTGCTCCTCACCGGCGGCGCGCAGATAGGGCTCGACCACGGTGGACCACCACTGGGTGCGGTCGTTGGGCATGCCGTAGACGAAGCCGGCCAGCCGGCCGTCGGCGGTGGTCGCGCCCAGGGCCCGGGCGCCGGGGCTGGTGAGGTGCCGGAGCACGATGTGGCGCCGTACGGCGACCTCCTCATCGGTGAGGCCGAACGCGACGGCCTGTACGGCGAGGGCGTCGTCCACCCGGGCGGCGAGGTCGAGCGGTCCGACGGCGAGCTCTTCCATCAGTCTCCTAGCGAGGCGGCTCGCGGTGCGCTCCCCGCGCCCCCGCGAGGGGCCGGATCGGGCTGGACCACGACCTTCGGGTGGGAAGTCCCCTCCGTCGGGAGGGGAGCGGGGTCACGGCGGCACCCTACTGGGACGACCGACACCCCGGTCGGGCGGCGCATCGGCGGGGGCGCGCATCAGAACAGCACGCTCATGAAGGCGCCGACCTCCTGGAAGCCGACCCGCCGGTAGGCGGCACGAGCGGGCAGGTTGAAGTCGTTCACGTAGAGGCTGACGACCGGGGCGACCTCGCGCAGCGCATAGCCGAGGACGGCGGCCATGCCGGTCTCGGAGAGGCCGCGGCCCCGGTACTCGGGGGCCACCCAGACACCCTGGATCTGGCAGGCGTGCGCGGTGGCGGCGCCGATCTCGGCCTTGAAGACCACCTGTCCGTTCTCGAAGCGGGCGAAGGAGCGTCCGCTTCCGACGAGTTCGGCGACCCGGGCCTGGTAGATCAGTCCACCGTCGCCGGCCAGCGGGGAGACGCCGACCTCCTCGGTGAACATCGCCACGCAGGCCGGCATGATCACGTCCATCTCGTCCTTGCGGACGCGCCGCACCAGCGGGTCGGGGGTGATGCCGGCGGGCATGGTGGTGGTGACCATCAGCGGTTGGCGGGCCCGTACCTCGCGGGCGGGGCCCCAGCTGGGTTCGAGCAGCGACCAGAGGGCCGCGGTGGGCCCGGCGGGGCCGACGATGGAGGAGCAACGGCGCCCGGAGCGGCGCGCGCGCTCGGCGAAGGCGCGTACCGCGGCGGGGGTGGCGCAGACCGGCACCAGGTTCGCGCCGGCGTAGCACAGGGACTGCAGCCGCCCCGCGCTGTACCAGCCCCACATCTCGCCGCCGAGCCGCCAGGGGTCGAGGCCGGCGGCCTGGACGCGGGCGGCGACGAAGGCGTTGGCGACCGGATCGCGGTTGAGCACCGCGAGAGCGTCGTCGAGCTCGGCGGGCTCAAGAACCTTGGTGGTGGTGGTCGTGAGCACGTGTCGGTCTGCCTCACGGTCGCGGGCCTGGGGCCGGGAGAGTCGATTCTCCGCACTGTACCCCGCCACTCCTACGGGTGACCTCCGCCGAGTAGCACCGCTGGCCCGGCACCGTGAGCGGGCAGGCGGTGGGCCGCTCACGGTGCCGGGCCCGACGGCTGTGCTACTTGCCCGCGGTGACGACGGTGGGGGCGCCGGAGGCGACGCCGTCCTTCTCCATCTGTTCGGCGATCTTCATGGCCTCCTCGATCAGGGTCTCCACGATCTTCGACTCCGGCACGGTCTTGATGACCTCGCCCTTCACGAAGATCTGCCCCTTGCCGTTGCCCGAGGCCACGCCCAGATCGGC
>NZ_SRID01000293.1 GCF_004684805.1 Streptomyces palmae
CCGGGGGGTAGAGATCGCGGGGGAGGCCGGTGGCGGCGGGGCGGTCCAGGAGCCACAGGGTGCGGGACCGACCGTACGCACCGGCGGCCGGTGCCTGTATCTCGCCGGCGCCGGACAGCGCGATGGCGACCGCCTTCGCCTTGTCCTCACCCGCGGCCAGCAGCCACACCTCGCGGGCGGCCCGGATCGCGGGCAGGGTGAGGGAGACCCGGGTGGGCGGCGGCTTGGGCGCGCCGCGCACGCCGACCACCGTCCGCTCGGTCTCCCGGACGGCCGGCAACTCGGGGAAGAGCGAGGCGATGTGAGTGTCCGGCCCCACCCCCAGCAGCAGCACGTCGAAGGACGGCACCAGACCGCGGTTGTCCGTCCCGGCGGCGGCCGCCAGCTCGGCCGCGTACGCCTCCGCCGCCACCTCCACATCGCCCCCGCAGGGACCGTCGGAGGCGGGCATGGCGTGCACCCGGGCGGGGTCCACCGGCACCGAGTCCAGCAGCGCCTGACGGGCCTGGGTGTGGTTGCGCTCCGGGTCGCCGTCCGGCAGGAAGCGCTCGTCGCCCCACCACAGATCCAGCCGCGACCAGTCCACCGCGTCCCGGGCCGGGGCCGCGGCGAGCGCCGCCAGCAGGCCGTTCCCGTTGCGGCCGCCGGTGAGCACCACCGAGGCGTAGCCCCGGGCGGCCTGCGCGTCCACGATCTTGGTGATCAGCCGGGCCGCGGCGGCCTGCGCCATCAGCTCCTTGTCGCGGTGCACCACGACCTGCGGTGTGGTCACGTGGCCGCCTTCCTCGCCGCAGCCTTCTTCCCGGCCTTCCGGGAGGATGCGTCCGGGGCGGGCTCCGCGGCCGGAGCGGGCTCCTCGCCCGCCGCCTTCCGCGCCTTCTCCTCCTTGGCCAGCGCGTCCACGCCGAACCGCACCGCGGAGGCGTAGGTCTCGTCCGGGTCGAGACGGCGCAGCTCCTCGGCGATCAGCTCGGAGGTCTCCCGCCGGTGCAGGGCGACGTGCCGGTCGGGCTGCCCGGGCATGGCCAGCTCGGCGAGCGCGCCGTCCGCCCGGTCCAGGCAGATGGTGCCGTCCGCGGTCTCCAGGCGCACCGCGGTCAGCCCCGGGCCCTCCGTGACCCGGCGCTCGACCGGCACCCGCAGCCGCTCGGCGAGCCACAGCGCGAGCAGCTCGCCGCTCGGGTTGTACGCCTCGCCCTCCACCACCGCGGAGGTGACCGCGGAGTGCTTCTGGTCGAGCGCCGCCGCCAGCACACTGCGCCATGGGGTGATCCGGGTCCAGGCCAGGTCGGTGTCGCCGGGGGTGTAGGTGGCGGCCCGCTGGACCAGGGTGGCCACCGGGTCCTCGGTGGCCTGGGCGTCGGTGATCCGGCGCGCCGCGAGCTGCCCGAGCAGGTCCTCGCTGGGGTGCTCCGGCGCGTCCTCGGGCCACCACACCACCACCGGGGCGTCCGGCAGCAGCAGCGGCAGCACCACCGACTGGGCGTGGTTGGCCAGCTCGCCGTGCATCCGCAGCAGCACCGTCTCGCCGGTGCCGGTGTCACCGCCCACCCGTACCTCGGCGTCCAGCCGGGCGAGCTTGCGGTCGCGGGGGGTGCGGCCGGGGCGCTTGATGACGACCAGGATCCGCGACGGGTGCTCCTTGGACGCCTCGCTGGCGGCCTTGAGCGCGTCGTAGTGGTTGCCCTCGTCGGTGACGATGACCAGGGTCAGCACCATGCCCACGGCGGGGGAGCCGGCCGCCCGGCGTGCCTTGACCAGCGCCGCGTTGATCTGGCTGGACGTGGTGTCCGTGAGATCGATGTTCATGGCCGGCGCCAGCTCCGTCCGTCTCGTGCAAGCATCTCGTCCGCCGCCCTGGGCCCCCAGGTTCCGGCGGTGTACGGCTCGGGCCGGCCGTTCTTGTCCCAGTACTCCTCGATGGGATCGAGGATCCGCCAGGACTCCTCCACCTCCTGGTGGCGCGGGAAGAGGTTGGCGTCGCCCAGCAGCACGTCCAGCAGCAGCCGCTCGTACGCCTCGGGGCTGGACTCGGTGAAGGACTCGCCGTAGGCGAAGTCCATGGTCACGTCGCGGATCTCCATCGAGGTGCCGGGCACCTTGGAGCCGAACCTGATGGTCACGCCCTCGTCCGGCTGCACCCGGATGACCAGGGCGTTCTGCCCCAGCTCCTGGGTGTCGGTGGTGTCGAAGGGGGAGTAGGGGGCGCGCTGGAAGACCACCGCGATCTCGGTGACCCGGCGGCCCAGGCGCTTGCCGGTGCGCAGGTAGAACGGCACCCCGGCCCAGCGCCGGTTGTCGATCTCCAGCTTCACCGCGGCGTAGGTGTCGGTCTTGGACCTGGGGTTGATGCCCTCTTCCTCCAGGTAGCCGAGCACCTCCTCGCCGCCCTGCCAGCCGTGGGTGTACTGGCCGCGGACGGTGTGGCTGCCCAGGTCCGGCGGCAGCTTGACCGCCTTGAGGACCTTCAGCTTCTCGGTGACCAGCGCCTTGGCGTCGAAGGAGGCGGGCTCCTCCATCGCGGTCAGCGCCAGCAGCTGGAGCAGGTGGTTCTGGATGACGTCCCGGGCGGAGCCGATGCCGTCGTAGTACCCGGCCCGACCTCCGATGCCGATGTCCTCGGCCATGGTGATCTGGACGTGGTCCACGTACGAGCGGTTCCACAGCGGCTCGAACATCGTGTTGGCGAAGCGCAGCGCCAGGATGTTCTGGACCGTCTCCTTGCCCAGGTAGTGGTCGATGCGGAACACGTCGCTGGGCCGGAAGACCTGGTGGACGACCTGGTTGAGCTCCTGCGCGCTGGCCAGGTTGTGACCGAAGGGCTTCTCGATGACGGCGCGCCGCCAGGAGTCGGCGGTGCTGTCGGACAGGCCGTGCTTCTTGAGCTGCTGCACGACCGTGGGGAAGAACTTCGGCGGGACGGACAGGTAGAAGGCGAAGTTGCCGCCGGTACCGCGCGCCTTGTCCAGTTCCTCCATGGTGGTCCGGAGGGTGTCGAAGGCCTCGTCGTCGGAGAACTCGCCGGGTACGAACCGGAAGCCCTCGGCCAGCTGCTGCCAGACCTCCTCGCGGAACGGGGTGCGGGCGTGCTCCTTCACCGCGTCATGGACGACCTGGGCGAAGTCCTCGTCCTCCCAGTCGCGGCGGGCGAAGCCGACGAGCGAGAAGCCCGGCGGCAGCAGACCGCGGTTGGCCAGGTCGTACACGGCCGGCATCAGCTTCTTGCGCGACAGGTCGCCCGTGACGCCGAAGATCACCAGGCCGGACGGCCCCGCGATGCGCGGAAGCCGCCGGTCCTGGGCGTCACGGAGCGGGTTGACGCCGTGTGCGGGCGGAGAGGTCACCTCACGCCTCCGAGGGAGCGAGGCGCCGGAGCTCCGCCTCGGTGGACTTCAGCAGGTCGTTCCAGGCCGTCTCGAACTTCGCGACGCCCTCCTCCTCCAGCAGCCGGACCACGTCGTCGTAGTCGACGCCCAGCGCGGCCAGCGCGTCCAGGTCGGCCCTGGCCTGCTGGTATTCGCCGCGCACCGTGTCGCCGGTGATCCGCCCGTGGTCGGCGGTCGCCTCCAAGGTGGCCTCCGGCATGGTGTTGACCGTGCCCGGGGCGACCAGCCCGTCGACGTACAGGGTGTCCGAGTACGCCGGGTCCTTGACGCCGGTGGAGGCCCACAGCGGCCGCTGCTTGTGCGCGCCCGCCTTGTCCAGGGCAGCCCAGCGGTCCGAGGGCGGCGCCGAGTCGTCGGCGGCGCCGAACACCTCCTCGTACGCCTGGTAGGCCAGACGCGCGTTGGCCACCGCGGCCTTGCCGCGCAGCGCCTTGGCCTCGTCGCCGTCCAGCGCGCTCAGCCGCTTGTCGATCTCGGTGTCCACCCGGGACACGAAGAAGGAGGCCACCGAGCGGATCTTGGACAGGTCCAGACCCGCCGCCTTGGCCTTCTCCAGGCCGGCCAGGTAGGCGGCCATCACCTCGCGGTAGCGCTCCAGCGAGAAGATCAGCGTGACGTTGACGCTGATGCCCAGGCCGATCACCTCGGTGATGGCCGGCAGGCCGGCCCGGGTGGCCGGGATCTTGATGAAGGTGTTGGGGCGGTCCACCAGCCAGGCGAGCTGCTTGGCCTCGGCGATGGTCGCCTCGGTGTCGTGCGCCAGGCGCGGGTCCACCTCGATGGAGACCCGGCCGTCCTGGCCGCCGGTGGCGTCGAAGACCGGCCGCAGGATGTCCGCGGCGTCCCGCACGTCCGAGGTGGTGATCATGCGCAGCGCTTCCTCCACGGTGACCCGGCGCACCGCCAGGTCCCGCAGCTGCTGGTCATAGCCGTCGCCGCCGGAGATCGCCTTCTGGAAGATGGACGGGTTGGTGGTGACACCGACCACGTGCTGCTGGTCGATCAGCTCGGCGAGGTCGCCCGAGGTGATCCGCTTCCGCGAAAGGTCGTCGAGCCAGATCGCCACGCCCTCGTCGGAGAGGCGCTTGAGTGCGTCTGTCATGGAATCTGCATCTCCTACTTGTCTCTATGGTGGCGTCAGCGGCCGACCGAGGCCAGCGATGCCCGGGCCGCTTCCACCACCGCGTCGGCGGTCAGGCCGAACTCGCGGAACAGCACCTTGTAGTCGGCGCTCGCCCCGAAGTGCTCCAGCGACACGATCCGCCCCGCGTCGCCCACGTAGCGGTACCAGGTCAGGCCGATACCGGCCTCCACGGCGACCCGCGCCCTCACCGACGGCGGCAGCACGCTGTCGCGGTACGCCTGGTCCTGCTCCTCGAACCACTCCACCGACGGCATCGAGACCACCCGCGCCGGGACGCCCTCGGCCTGCAGCCGCTCCCGCGCCTCGACGGCCAGCTGCACCTCGGAACCGGTGCCGATCAGGATGACCTGCGGCTCGGTGCCCTGCCCGTCGGGGCCCTCGGCCTCGAAGAGCACGTACCCGCCCTTGGCGGCGTCCGTGTTCGGAGCGTAGGTGGGGACGTTCTGCCGGGTGAGCGCGATGCCGTGCGGCGCCGGGGCGGCGCTGTGCCGGCGGGTGATCTCGCCCCAGGCGATGGCGGTCTCGTTGGCGTCGGCCGGACGGACGATGTTCAGCCCGGGGATGGCGCGCAGCGCGGACAGGTGCTCGACCGGCTGGTGGGTCGGGCCGTCCTCGCCCAGACCGATGGAGTCATGCGTCCAGACGTAGGTGACCGGCAGCTTCATCAGCGCGGCCAGCCGCACCGCGGGGCGCATGTAGTCGGAGAACACCAGGAAGGTGCCGCCGTAGACGCGGGTGTTGCCGTGCAGCGCGATGCCGTTCATGGTCGAGCCCATGGCGTGCTCGCGGATGCCGAAGTGGATGGTGCGGCCGTACGGGTCGGCCTCCGGCAGCGGGTTGCCCTTCGGCAGGAAGGACGAGGAGGGGTCGATGGTGGTGTTGTTGGAGCCCGCCAGGTCGGCCGAGCCGCCCCACAGCTCCGGGAGCACCGCGCCCAGCTCCTGCAGCACCTTGCCGGACGCCTTGCGGGTCGCGACGTCCTTGCCGGTCTCGAAGACCGGCAGCACCCGCTCCCAGCCCTCGGGCAGCTCGCCCGCGCTGATCCGGTCGAACTCCGCGGCGCGCTCGGGATGGTTGTCCCGCCACTCCTGGAACTGCTTGTCCCAGCGGGCACGCGCCTCCCGGCCCCGGTCGGCGACCTGGCGGGCGTGCGCCAGCACCGCCTCCTCGACCTGGAAGTGCTGCTCGGGGTCGAAGCCCAGCACCTGCTTGGTGGCCGCGACCTCCGCGTCGCCGAGCGCCGAGCCGTGCGCGGCCTCGGTGTTCTGCGCGTTGGGCGCGGGCCAGGCGATGATGGTGCGGGCGGCGATGATCGAGGGGCGCTCGGTCTCCTCCTGCGCCGCCTTGAGCGCCGCGTACAGCGCCCGCACGTCGAAGTCGCCGTTGGCGGCCTGCTCGATGCGCTGAACATGCCAGCCGTACGCCTCGTACCGCTTCAGCACGTCCTCGGAGAGCGCGGTGGCGGTGTCGCCCTCGATCGAGATGTGGTTGTCGTCGTAAAGCGCGACGAGGTTGCCCAGCTTCTGGTGGCCGGCGAGCGAGGAGGCCTCGGCGGAGATGCCCTCCTCCAGGTCGCCGTCGGAGACGATCGCCCAGATGGTGTGGTCGAACGGCGAGGCGCCCTCGGGTGCCTCCGGGTCGAACAGACCGCGCTCGTAGCGGGCGGCCATCGCCATGCCCACCGCGTTGGCGATGCCCTGGCCGAGCGGTCCGGTGGTGGTCTCGACGCCCACCGTGTGACCGTGCTCGGGGTGGCCCGGAGTGAGGCTGCCCCAGGTGCGGAACGCCTTCAGGTCGTCCAGCTCCAGGCCGTACCCCGACAGGTACAGCTGGATGTACAGGGTCAGGCTGCTGTGCCCGGGCGAGAGGACGAAGCGGTCGCGCCCGGTCCAGTTCGCGTCCGAGGGGTCGTGCCGCATCAGCTTCTGGAAGAGCAGGTACGCGGCGGGGGCCAGGCTCATGGCCGTGCCAGGGTGGCCGTTACCGACCTTCTGCACGGAATCCATGGCCAGGACGCGGACGGTATCGACGGCCCGCTGGTCCAGTTCGGTCCACTCGAGGTCTGTGGTGGTCGGCTTGGTGCTCACCCTGGGTCAGGGCTCCTCTCCACATGTCGGATGCCGGTGACCGTGCGCACCAGCGGTGCCGAGCCTACCGTTGCGATCACGGTCGTCTTCTCTTCCGGGACGTCGGCTCGCCCAGCTCCCGCCAGGTGGTACGCCAGGGCAACGAATGCCGCGGATGCCGCATTCCCGATCCCCGTGGACGGTTGGCGGAGCACACTCCCAGACTGCCGGTCCGGGCCGGACTTCGCCTCCCGGCACGCACCGGGCGGCACACCCGGGCGGGGGACGGGGGCCCAGCCCGCCTTCACGGGACCCAGCCCAACACGACCCACCCCCGCGACAAGGCCGAGTACCCGCTGCGTCTAGAGTGGCGTGGTACGCGCAAGTCTTTACCGGACCTTCATGTCCGGTGCTTGCTGGTTCTGCTGCTTCTACCAGGGGTGTGCGTGACGGCCGTCGAATCCCGTCCTGCGGGGGTACTCGCTGCGAGGCCCAGTCACCGTCCGATCGGGGCCCGCGTCAAGGCGTTCGTGCTCCTGACGAAGCCCCGGGTCATCGAGCTGCTGCTGATGACCACGGTCCCGGTGATGTTCCTGGCGGCCGAAGGTGTACCCGATCTCTGGTTGGTGCTCGCCACCTGCGTCGGCGGATATCTGTCCGCCGGCGGCGCGGGCGCGTTCAACATGTACATCGACCGGGACATCGACGCCCTGATGGACCGCACCTCGCAGCGTCCACTGGTCACCGGGATGGTCTCGCCGCGCGAGTGCCTGGTCTTCGCCTCGACGCTGGCGGTGGTCTCCACCGTTTGGTTCTGGTACCTGGTCAACCCGCTGTCCGCGGCGCTGTCGCTGGGCGCACTGCTCTTCTACGTCGTGGTCTACACGATGTGGCTCAAGCGGCGCACCGCGCAGAACATCGTCTGGGGCGGCATCGCGGGCTGCATGCCGGTCTTCATCGGCTGGTCAGCGGTGACCAACTCGGTCTCCTGGGCCGCGCTCATCCTCTTCCTGGTCATCTTCTTCTGGACCCCGCCGCACTACTGGCCGCTGTCCATGAAGGTGAAGGACGACTACGAGCGGGCCGCCGTGCCCATGCTCCCGGTGGTCGCCGGCAACAAGGTGGTCGCGCGGCAGATCGTCCTCTACAGCTGGGTGATGGTCGGCGTCTCGCTGCTGCTGTGGCCGCTCGGCTACACCGGCTGGTTCTACCCCGTGGTCGCCGTGCTGCTGGGCGCCTTCTGGCTCAAGGAGGCGCACGGCCTGCAGGCGCGCGCCAAGGCCGGGGTGACCGGGGCCAAGCTCAAGGAGATGCGGCTGTTCCACTGGTCCATCACCTATGTGACGCTGCTCTTCGTCGCGGTGGCGGTGGACCCCTTCCTCCGCTGATTACCGGTGGGTAGCATTCTGTCCATGGCAGACACCAAGCAGGCGGAGACCGCCGAGCGGCCGGCCCCGGACAAGCGCACCGAGAAGCGGGCCCAGCGGCTGGCCCACCAGATCACCACCTTCGCCGCCAGCCACGGCGGCAGCGCGGAGGGCCAGCTCGCGCACATCGCGCGCGGCAGCACCCGGATCGCCCTGGTCGGCGCCAACGGGGAGTGGGGCAACCTGGTCGCCCCCTCCTACCAGACCGCCCAGCGCGCCGTGGAGCTCGCCGGAATCACCCTCCACGACGACTTCGACGGCGAGCTGGCCGCCAAGGTGCGTACCGGCCGCTACGAGTGGACCCGAATGGCCGGCATGCAGCTCGGCGGCCCCGACAACGACTGAGCGGCCGGGTAGCGCCCCTCCCCCAGGGGCGCGGGGAACTGCGCGCCCAGCCCAGGACGGCCCGCAGCCTGACGGATCGCACAAGACAGCGGCCCGGGCTCAGGGGTGGGAACCCCAGGCCCGGGCCACTGCCGTCCGGCCGCCCGACGGCAACAACCAACCGGACGGTGGCCCCTCCCCCAGGGGCGCGGGGAACTGCGCGCCCAGCCCAGGACGGCCCGCAGCCTGACGGATCGCACAAGACCGCGGCCCGGGCTCAGGGGTGGGAACCCCAGGCCCGGGCCACTGCCGTCCGGCCGCCCCGACGGCAACAACCAACCGGACGGTGGCCCCGCTCCCCAGGGGCGCGGGGAACTGCGCGCCCAGCCCAGGACGGCCCGCAGCCTGACGGAGCACACACGCCAGCGGCCCGGCCCAGGATGAGAACCCCAGGACCGGGCCGCCGCCCCCTACGTACCGT
>NZ_SRID01000294.1 GCF_004684805.1 Streptomyces palmae
GGCTCGGCGACCGGGGCCGGGGCCTCGGCAGCGGCCGGCGCCGGGGCTGCCGCGGGGGCGCCGGTGCCGTCGTCGATCACGGCCAGCTCGGCGCCGACCTCGACCGTCTCGTCCTCGGCCACCTTGATGGAGGACAGGACGCCGGACGCGGGCGCCGGGATCTCGGTGTCGACCTTGTCGGTCGAGACCTCGAGCAGCGGCTCATCGGCCTCGACACGCTCACCCTCGGCCTTCAGCCAGCGGGTGACGGTGCCCTCGGTGACGCTCTCGCCGAGCGCCGGCAGGGTTACGGAAACCGCCATGGTTTCAGTTGCTCCTAACGGATGGGGTACCCCCCGGCCTCGCCTGCGGGCCGAGAGCCGGGGGACCTGCGGATGGTTCGCGCCCGGGGATCAGTCGTGTGCGTGCAGCGGCTTGCCGGCCAGCGCCAGGTGGGCCTCGCCGAGTGCCTCGTTCTGCGTCGGGTGGGCGTGGATGAGCTGCGCGACCTCCGCCGGCAGCGCCTCCCAGTTGTAGATCAGCTGGGCTTCGCCGACCTGCTCGCCCATGCGGTCACCCACCATGTGGACGCCGACCACGGCACCGTCGCGGACCTGGACGAGCTTGATCTCGCCCGCGGTCTTCAGGATCTTGCTCTTGCCGTTGCCGGCGAGGTTGTACTTCAGGGCGACGACCTTGTCGGCGCCGTAGAGCTCCTTGGCCTTCGCCTCGGTGATACCGACGGAGGCGACCTCCGGGTGGCAGTAGGTGACCCGCGGCACACCGTCGTAGTCGACCGGCACCGGCTTGAGGCCGGCCAGCCGCTCCGCCACCAGGATGCCCTCGGCGAAGCCGACGTGCGCGAGCTGGAGGGTCGGGACCAGGTCACCGACGGCCGAGATGGTCGGCACGTTGGTCTGCATGTACTCGTCGACCAGGACGTAGCCGCGGTCCATGGCGACCCCGGCCTCCTCGTAGCCCAGGCCCTGCGAGACCGGGCCGCGGCCGATGGCCACCAGCAGCACCTCGGCCTCGAAGGTCTTGCCGTCCGCGAGGGTGACCCGCACACCGTTCTCGGTGTACTCGGCCTTCTCGAAGAAGGTGCCCAGGTTGAACTTGATGCCGCGCTTGCGGAAGGCGCGCTCGAGCAGCTTGGAGCTGTTCTCGTCCTCGACCGGGACCAGGTGCTTGAGGCCCTCGACGATGGTCACGTCGGTGCCGAAGGACTTCCAGGCGGAGGCGAACTCGACGCCGATCACGCCGCCGCCCAGGATGATCGCGGACTGCGGGACGCGGTCCAGCGTCAGCGCGTGGTCCGAGGAGATGATCCGGTTGCCGTCGATCTCCAGACCCGGCAGGGACTTCGGCACGGAGCCGGTGGCCAGCAGGATGTGGCGGCCCTCGATGCGGCGGCCGTTCACGTCGACGGAGGTGGGGGAGGACAGCCGGCCCTCACCCTCGATGTAGGTGACCTTGCGGGAGGCCACCAGCCCCTGAAGGCCCTTGTACAGGCCCGAGACGACGTCGTCCTTGTACTTGTGGACGGCCGCGATGTCGATGCCCTCGAAGGTGGCCTTGACACCGAACTGCTCGGACTCGCGTGCCTGGTCGGCGATCTCGCCGGCGTGCAGCAGGGCCTTGGTGGGGATGCAGCCGCGGTGCAGGCAGGTGCCGCCGACCTTGTCCTTCTCGATCAGGGCGACGTCCAGGCCCAGCTGGGCCCCCCGCAGGGCCGCGGCGTAACCGCCACTGCCACCGCCGAGGATCACTAGGTCGAAAACGGTGCTGGCGTCGTTCGCCACGTCACGTCCTCCATGCATATGCGCCGCCGGGCCCCCTTCCTCGGGGGGACGACCGGCCGGTCGGCTGGTGTTCGGCCGCTATGTCTTCGGCCCTGTGGTGGGGGCCCTGTCCTGCCGAGACAACATCTTCGCACTTGTTGGAGCACGGTGGGACGCGGGGCCCGGTGTGTGAGACATCCGTCAACCCTTGTGTGCGGGTTACTCGGGCGTATCACCTGCGGATTTCGTTGAGGGCGAAATCAATGGTGCGGTCCCGGGCAAACCGCCCGGGACCGCGGATCGCCGCCGTGCGGCGGCAGGCTGGTGGGGGTCAGCCCAGGTCGCCGTCGGCGGTGCGCTCGGCCAGCCGGACCAGCGTCCGGATCGCGGAACCGGTGCCGCCCTTGGGGGTGTATCCGAACGGGCCGGACTCGTTGAACGCCGGACCGGCGATGTCCAGGTGCGCCCAGGTGATGCCCTCGCCCACGAACTCCTTCAGGAACAGACCGGCCACCAGGCCGCCGCCCATCCGCTCACCCATGTTGGCGATGTCGGCCACCGGGGAGTCCATGCCCTTGCGCAGCTCGACCGGGAGCGGCATCGGCCAGGCCAGCTCGCCGACCTCCTCGGCGATCTCGTGGATCGCGGTGCGGTACGCGTCGTCGTTGGCCATGATCCCGAAGAAGCGGGTGCCCAGCGCCAGCACCATCGCACCGGTGAGGGTGGCCACGTCCACGATGGCGTCCGGCTGCTCCTCCGAGGCGCGGGTGAGCGCGTCGGCGAGCACCAGCCGGCCCTCGGCGTCGGTGTTCAGCACCTCGACCGTCTTGCCGCTGTACATGGTCAGCACGTCGCCGGGGCGGGTGGCCGAGCCGGACGGCATGTTCTCGGCGAGCGCCAGCCAGCCGGTCACATTGACCTTCAGGCCCAGCCGGGCGGCGGCCAGCACGGCGGCGAACACCGTGGCCGCACCGGCCATGTCGCACTTCATGGTCTCGTTGTGACCGGCCGGCTTCAGGGAGATACCGCCCGAGTCGTAGGTGATGCCCTTGCCGACCAGGGCCAGGGTGCGCTCGGCCTTCGGGTGGGTGTAGCCGATCCGGACCAGGCGCGGCGGGGCCTCGGACCCGCGGCCGACGCCCAGGATGCCGCCGTAGCCGCCCTTGGCGAGGGCCTTCTCGTCGAGCACCTCGACCTTGAGGCCGTGCTCCTTGCCGGCGGCCTGGGCCGCGGCGGCGAACGCCTTGGGGTCCAGCACGTTCGGCGCGGTGTTCACCAGGTCACGGGCCCGGTTCACCTCGGCGGCCAGCACGGTGGCCCGCTCGACGGCGGCCTTGAACGCCTTGTCCCGCGGCTTGCCGCCGAGCACCGCCACCTCGGCCAGCGGGGCACCGTTGGCCTTCTTCTTCTCGTCACCGCGGTGGGCGGTGAAGGAGTACGCGCCGAACAGCGCGCCCTCGGCGATCGCCGCGGCGTCGTCCGCGTCCTCGACCGGCAGGGCGAACGCGCCCTTCTTGGAGCCGGCCAGCGCGCGGGCGGCGGCGCCCGCCGCGCGGCGCAGCGCCTCGGCGGCGTACCGGCCCTCGCCGCCGTCCTTGCCGGGGACGTCGCCGAGACCGACCGCCAGCACGACCGGGGCCTTGAAGCCGGAGGGCGCCGGCAGCTTGGTCACCTCGCCCTCGGCCCCGGTGGCGCCGAGGGTCTCCAGGACACGGGCCAGCTTGCCGTCGAACGCGGCGTCCACGGCCTCCGCGCCGGGGGCGACGACGGGGCTCTTGGCGCCCTTCGCCACGCCGACGACGATGGCGTCCGCGCGCAGCGTCGCCGCCGAGGAGGTGCTGAGAGTCAGTGCAGTCACGGTGTTGGGGTCCCTCTTCCGGTTGGTTCCTCGGCCGATGGATGGGTCAGCCGCGCCCAGGGGGCATGGTATGTGCCGGTTCCCGGCGGGCGGGGCGCGGGCCGTCATCCACCTGGTCCGGCGGCTCACGGTCATCGGGAGCCTAACCCTCGAGCCGCGTTCACGGGACCTTCACCCGGCTGCCGGCTCGCGGTGCGACGGGGCCCGAGCAAGGGAGTTGCCGTCCCCAGGCCCGTTCCGGGGGCCGGTCAACCCAGCGCCAGCACCACCAGCGCGCCGGTCGCCGCGGTCTCGGCCAGCGCGCCGAACACATCGCCGGTCACCCCGCCCAGCCGCGACCGGCAGTGCCGCAGCAGGAGTTCGGCGGCGCCCAGCGCGGCCAGCGCGGCCAGCACGTGGTGGGCCGCCGCCGGCACGGGACGCGCGCCGGCCACCGCACCCAGCACCAGGCAACCGGCCGTCACCAGTGCCACGGCACCCGCCGCCGAGCGGACCGGCACCGCGCCCGCCACCGCCGCGCCCAGCCCCCCGGGCCGCGCGGCCGGCACCGTGGCGCGGGCGGCCGCGGTCAGCGCGCAGCGCGCCACGGTCCCCGCGACGGCCGCCGCCAGCGCGCCCCGCGCCCAACTGTCCGCGTACATCCGGTACTCGGCCGCCACCTGGGCGAGCAGCACGAAGAGCAGGGTGATGACGCCGAACGGCCCGATGTCCGAGCGCTTCATGATCTGCAGCGCGTCCGCGGCGGGCTTGGCGCTGCCCAACCCGTCGGCGGTGTCGGCCAGACCGTCCAGGTGCAGGCCGCGGGTGAGCGCGGCGGGCGTGGCCACGGTGGCCACCGCGGCGAGCAGCGGCCCGCCGTCGAGCAGCAGCAGGACGCCGCCGAGCGCGGCCGAGAACAGCCCCACCACCAGGCCGGCCAGCGGGGCGCAGAGCATGCCGGTGTGCGCCGCGCCCCGATCCCAGCGGGGCACCCGCACCGGCAGCGCGGTCAGGGTGCCGAAGGCGAAGCGCAGCCCGTCGCCGAGCGGGGCGCGCGGTGGATGCGGCGGGCGTGCGGGGGACTGCTGCGGCGTGGTGTCCATCGGGCCGCAGGCTATCGCGCAGGCTCGGGGGCATGAACTGGTGGCAGCGGAACATCGTGGAGCCCGGCAAACTGCCGCTGTTCCTCGCGCTGGGCTCGTTCATCCTGGCGTTCCTGATCACCCGCACCATCACCCGCATGATCAAGGCCGGGCGCGGGCCGTTCCGCGATGTCTCCCCCGGCGGGCTGCACATCCACCATGTGGTGCCCGGCGTCCTGCTGTGCGTGATGGGCGGCTTCGGCGCGGTGGCCAGCGGCACCCGCGGCTTCGGCGCCTATGTCTCGGCGGTGCTCTTCGGAGTGGGAGCGGGGCTGGTACTGGACGAGTTCGCGCTGATCCTGCACCTGCACGACGTCTACTGGAGCGAACAGGGCCGGCAGAGCGTCGAGGTGGTGACGGTCACCATCGCGCTGGTCGTCCTGCTGCTCAGCGGCTTCCTGCCGTTCGGGGTGAACGACGTGGACGCCCAGGAGAGCAGCGGCCGGGCGGTGGCGGCCACGACCGTCTTCCTCAACTTCCTGGTCGCCCTGATCGCGCTGGCCAAGGGCAAGCCGCGGCTGGCCGTGGTCGGCGTCCTGGTGCCTCCGGTGGCGGTGGTGGGCGCGCTGCGGCTGGCCCGTCCCGACTCCTGGTGGGCACGGCGGTGCTACCGGCGGCGCCCCCGCGCCCGGCGCCGGGCCAAGGCGCGGGCCGTCCGCCACGACGCCCGCTGGAAGGCGCTGAGCAGGCGCTTGCAGGACCGGATCGGAGGCTTCTCCGAGCAGTGATCGCCCGGCGCGCCCTCTCCGCACGGTGCCCGCGCCCTACCGGGCCGTCTCCAGATGGCCGCGGTTGAGCCACTTGGGCAGCACCGGAGCCTCCAGGAAGCCCTCGGCGCGGGCGCTGGCCAGGCCGATCCTGGGCAGGTCGGTGCTCTTCTCGAACAACAGGTAGCGCGGCTCCCAGATGGGCCGGTACTTGGCGTTGGCGCGGTACAGCGACTCGATCTGCCACCAGCGGGAGAAGAAGCCGAGCAGCGAGCGCCACAGCCGCAGCACCGGGCCGGCGCCCAACCGCGAGCCCCGCTCGAAGACCGAGCGGAACATGGCGAAGTTCAGCGAGATCTGGGTGACCTCCACCTCCGCGGCGCGCTGGATCAGCTCCAGCACCATGAACTCCATCAGCCCGTTCTCGGAGTCCCGGTCACGCCGCATCAGGTCCAGCGACAGGCCGTGCGCCCCCCAGGGCGCGAAGCTGAGCAGCGCCCGCGGCCGGCCGGTGGCGTCCACGCAGTCCAGCATCACGCAGCGACCGTCGCCCGGATCGCCGAGCCGGCCCAGCGCCATGGAGAAACCGCGCTCGGTCCGCCCGTCCCGCCAGTCGTCGGCGAGCCGCACCAGCTCGGCCATCTCCTCGGCCGGAACGTCCTGGTGGCGGCGGATGCGTACGGTGTAGCCGGCCCGCTGGACCCGGTGGTACGCCTGCCGCACGGTGCGCATCGCCCGTCCCCCCAGGGTGAACTCGGCCGTCTCCACGATCGCCTCGTCACCCAGCTCCAGCGCGTCCAGACCGTGCCGGGTGTACACCGTGCCGGCCTCCTCGCTGGCCCCGATCACCGCCGGGATCCAGCCGTGCTCCCGGGCCTGGGCCAGCCAGCGGTCGATGGCACCGGGCCAGGCCTCCGGGTCGCCGATGGGGTCGCCGGAGGCCAGCGACACCCCGCCCACCACCCGGTACGTCACCGCGGACTTGCCGGACGGCGACCAGATGGCGCTCTTGTCGTGGCGCAGCGCGAAATAGCCCAGCGAGTCCCGGTCGCCGTGCCGGTCCAGCAGCGCCCGCAGCCGCTTCTCGTCGTCCTCGGTGATCGGGTCGACCGCGCGGCGGGCCCGGAAGGCGGCGTAGAGCACCAGGAGCAGCAGCAGGGTGCTCATCACATTGATGACGACGTTGACCCAGGCGGGCGTGCGGATGTTCGCGAACCGCTCGTCGGAGGCGGCCAGCGAGACCAGCCGCAGCACCCCGTAGTGCCAGCGGTCCACAAAGGTGGCGCTCTCCCTGCCGGGCGCGGTGTTGGTGACGGTGACCAGTCCGGCCGCCAGCAGCGAGCCGACCAGCAGGCCGGACACCCCGACCACCGCGGCCAGCCTGGGGTTGGACCGGTCGCCCTTGGCGTAGAACTCGCGCCGGCCCACCAGCAGGGCGGCCACGAAGACCGCGCTGAGCGCCAGCGAGATCCAGTTCTGCGGGTGCCGGCGGATCTCGGGCAGGCTCAGCGCGAGCGCCAGCAGCACGGTCAGCAACCCGCTCAGCACCAGGTTCAGGATCCACGCCGCGCGTTTGCGGCGCCGCATGGTGATCGCCAGGAAGAGCGAGAGCAGCGCGGAGAAGAAGCCGGCGGTCAGCAGATAGGGGGTGATGTACTCGGCCTCGTTGTGCCGCCGGATGTCATTGCCGAACGACACCCACACCGCGCCCAGCAGATTGACGAAGGCGACCACGCGCAGGTACCAGACGGCGAAGGCGGCACCGCGCTCCGACCAGCCGCCGTGCCGCGGCCTCCGCCGCGCGCGCACCCGAACCTCTCCCATGTTCATTGATCCTAGAAGGGGAGGGTTTCCGCGTAAATCAACCAGGATGCCGGATTCTCCCGGCGGCCGGACGACCTAGTCGCGCTCGGGCAACTCCGCCAGCAGCGCGGCCGCCGCCTGCACCAGCGGCAGGGAGAGCAGCGCCCCGGTCCCCTCGCCCACGGTGACACCGTGGTCCAGCAGCGGGTCGAGACCGATCCGGTCCAGCGCCTTCTCCTGCGCCGGCTCCCCGCTGACCTGCCCGGCCAGCCACCAGTCCGGGGCCCGGAACGCCACCCGCTGCGCCACCAGCGCACAGGCCGCCGAGACCACACCGTCCAGGATCACCGGCGTCCGCCGTACCGCGCTCTGCAGCAGGAAGCCGGTGGTCGCGGTCAGATCCGCGCCGCCCACCGCGGCCAGCAGCCGCAGCTGGTCACCGAGGACCGGACGGGCCCGCCGCAGCCCGTCCCGGATCGCCGCGCACTTGCGCATCCAGGCCAGGTCGTCGATGCCCGCGCCGCCGCGCCCGGTCACCACCGAGGCGTCGGTGCTGCACAGCGCCGCGATCAGGGTGCCCGCCGCGGTGGTGCCGCCGACGCTCACATCGCCCAGCACCACCAGGTCGGTGCCCGCGTCGGCCTCCTCGTCGGCCACCGCCATGCCCGCCCGGAACGCCTGCTCGGCCTCCTCGGCGCTGAGCGTGTCCGCCACGTCCAGCCGCCCGGAGCCGCGCCGCACCCGGTACCGGGTGACCTCCGCCGGCAACTGGTCCGGATCGCAGTCCAGCGCCATGTCGACCACCCGCAGCGGCACCCCGTACCGCCGGGCCAGCACCGCCACCGGGCTCCGCCCGTCCAGCACCGCCCGCACCAACGCGGTGGCGCCGCCGGCCGGCCGGGCCGACACATCCAGCTCCGCCACCCCGTGGTCGCCCGCGAACAACACCACCTTGGGGCGCTCCACCGGGCGCACCGGCACCTGGCCCTGGGCGGCACTGAGCCACTCGCCCAACTCGTCCAGCCGGCCCAGCGCGCCGGCCGGGGGCACCAGCCGCTGCCGCCGCTCCTCGGCGTCACGCCGGACACTGCCGTCCGGCCGCTCGATCAGGTCGACGAAGTCATCCAGATTCAGACCGCTCACCCCCGGAACCCTACCGCCGCACCGCCCCCCTCCGGGGCCCGCGGACCGACAACTCTTCCCAGGTGACGCGCCCCCGCCAGAGGCGCGAGGAACTGCCCGCTCAACCACAACGACCCCGACCCGCACACCCTCACCGACCGGCATGCCCCTGCAAGGGGCGCGAGGAACTGCCCGCTCAACCCCAACGACCCCGACCCGCACACCCTCACCGACCGGCATGCCCCTGCAAGGGGCGCGGGGAACTGCGCGCTCAACCCCAACGAACCCGCACACAAACTCCCGCCGAACCCGACCCGCACACCCTCACCGACCGGCATCCCCCACCAGGGGCGCGGGGAACTGCGCGCTCAACCCCAACGACCCCGCACACAAACTCCCGCCGATGCCCACCCGCACACAAACTCACGCCACACCCCACCCGCACACAAACTC
>NZ_SRID01000295.1 GCF_004684805.1 Streptomyces palmae
CCCGTGCCCCCGGCACCCCCCAGGGCGATGGCACCGCGGCAGCCCGCGGGGCCCACCGCGCCGGTGCCTCCGATGGCCCAGGTGACCCCGGTGGTTCCGGTGCGGCCTCAGGTCACCAACCCGCCTCCGGCCCGGTGATCTCCCGGATCGCCGGACGGGCGGCGTCCAGCACGGTGTGGAACCAGGCCGAGAACGGCCGCTCGGCGCAGAGCCGCTCCAGCTCCCCGGGCGTGACGAACGCCGTCTCGCCGACCTCCGCCGGATCCGGCCGCGGCTCGGCCCCGACCAGCCCCGCGAACAGGTGGTTGTACTCCTGCTCGACCAGGCCCGACGCCGGATCCGGGTGGTTGTAGCGGACCGTGCCCGCCTCCCGCAGCAGCGCGGGCGCCACCCCCAGCTCCTCACCGGTTCGCCGGGCCGCGGCCACGAAGGGCGGCTCCCCCGGGTAGGGGTGACCGCAGCAGGTGTTGGACCAGACCCCGGGGGAGTGGTACTTGCCCAGCGCCCGGCGCTGGAGCAGCAGCCGCCCCCGCGCGTCGAAGAGGAACACCGAGAACGCCCGGTGCAGCAGCCCCGGCGGCTGGTGGGCGGCGAGCTTCTCCGCGGTACCGATCGTGGTGCCGTCCTCGTCCACCAGCTCCAGCAGGATGGGGTCTGCGGCGGCCTCGGCCGTGACCGGGCTGGTGGCGGTGTGGGCGCTGCTGCCATTGGCGGGTGTGATCGGCATGACCATCCTCGTCGTCGGTCGTTCCGTAGCCTCCAAGTCTTACCCACACCTCATGGATCACAGGCACGGCCGCGACTCGTGTTCGGCATGTCCACCGGGTTCCAGCTGGAAGGTGCAGTGCCGGACGTCGAAATGTTCGCCCAGGCAGCCCTGGAGGTCGTGCAGCATCCGCTCATGTCCGACCGAGCCCAGCACCTCGGGGCGGACCACGACATGCGCGGAGAGCACGGTCAGCCCCGAGGTGATGGTCCACACATGCAGGTCGTGCACGTCCGCCACGCCCTCGACGGCGAGTATGTGGGAGCGCACCTCGGCCACGTCCACATCCCGCGGCGCCGCCTCCAGCAGCACGTTCACCGTCTCCCGCAGCAGCTTCCAGGTGCGCGGCACGATCATCAGGGCGATCAGCAGCGAGGCCAGCGGATCGGCCGCCCGCCAGCCGGTCACCAGGACGACCGCGGCCGAGACGATCACCGCCACCGAGCCCAGCGCGTCCGCCAGCACCTCCAGGAAGGCGCCCCGGAGGTTGAGGCTCTCCCGCCGGCCGGGCAGCAGCAGTGCCAGGGACACCGCGTTCGCGGCCAGGCCGACGGCACCGAAGACCATGGTCAGCGCGGACCGGGTCTCCACCGGGGAGGCGAACCGCCGCACCGCCTCCACCAGGATGTAGCCGCCCACGCCGAACAGCAGCAGGCAGTTGCCGAGCGCGGCGAGGATCTCGGCCCGGGCCAGGCCGTAGGTGCGGCGGGCGCTGGGCGGCCGGCCCGCGACATGGATGGCCAGCAGCGACATCGCCAGGCCCAGCGCGTCGGTCGCCATGTGCCCGGCGTCCGCGAGCAGCGCCAGCGAGCCGGCCAGCAGCCCGCCGGCGATCTCCGCGGCCGTCACCGCCAGGGTGATCGCCAGCGCGCACCGCAGCCGCCACTGGTGCGTGCCCGCGGCGGTGCGGTGGCTGTGGCCGGCGCCCATCGATGCCTCCTCGCTCCGCGGAGGTGCGGTGCCTCTTGCGCGCGGGTCCCGCCGTGGCAGGTCGCGCATGCCTCCTCGGCGCGGGTCCGCCGTGGCTGGTCGCGCAGTTCCCCGCGCCCCTGCGGGGCGCCTGTGGGACACCGCGCCTTGGCAGGGGTCAGTGAACTACGGCGGGGGGCCGGGTCAGCCGCGCCGCGCCTCGGGATGGCGCAGGCACCACCCGTTCCACGCCGACTCCACCATCTCCCGGACCCCGTACCGGGCACTCCAGTCCAGCTCCTTGGCGATCAGCTCCACCGAGCCGACCACCCGCGCCGGATCGCCCGCACGCCGCGGCTCCACCTCGGGCGCCGGCTCGGCGCGACCGGTCACCTCCGCGATCAGGTCCGCCATCTCGCGCACCGAGACCCCGTGCCCGGTGCCGATGTTCACCGTCAGATCGCCCGCCCCGTCCCGCGCGGCCAGCCGGCGGGCGACCGCCAGATGCGCCTCGGCGAGGTCGGCGACATGGATGTAGTCCCGCACGCAGGTGCCGTCCGGCGTCGGATAGTCGTCGCCGAAGATCCGCGGCGGCAGGCCGTCCGTGATCCGCTCGAACATCATCGGCACGATGTTGTAGACCCCGGTGTCCGCCAGCTCGGGGCACGCCGCCCCGGCCACGTTGAAATAGCGCAGGCAGGCGGTGGAGATGCCGTGGGCCGCGCCGGTGGCCCGTACCAGCCACTCACCCGCCAGCTTGGTCTCGCCGTAGGGGTTGATCGGCGCGCACGGCAGGTCCTCGGTGACCAGGTCCACATCCGGGGTTCCGTAGACCGCGGCCGAGGAGGAGAACACGAAGCTGCCGATCCCGGCCGCGACCACGGCCTCCAGCAGCACGGTCAGCCCGTGCACGTTCTCCCGGTAGTAGCGCAGCGGCTGCTCCACCGACTCCCCGACCTGCTTGCGCGCCGCCAGGTGCACCACCCCGGTCACGCCGTGCTCGGCGATGGCGCGGTCCAGCAGCGCCCGGTCCAGGGTGGAGCCGGCGACCAGCGGCACGCCCTCGGGCAGCCGCGCGGGGACCCCGGCGGACAGGTCGTCCAGCACCACGACCCGCTCCCCGGCCTCCGCCATGACCCGCACTACATGTGCCCCGATATATCCGGCACCACCGGTGATCAGCCACGTCATGACGGCACCCTACCCACCGCCGGGGACGGCGGGCGTTTGTCGGGGGGAGCCGGAATCGACCATGATGAACGGCGGCAGGCGCAAGCCTCGATCACCCGATCGGGCGGTGAATGTGCGGTGAACGGGCGCTTCCGTGCATCCGATAGCCTCTGCCGGCGTGCTGTCCGCCCCGCGGGGCCCCAGTGCGCGCCGCCCGCTGCCCGCCGGCATGGCCGGGCGGGCCGCCCTGCCAGACGCCAAGGAGTGAGTTCGACTGTCGACCGCCATTCTCACCGGTCCGCCGGCCGTCGGCTCGTCCGTCGTGGACGACCTCAGAGCGCTGGGCTTCGAGGTGCGCACCGCGGCCGACGCGGAGGCTCTCGCCACCGAGCTGGCCCGCGTTCCGGCTGATCAGCGCGTCGCGGTGGTCGACTCGCGGTTCCTGGGACATCTCCACGCGCTCCGGCTCGCGCTCACCGACCCCCGCTTCCCGGCCGCCGCGGTGACCGGCGCCATGACCGCCCGGCCCGAGGCGCGCGCCGCCCTGGCGCAGGTGGCGGCGCGGCAGGCGCGGCACGGCTCCCCAGGGCCGGCGGTGGCCGCGGCCACCACCGCGGCGGCGCGGCCGCAGACGGCCGAGGCGCCGGACCGCGGACACACGAGTTCCGTCACAGATCCGGGCGGCCCGGCCACCCCCGGCGGCCTGCCGGACGCGCTGGCCGCGGAGCTGCTCACCGAGGGCGTGCCGGTGCACCGGCCCGAGCTCGGGGTGCTGGTCGCCGAGGTGCCCGCCGAACCGCGGGAGCGCGCCCGGGTCCGTACCGAGATCGCCGCGGTCGACGACGAGCAGGTACGGCTGCGCGGCGCGGTGAAGTCCCGCGACGGGTTCTTCACCACCTTCTGCATCAGCCCGTACTCCCGCTACATCGCCCGCTGGTGCGCCCGGCGCGGCCTGACCCCCAACCAGGTCACCACCGCCTCGCTGCTCACCGCGCTGATCGCGGCGGGCTGCGCGGCCACCGGCACCCGCCCCGGCTTCGTCGCCGCCGGCCTGCTGCTGATCGCCTCCTTCGTGCTGGACTGCACCGACGGGCAGCTGGCCCGCTACTCGCTGCAGTACTCCACGCTGGGCGCCTGGCTGGACGCCACCTTCGACCGGGCCAAGGAGTACGCGTACTACGCGGGCCTGGCCCTGGGCGCGGCCCGCGGCGGCGACGACGTATGGGCGCTGGCGCTGGGCGCCATGGTGCTGCAGACCTGCCGCCATGTCGTCGACTTCTCGTTCAACGAGGCGAACCACGACGCCACCGGCAACACCAGCCCCACCGCGGCCCTCTCGGACCGCCTGGACAGCGTCGGCTGGACGGTCTGGGCCCGCCGCATGATCGTGCTGCCGATCGGCGAGCGCTGGGCGATGATCGCCGTCTGCACCGCGCTCACCACCCCCCGGATCACCCTCTGGGTGCTCCTGGTCGGCTGTGCGCTCGCCGCCTGCTACACCACCGCCGGCCGGGTGCTGCGCTCGCTGACCCGCAAGGCCCGCAGGACCGACCGGGCCGCTCAGGCGCTGGCCGAGCTGGCCGACTCCGGCCCGCTCGCCGAGGGCTTCGCCGCACTGCTGCGCCGCCCGGCCCGGGCACTGCCCGCCTTCGCCGCCCCGGCCCTGGCGCTGCTCGGCGGCGCCGCGGTGGTCGCGGTCGCGGCCCTCACACCGTTCGGCGGCCCCTGGCCGCTGCTGGCCGCCCTGGGCTACGCGCTCACCTCGGCACTGGCCGTCGCCCGGCCGCTCAAGGGAGCCCTCGACTGGCTGGTGCCCCCGGTGTTCCGGGCGGCCGAGTACGGCACCGTCCTGGTCCTGGCCGCCCGCTCCGAGGTGAACGGAGCGTTGCCGGCGGCTTTCGGCCTGGTAGCGGCTGTCGCCTACCATCACTACGACACGGTCTACCGCATCCGCGGTGGCACCGGTGCGCCCCCGCGCCTGCTGGTGCGGGTGATCGGCGGGCACGAGGGGCGGACCCTGGCGGTCGCGGCCATCGCCGTTCTCTGGCACCACCAAGGCTTCACCATCGCGCTGACGGCCCTTGCGGGGGCCCTGGCGCTGGCAGTGCTCATCGAGAGCATCCGCTTCTGGGTGTCCTCCGGAGCACCCGCAGTACACGACGAATCAGGAGAACCCGCATGATCGGCCTCGTGCTGGCCGCCGGCGCCGGACGGCGTCTGCGCCCCTACACCGACACCCTGCCCAAGGCCCTGGTGCCGGTGGGACCCGCAGGGTCCGAAGACGGCGGCGCGGACAGCCTCACCGTCCTCGACCTCACCCTGGGCAACTTCGCGGAGGTCGGTCTGACCGAGGTCGCGATCGTCGTCGGCTACCGCAAGGAGGCCGTGTACGAGCGCAAGGAGGCCCTGGAGAGCAAGTACGGCCTCAAGCTCACCCTGATCGACAACGACAAGGCCGAGGAGTGGAACAACGCCTACTCCCTGTGGTGCGCCCGTGACGCCATCCGGCACGGCGTGATCCTCGCCAACGGCGACACCGTGCACCCGGTCTCCGTCGAGAAGACCCTGCTCGCCGCCCGCGGCGACGGCCAGAAGATCATCCTCGCGCTGGACACGGTCAAGCAGCTGGCCGACGAGGAGATGAAGGTCGTGGTGGACCCCGCCAAGGGTGTGCAGCGGATCACCAAGCTGATGGACCCGGCCGAGGCCACCGGCGAGTACATCGGCGTCACCCTGATCGAGCCCGAGGCCGCCGCCGAGCTGGCCGACGCCCTGAAGACCACCTTCGAGCGGGACCCCGACCTGTACTACGAGGACGGCTACCAGGAGCTGGTCAACCGCGGCTTCAAGGTCGACGTGGCGCCCATCGGCGAGGTGAAGTGGGTCGAGATCGACAACCACGACGACCTGGCGAAGGGCCGTGAGATCGCGTGCCAGTACTGACCCGACTCATCCCCTCGCCGCTTGTCGTCGACATCCGCGCCGGGGCTCTGGATGACCTGGCGGGCGTGCTGGCCGACCAGCGCATCTCCGCCTCGGGGAAGCTGGCCATAGCGATCAGCGGCGGTTCCGGGGCGGTGCTGCGCGAGCGGCTCGCCCCGGCGCTGCCCGGCGCCTCCTGGTACGAGGTGGGCGGCGGCACGCTGGACGACGCCATCAAGCTCGCCGACGCGATGAAGACCGGGCACTACGACGCGGTCGTGGGCCTGGGCGGCGGCAAGATCATCGACTGTGCGAAGTTCGCCGCCGCGCGGATCGGACTGCCGCTGGTCGCGGTCGCCACCAACCTGTCGCACGACGGCCTGTGCTCCCCGGTCGCCACCCTGGACAACGACGCGGGCCGCGGCTCGTACGGCGTGCCCAACCCGATCGCCGTGGTCATCGACCTCGACGTGATCCGGCAGGCCCCGATCCGCTTCGTCCGCTCCGGCATCGGCGACGCGCTCTCCAACATCTCCGCGGTCGCGGACTGGGAGCTGTCCAACCGCGAGACCGGCGAGCAGATCGACGGGCTGGCCGCCGCCATAGCGCGCCAGGCCGGTGAGGCCGTGCTGCGCCACCCCGGCGGGGTCGGCGACGACGCCTTCCTCCAGGTGCTGGCCGAGGGCCTGGTGCTCACCGGCATCTCGATGTCGGTGGCCGGCGACAGCCGCCCGGCGTCCGGCGCCTGCCACGAGATCAACCACGCCTTCGACCTGCTCTACCCCAAGCGTGCGGCCAGCCACGGCGAACAGTGCGGCCTCGGCGGCGCCTTCGCCATGTACCTGCGCGGCGCCCACGCGGAGTCCGCGCACATGGTCGAGGTGCTGCACCGGCACGGGCTGCCCGTCCTGCCGGAGGACATCGGCTTCACCGTGGACGAGTTCGTCAAGGCGGTGGAGTTCGCGCCGCAGACCCGCCCCGGGCGCTACACGATCCTGGAGCACCTGGACCTGTCCACCGACCAGATCAGGGACGCATACGCCGACTATGCCAAAGCTGTCAGTCAAACCATCAGTGGCTGAACTCCGCCCGGTCGTCCACCCCGAGGGTGTGAAGGACCGGCGGAGCGGTGAGCACTGGGCCGGACGCCTGTACATGCGGGAGATCTCGCTGCGGGTCGACCGTTTCGTGGTGAACACCAGGATCACGCCCAACCAGCTCACGTACCTGATGACCGTGTTCGGCGTCCTCGCGGCGCCGGCCCTGCTGGTGCCGGGGATCGCGGGCGCCGTGCTCGGCGTGCTGATGGTCCAGCTCTACCTGCTCCTGGACTGCGTCGACGGCGAGGTCGCGCGCTGGAAGAAGCAGTTCTCGCTGGGCGGGGTCTACCTGGACCGGGTCGGCGCCTACCTGTGCGACGCCGCGGTGCTCGTCGGCTTCGGCCTGCGCGCCGCCGACCTGTGGGGCTCCGGCCGGATCGACTGGCTCTGGGCCTTCCTCGGCACCCTGGCCGCGCTCGGCGCGATCCTGATCAAGGCCGAGACCGACCTGGTCGGCGTCGCCCGCCACCAGGGCGGACTGCCGCCGGTCAAGGAGGCGGCGTCCGAGCCGCGCTCGTCCGGCATGGCGGTGGCCCGCAAGGCCGCCGCGGCGCTGAAGTTCCACCGGCTGGTCCTCGGGATCGAGGCGTCGCTGCTGATCCTGGTCCTCGCGGTGGTGGACACCGTGCGGGGAGACCTGTTCTTCTCCCGGCTCGGCGTCGCCGTGCTGGCCGGCATCGCGCTCCTGCAGACCGTGCTCCACCTGGTGTCCATCCTCGCCTCGAGCAGGCTCAAGTGAGCGCCGGCACGATGAAGGTCGGAGCGGTCGTCCTCACCATGGGCAACCGCCCCGACGAGGTGCGCGCACTGCTCGACTCGGTCGCCGCGCAGGAGGGCGACCCGATCGAGGTGGTCATCGTGGGCAACGGCTCGCCGCTGCCCGCCTTCGAGGTCCCCGGCCTGACCGTACGCACCGTCGAGCTGCCCGAGAACGTGGGCATCCCGGCCGGTCGCAACGTCGGCATCGAGGCGTTCGGCCCGGGCGGTCGGGACGTGGACGTCCTGCTCTTCCTGGACGACGACGGCCTGCTGCCCCGCAAGGACACCGCCGAGCTGTGCCGGCAGGCCTTCGCCGCCGACCCGAGCCTGGGCATCATCACCTTCCGGATCGCCGATCCGGAGACCGGCACCACCCAGCGCCGCCATGTGCCGCGGCTGCGCGCCTCGGACCCGATGCGCTCCTCCCGGGTCACCACCTTCCTCGGTGGTGCCAACGCGGTGCGTACCACGGTCTTCGCGCAGGTGGGCGGGCTTCCGGACGACTTCTTCTACGCCCATGAGGAGACCGACCTCGCCTGGCGGGCGCTGGACGCGGGCTGGATGATCGACTACCGGTCGGACATGGTGCTGCACCACCCGGCCACCGCCCCCAGCCGGCACGCGGTCTACCACCGCATGGTGGCCAGGAACCGGGTCTGGCTGGCCCGGCGCAACCTTCCCGCGCTGCTGGTGCCGGTCTACCTCGGCGTGTGGATGCTGCTGACGCTGCTGCGCAAGCCGTCCAAGGACGCCCTGCGGGCCTGGTTCGGCGGATTCCGGGAAGGCTGGAAGACTCCATGCGGCCCCCGGCGCCCCATGAAGTGGCGTACGGTATGGCGCCTGACCCGACTGGGCCGACCTCCTGTCATCTGACGAGCGCGGATCTGAGAGCATCGGGCGCGATCCGGGGCGCGACCCCGGGCAGTGCACCCCGAGGACGAAAGTGTCAACTGTGAGCGAGACTACGCACGACAGTGCGGTCGCCATGAGTGCCCCGCCATCCCCCGACGCATCCCCTGATGAGGGGCTGACCCCCGCGCAGTTGGCCGCCAAGTACGGCTTGACGGTCAGTGGTGCGCGGGTGGGGTTGAAGGACTACGTCGGGCAGCTGTGGGGTCGGCGCCATTTCATCCTGGCGT
>NZ_SRID01000296.1 GCF_004684805.1 Streptomyces palmae
GGGGCTTCGCGTGGTTCAGGCTGGGCCGACCCGCCAAGGCGCCGACCCGTCAATCCGCCGGGACCTCTGCTGGTCCAGAGCAGGCCGACCCGCCAGGGCGCCAACCCACTGGCCCGCGGGGCCTCCCGCGGTTCAGGCTAGGCCGACCCGCCGACCCGCCGACCCGCCGACCCGCCGACCCGCCGACCCGCCGACCCGCCAGGGCACGAACCCGGCGGGGCCTCCCGTGGTCGAGGTTCGGGCCGGCCGGCGCCCGGGAGAGGGCGGAGGCCCGTCAGCCCGCCAGGGCGGCCAGGGCCCGGCGGGCCACCTCGCGTCCGATCGGCAGGGAGGCCGTCGCCGCCGGCGAGGGCGCGTTCAGCACGTGCACGGTGCGCGGTGCCTCGGCGAAGCGGAAGTCGTCGACCAGGGTGCCGTCGGGCAGCACCGCCTGGGCCCGCACCCCGGCCGGGGCGCGCACCAGGTCGTCGGCGGTCACCACCGGCAGCAGCCGGGCCACCGCCTGGGTGAAGGCGCGCTTGGACAGGGAGCGCCGCAGCTCGCCCGCGCCGTACCGCCAGTGCTGCCGGGCCATCCGCCAGGCGCCGGGGTAGGTCAGGGTGGTGGCCAGCTCGCCGGGGTGCAGGGTGCGCCGGCCGTATCCCTCCCTGGCGAGGGCGGGCACCGCGTTGGGCCCGATGTGCACCGCGCCGTCGATGCCTCGGGTGAGGTGTACGCCCAGGAAGGGGAAGGCCGGGTCGGGCACCGGGTAGACCAGCCCGCGGACGAGCGGCGCGCGGGCCGGGGTCAGCTCGTAGTACTCGCCCCGGAAGGGCACGATGCGCAGCCCCGGGTCGTCCCCCGCCAGCCGGGCGATCCGGTCGCTGTGCAGGCCCGCGCAGTTGACCAGCGCGCCGGCGCGCAGCACCGTGCCGTCCGCGGTGCGCACCGCGACGGCCGAGCTCCGCCTCCCGACGGCCCGCACCTCCGCTCCGTACCGCACGACGGCGCCCCCGTCCTGCGCCAGCTCCGCCAGTCGGGCGGCGACCGCGCCGAAGTCGCAGACCCCGGTGGTGCCCACATGGATCGCGGCCAGACCGCGCACCTGCGGCTCGTACTCCGTGATCTGCGCGGGACCCAGCTCGCGCACCGGTATGCCGTTCTCCCGGCCGCGCTGCACCAGGGTGTGCAGCCGGGGCAGCTCGGCGCGCTCGGTGGCGACGATCAGCTTGCCGGTGACCTCGTGCGGGATGCCGTACTCGGCGCAGAACTTCACCATCTCCGCCGCGCCCCGCACCGCGAAGCGGGCCTTGAAGGAGCCTGGGCGGTAGTAGATGCCGCTGTGGATCACGCCGCTGTTCCGCCCGGTCTGGTGGCGGGCCGGGCCGGGCTCCTTCTCCAGCACGATGACGCGGGTGCCGGGCGCCGCCCGGGTGATCGCATACGCCGTCGACAGGCCGACGATCCCGCCCCCGATCACCAGCACATCACAGTCCCAGGTCACGACACGTCACCTCCCCGCAGCTCGGACCGTTCAACCGCTCCCACGACGATCTCTATCATGACCCGCACCACTGACAAGGGCTCTGACCTGGGCAGTCGTCGTCCGTGGAAGGGCCCGCCGAGCGGGGCGGGGGCGCCGGCGCGGCTCAGGCGGGGGCGACCAGCAGCGGTCGGGCACGCTCCCGCAGCTCGACCACCCGCGGCTCGTCCCCGTACGGCTCCAGGCGGTGCAGCAGGTCGCGCACGTACTCGGTGGTGCGCGCGGAGGAGATACGGCCCGCCACCTCCACCGCCCGCACGCCCTGGGCGCAGGCCGCGTCCAGGTTGCCGGACTCCAGCTCGGCGACCGCGGAGACCACCAGGCGCAGCCCGTGCGAGCGTACGAACTCCTCGGTCGGCCGGGCCAGCGCCTGCTCGGTGAAGCGCCGCACCTGGCGCGGCAGCCGCAGGTCGCGGTAGCACTCGGCGGCATCCGCGGCGAACCGCTCGTGGGTGTAGAAGTCCAGCCAGGAGGGGTCGGGGTCGCCCGCTCGGGACCGCTCCAGCCAGCCCTCCGCGGCCTTGAGCGCGGTCCCGCAGGCGGGCCCGTCGCCGGCCTTCGCCTGCGCGCGCGCCTCGACCAGCCGGAAGAAGCTCATGGTGCGCGCGGTGGCCAGCCCGCGGTTGCGCTCCAGGGCGGCCTGCGCGAGGTCCACACCCTCGTCGGCGAAGCCCCGGTAGGTGGCCTGGAGGCTCATGGAGGCCAGCACATAGCCGCCCAGTGGCACATCGGCCGCGGCGCGGGCCAGCCGCAGGGCCTGGATGTAGTACCGCTGGGCGGCCTCCTGCTGGCCGGTGTCGAAGGCCATCCAGCCGGCGAGCCGGGTGAGCTCGGCGGTGGCGCCGAACAGCGCCCGCCCCACCTCGTCGCTGTACGAGCCGAGCAGCAGCGGGGCCGCGTCCACCCGGAGGCACTCGGGGACCATCGAGGAGCGCCAGTCGCCGCCGCCGTACTTGGAGTCCCAGCGGCGCGCGTCCTCGGCGGCCTCGCGCAGCTTGCTGACGTCGCTGTGGCCGACGCGCTGCGAGGAGCACTCCGGGCTGCTGACCTCCCCTTCTCTTTCCCGCTCCTTCGGTTCGCGGGCGACCGAGCTGTCGGCGGGGGATATCAGCCAGCGGGACGCCGGGGTGGCGTACGCGCTGACCGAGAAGGAACCGGCCAGGCTCTGCCAGATGCCGCCGCCACCCCGCCGCCCGGCCAGGTCCAGGCGGTAGAGCTCGGTGGCGCTGCGCACCGCCTGGCCGACGTCGCGCGGGAAGGCGAGGCCCACCTCGGGCGCCGGGTCGGCGTCCGCCAGGCCGATCTCGTGGAGGGGGACCGGCCGGCCCAGCTTGGAGCCGATCGCCGCTGCGATCAGATGGGGCGCCGCCCCCTGCGGGACCATGCCCTTGGACACCCAGCGCGCCACCGACGTCTTGTCGTAGCGGAGCGTCAGGCCGCGCTGTGCGCCGAGGTCGTTGACTCTGCGGGCGAGCCCGGCATTGCTGATTCCCGCGAGGGCGAGAACGGTGCCGAGCTTCTCGTTCGGCCCGCGTGGCTCCCTGGACATGCGCACCCCTCGAACAGCGGCGACGGCCGCCCCGGCATAGGCACGGGGCATTCGTAAACCCAGCGTAGTTCGCCGGATCCCGACCGTTAAGAGGTGTAGTACCGGATGGCGAGATTCTTGTACGAACGCGGGTACGGGTCAGGGGGGCGCGTGCTCCTGGCGCATGTGGCCGTGCGCCTGCCCGTGCGCTCTGGTTCTGATGGGCCGGGAGCGATTCCATGGGTGACGCGTGGGTCGGCCCATGGCATATGAGCCATGTGGCTGGGGGACACCGTCGCCTCATTCCCCGCGGGCGGCGGAACGGTCCGGGAGGTGAACCGCACCTCCCGGACTGTGGTGTTGGGCCACCGCAAGCCCCGGGAGGGTACGCCGCCGAGATTGGCCGAATACCGCTCCTGACGGCTGGGCCGCCGCACCGGGCCGGGGAGGGGGAGGCCCGACGCGGCGGTTGCCGACGTACCGATGGCGCCTGGAAGGCCCGTCGAGAAGCCGGGGATCGCCACGCGCTCCCGATGGGGTGCGGGCCGGGCGCGGTGCGCCGCCGGCCTTCCGATGCGCCCGGGGACGGTGGGGCGCGGATGACGTACCGTGCGCCCGCGCCAGGACCGTAGCGGGATCCCATCGCGCGCCGCCAGGACCGTAGCGAGATCCCATCACGCGCCGCCAGGCATCCATTCGTGTCGCACGCGCGCCCACCCGCTCCCGCGCCGCAACCGTGGCAGCATGGGCCCCGACGGAGCGGTGGGGCGCGCTGCGGGGCGCGTCGAGGGGCGCACGGACCGCGGCCCCCGGGGGCACCGCCGACCGGGTGTTGCCCGCCGGACGCCGGATCCGTCGGCCAGCCGCGCCGATGGCCGCTGGTCCCGATGGCCGCTGGTCCCTGGTGGCCCACAGCCTGTGGAGGCGGCGATGCGGTGGTTGGTGGGGTGGAGCAGGGCCGCCTCGGGACCGCCCACGGCCGAGTGCGGAGCGATCCAGCCGGTGGGCGCCCAACTCCTGTGGGCGGACCCGGATCCGCTCTGGGCGGTCGGTGACTGGCGCTCCGACGAGGTGCGGGTGGTCCAGGCCGACCCGGTCACCCGGCTCGCGGTCTTCGGCTGCTGCGGGGCCCGCGACGAGGAGCTGCGCGCCGGGCTGTACGCGGCACGCGGCGGAGCCCTGCGGCATCTCACCACCTGGCCCGGCAGCTACACCGCGGTGGTGCGGGTGGGCCGCCGGATCACCGTGGTGGGTGATCTCGCGGGCGCCCGGCCGGTGTTCCACGCCGACTGGGCCGGCGGCACGGCCTTCGCCACCGCGGCCCTGCCGCTCGCCGACCTGATCGAGGCGCAGCTCGACATCGGCCACCTCGGTGCCCTGCTCGCCTGTCCGGACGTCCCGGAGGCCACCGGTGCCGGCACCCCCTACCTGGGCGTACGGCGAGTGGCGCCCGGCCATGCGCTGATCCTGCGCGAGGGCTCCCGGGAGATCAGCGGCTACGAACCCACCGCCTCGCTGGCCATCGCCGCGCCCCGCCTCGAGCCGGACAAGGCGGTGGACGGCGTGCGCGACGCCCTGGTCGAGGCGGTACGCGCGCGGCTGGCCGGCCCCCGGCACGCCCCGGAGGCGAGCCGGCGTGACCCCGGCCCGGTCCCCGGGATGGGCCCGGACGAGCGGCGCGCGGCACGTGGCGCCCCGGCCCCCGGGGTGGGCGCCGACCTGTCCGGAGGGAGTGCCTCCGGCACCCTCTCGCTGCTTGCCGCGGGGTTGCCCGGGATACCCGGCACTCCGCTGGGGCACGGCGCCGAGGCGGGCGAACGGCTGCTCGCCGTCACCTTCAACGACCTGGCGGCGGGCGGCGGTCGGGCGCGGGAGGCCGAGTTGGAGCGCGCCCGCAGCATCGCCGCCGACCCGCGGCTACGCCATGTGGTGGTGGCCGCCGGCGTGGAGGCGCTGCCGTACGCGGCACTGGACCGCGGGCCGCTCACTGACGAGCCCGGCCCCTCCCTGGTGCTCGCCGAACGCCATCGGCGCCGGCTCGCCGCGGGCAGCGCCGACCATCTGATCGGCCACGGCGCGCGCCAGGTACTGGACGCCCATCCCGCACGCCTGGCCGACCTGCTGCTGGACCGGCGCCGCCGCCACCTGCTGCGCCCCGCCACCGCCCTGGCCCGCGCCGACGGCCCGTCCGCCCACTCCTTCTTCGTACCGTTCACGGTCTACCGGGCCGCCCGCAGACTGGCCCGCACCCCCTACCGGGACGGCCTCCAGCAGGCCGCCCACCACCTGCTGGAACGCCGGTTCGGCGGCGACGGGGCCCCTGGGCGGCAGGGCGCCGTGTCCGCCTCGCTGGCCGCGCTCACCTGGTGCCGCCCGGGCCCCGCCGCCCGCTGGCTGACCGGGGAGGCGCTGGCTGAAGTATCGGTTCGCCTGGAGGCCGCCGCCGCCCGCCCCGCCGCCCTGAGCCGCCCCGGGGAGCGCCGGGCGGACGCGGCCCTGGCCCGGTACGCCGCCGACCAGCGGATCTTCGAGCAGGCGGCCGAGGTGCGCAGCCAGCGACTGCACGCGCCCTTCCTGGACAACCAGGTGGTACGGGCCTGCCGAGCGCTCCCCGAAGCGCTCCGGGTGCAGCCAGGGGCGCGGGCCGCGGTCCTTCGCGCCGTACTGGCGGGCACGGGCATCCGCGATCTGCCGCCCGGCTGGGGCGCCACCTCGCAACCCGTGCACACCGCCGCGGCCCGCGCCGGCCTCCGCGCCCATGTCCACGACCTGATGGACCTCTTCCACGCCCCCCTGCTCGCCGATGCGGGGCTGGTGGAAGCACGCGTGGTGCGCACGGCCCTGCGCGCGGCCGCCGAGGGCGAGCGGCTTCCCCTGGACGGCCTGGCGGAGCTGGTCGCCACCGAACTCTGGCTGCGCCGCCTGCTCTCCCGCCGCGGGACCTGCTGGACCGGAAGCGAGGCACCGCGGCAGCGGGCGGTGGCGGGCGGAGTGGTCCCGCGATCGCGTCTGAGTGGAGGTGGGCTCGAGTCGCGCGGCTGAGCGGACGGGGGCCAGGGGCCACCCGCCGGGACGGGGCGATCTGGCCGGCCGCCGTGCCGGGCGTCCGGTGCACCGAAAGCTCCGGCCGACGCCCGGTACCGCCAGGCGGCGGCCGAGACAGGACGTACGGGCGGTCGCGGGCCCGGGGCGGGAGCCGGAGACATGACGTACGGGGCGAGTGCATGCCAGGGGCGGGATCCATGGGGCGCACGCCCGAGGCGGGGCGTATGAGGAGCGCGCCCGGGGCGGGACACACGGGGCGTGACGTACCGGACGGGTGCCTGAGGCGTGACGTACGGAGCGGGACCAGGCATGGACGTACGGAGCGGGAGCTACGCGGCGCGTGACGAGCGGGTCGAGGCTGCCCTGAAATCGTCCCCGAGCCGGCCCCGGCCTGGCCGCCCGGCCTTGGTCTGGCCGCCTCACGCCGCGCCGGTCCGGCCGCCCCGCAAGCGCCCCGCGCCGAGCGGGGCGCGGCAGGCGAAGGAGACCGACATCGCGGCTGCCGTGAAAGAACGTGAAAGAGGAGGTCCGGGCCGGTGCGTACGGTGCCGCCGCCCGCCGCCCACCAGGGCCCGGTGAGGCCGGACACGCCCGAGCGGTGAGGGAAAAGTCATCGGACACCACCGCCGGCCTCACCCATACTGACTACTGCCCCCCCGTCTCTGAGGACAATGAACCGTGCGGTATCTGATACTCGGCGCCACCGAGGCGCGCGACAGCCAAGGCGACCCGCTACCGCTCGGTGGTGCCCGAATCCGTGCCCTTCTCACGGCGCTCGCGCTGCGGGCCGCACGCCCCGCCCCGACCCCGGTGCATGTGCTGATCGACGAGGTGTGGGCCGGCGATCCGCCGCAGGACGCGGTCGCCGCGCTCCAGGCGCTGGTCGGCCGGTTGCGCCGGGCCATCGGGCGGGCGGCCGTGGTCTCCGCGCCGGGCGGCTACCGGCTCGCCGCGGACCCCGACGAGATCGACCTGTTCCGCTTCGAGCGGCTGGTGGACGAGGGGAGCCGCGCGCTGGACGCGGGCGATCCCGGAACCGCCGCCGCCACCTTGCGTACCGCACTCGCGCTGTGGCGCGGCCCGGCGTTCACCGACCTCCCGGACGGGGCGGCAGCGGCGGCGCGGCCAGAGGCCCTGCGGATGACCGCGCTGCACCAGCGGGTGGAGGCCGACCTGGCGCTGGGCCGGGCCGCGGAGATCCTGCCCGAGCTGCGCGGACTCGTCGCCGACCATCCGCTGGACGAGCCGTTCCACGCCCAGCTGATCCGGGCCCTGTGGGCCACCGGACGTGCGGCCGACGCCCTCGCCGCGTACGAGGCCGTACGCCAGGGCCTCGCGGAGCGCCTGGGCACCGAGCCGGGTGCCGGACTCCGGGAGCTCCACCGCCGACTGCTCCGCGGTGACCCCGATACGGTTCCCGTTCCTGAAACCGGGGCGGCACCGACCGGCGCCGGTGCGCCGTGGCTTCCCGAGTCTCCGGCCCCGGGGCACGGTGCCGCGTTCGGCAGCGCCCCGGCCACGGAGAGCGCCTCGGCGCCCCGCGGCACTCCGGCGCCCGGCGCCGTGCACGAGACCGCGCACGCGCCGCCCCTCGCGCCCCCGGTGCGAGCGCTCCGCACCGCCAGTGCGCACGCCCCCTCCCCAGCCGCGGCACCAACGGAGCCGACCAACGGATCCGCGGGTTCCGCTCGTCCCTCCGTCCCCGCCCCGCGGGGCAACCTCCGCGCCCGGCTCACCAGTTTCGTCGGGCGGCAGGCCGAGGTCGCGGCCTTGCGCGCGGGCCTGCGCGAGGCGCGGTTGACCACCCTCACCGGCCCCGGCGGCTCAGGGAAGACCCGGCTCTCCGAGGAGACCGCCGCCACCGTGGCCGACGCCTACCCGGACGGTGTCTGGGTCGCCGAACTCGCCCCGCTGGACGACCCGATGGCGGTCCCCGGCACCGTGCTGAGCGCGGTCGGACGGCGTGACACGGCACTGCTGTCGGGACTCGAAGGCCGCACCAGCGGTCCGGACAACGCGGACCCCACCGCGCGGCTCATCGAACACTGCGCCCCTCGCCGGCTGCTGCTCCTGCTGGACAACTGCGAACACCTCATCGACGCCGCGGCCCGACTCGCCGAGACCCTGCTGGCGCACTGCCCCCAGGTGACGGTGCTGGCGACCAGCCGGGAGCCGCTCGGTGTGCCCGGGGAGACGGTACGCCCCGTGGAACCTCTGCTTCCGGTTCCCGCGCACCAGTTGTTCGCCGAGCGCGCCGCCGCGGTGCGGCCGGGGTTCGATCCCGCACAGGACCCGGACACCGCGGCCGCCGTCGCCGAGATCTGCCGCCGGCTGGACGGTCTGCCGCTGGCCATCGAGCTCGCCGCGGCCCGGCTGCGGCTGCTCACCCCGCGCCAGATCGCCGATCGTCTGGACGACCGCTTCCGTCTGCTGACCAGCGGCAGCCGGACCGTACTGCCGCGCCAGCAGACCCTGCGCGCGGTGGTCGACTGGTCCTGGGACCTGCTGGACGAGCGGGAACGCACCGTACTGCGCCGCGCCGCGGTCTTCGCGGGCGGTTGGGACCTGGCCGCGGCGGAGGCGGTGTGCGCCGGCCGCCCGCCCGCGCCCGGGGACGACCCCACCGTCCGCCCCGACCCGCGGCAGCCCACGGCCTCCCCC
>NZ_SRID01000297.1 GCF_004684805.1 Streptomyces palmae
GTGGAGTAGCCGTACGGCGGCGGGGTGCTGGGCCCGCTGCTGTACGCCTGGGTGGGCGCCCCCGCCGTGGGGAAGCCCTGCTGGGGGTTCGGAGTGGACGGGCCGAAGCCCCCGCCGCCGAACTGGCCCTGCCCCTGCGGCTGGTACGGGGTCTGCACGCCCTGCTGCGGGCCGGGGACCGGGGTGTCGACGGGCGGGAAGACCGCCGAGCCCACGCCCGCGCCGCTGCGGGCCGGCGGGCCGCCGCTGATGATGATCGGGGAGGCCCCGGTCCCGCCCTGGCCGACCCGTGCGCACTCGTCGCGCATCGCCTCGGCGCTGGGGAACCGCTCGTTCGGGTTCTTCTTCAGCGCGCGGGCCACCAGCGCGTCCACCGCCGGCGGGATCGCCTGGTTGATGGAGGACGGCGCGACCGGCTCCTCCTGCACGTGCGCGTAGGCGATGGCCAGCGGGGAGTCCGCGTCGAACGGCAGCCGGCCGGTGAGCAGCTCGAAGAGCATGATGCCCACCGAGTACAGGTCGCTGCGGGCGTCCACGCCGCGGCCCAGCGCCTGCTCGGGGGAGAGGTACTGCGGGGTGCCCACGACCATGCCGGTCTGCGTCATGGAACTCACGCCGGACTGCATGGCCCGGGCGATACCGAAGTCCATGACCTTGACCACGCCGCGCTTGGTCACCATCACGTTGCCCGGCTTGATGTCCCGGTGCACCAGGCCCATCTCATGGCTGACCTCGAGCGCCGCCAGCACATCGCCGGTGATCTTGAGGGCCTTGTCGGTGGGCATCGCGCCGTACTGCCGGGCGTCGGTGTCCAGCACCGAGCGGAGCGGCTGGCCCTCGACGTACTCCATGATGATGTACGGCATCAGGGCGCCGTCTATCTCGTCCTCGCCGGTGTCGAAGACCGAGACGATGTTGGTGTGCGAGAGCTTGGCCACAGCCTGCGCCTCGCGCCGGAAGCGCTCGCGGAAGGACTGCTCGCGGCCCAGCTCGGTGTGGAGTGTCTTGATCGCGACCTGGCGGTCCAGCGCGGTGTCGTAGGCGAGGTGCACGGACGCCATCCCGCCCTCGCCGAGCAGGTCCTGTAGCTGGTAGCGGCCACCACCGATGGACTGGCCTGCGTAGCGGCCTTGTGCGCCGTGCTGGCTCATTGTTTTACTTCCCCCTCGGCGCACTGCCGTGACGCATTGATCCGCGCGTTGATCGTTTGTTGATCATGGTGTCTTGATCTGGCTCTACTCGATATCGTGGCCAAGTCTGCCCCAGGCCACGGACACGTCAAGCCGAGTGCCCGTTCCGTGACCGGATGCGCAAGAAGCCGTCACGCGATTTGCGCTGCTTCCTATACAACGGGTTGGATGACCGATCCATCCCTGACCGGTGCGGGGCGCGCAACCTGTAGCGTGAACCGTCGGAGCACCGTATATACCGCCCGCGTAAGCGGACAGATCACGACGGCGAGGACCGATGGCACAGAGCCGGAGCGCCCAAGGGCCCTTGGAACCTGATGCCGGGGGCACCTCCCGGTCCGAGACCGGATCGGCGGCGGCCGACTCCCCGGAGATGTGGGGCAACGGAGGTCTTGTCGGGGACGGCCGCTACCGGCTGACCCACCGGCTCGGGCGCGGCGGTATGGCCGAGGTCTTCGCGGCCGAGGACGTCCGGCTGGGCCGTACCGTGGCGGTCAAGCTGCTCCGGGCCGACCTCGCCGAAGACCCGGTTTCCAAGGCCCGCTTCACACGCGAGGCGCAGTCGGTGGCCGGGCTGAACCACCACGCGGTGGTGGCGGTCTACGACTCCGGCGAGGACATCGTCGGCCAGCACACCGTGCCGTACATCGTGATGGAGCTGGTCGAGGGCCACACCATCCGCGACCTGCTGCTCAACGCCGAGGCGCCGCCGCCGGACCAGGCGCTGATCATCGTCTCCGGGGTGTTGGAGGCGCTCGCCTACAGCCACCAGCACGGCATCGTGCACCGGGACATCAAGCCGGCGAACGTGATCATCACCACCAGCGGCGCGGTCAAGGTGATGGACTTCGGTATCGCCCGCGCCCTGCACGGTGCGGCCTCCACCATGACCCAGACCGGCATGGTGATGGGTACGCCCCAGTACCTTTCGCCCGAGCAGGCCCTCGGCAAGGCCGTGGACCACCGCTCGGACCTCTATGCCACCGGCTGCCTGCTGTACGAGCTGCTGGCGCTGCGCCCGCCGTTCGTCGGGGAGACCCCGCTGTCGGTGGTCTACCAGCACGTTCAGGACACTCCGGTGCCGCCGTCCCAGATCTCCGGCGTGCCACCGGAGTTGGACGGCCTGGTGATGCGCTCGCTCGCCAAGGATCCGGACGACCGCTTCCAGAGCGCCGAGGAGATGCGCGGCCTGGTCGGCTACGCCCTCCAGATGCTTCAGGAGGCCGGCGGGCACACCGGCGCCTGGAACACCGGTCCGGTCACCCAGGCGCTGGGCGCCACTCCGGCCATGGGGATGCCGCAGACCACCGCGATGCCGCACCCGCACCAGGGCGGCGAGACCTCGCAGCAGCCGATCATCCCGCACCGCTACGACGGTGACGACGGCGGTTTCGACGGCGGGCAGGGCCCGGGCTCGGGCCGCGGGCGCGGCCGGATGTGGCTGCTGGCGGCCCTCGCGCTGATCGCCGTCGTGGTCGGGGTGGCCATCGCGCTGAACATGGGCGGCGACAAGGGCAAGAATCCGGACACCAAGAACCCCACCACCGCGCCCACCAAGTCGCACAAGCCCAGCAAGGAGCCGACCTCCGAGGCTCCGGAGACCCCGCCGCCGAGCAACTCCGGTGACGGGATCGGCGGCTACACCCCCTCCGACGACCCCACGGACTACACCCAGAACCCGACCGAGAACCCGACGGACGAGCCGACCGACCCGGGGACGGGCGAGCCCACGGACCCGGGGACGGACGAGCCCACGGACCCGGGGACGGGCGAGCCCACCGACCCCGGCACCGGCGACCCCCAGCAGCCGACCCTGCCGGCCACCGAGGGGCAGACGAACGGCGGTCCTTGAAGAGAACTGCCGCTGCCCGAGGAGGAGCGGCCCAGCGACTGAGCCGGGCCCGCCCACCTCGGGACCTTGGCCGGGGGCACGCCGGGGCGCGCTGTGACGCGAGGCCCTGACCGCCGGGGCACCCCGTGACGCGGGACCCTGACCGCCGGGGCCCGGGTGGTGTGGGGCCTTGCCGCTGCGGGCCCGGGTGTCGCGGGACCTTGGCCTCAAGGGCCACCCCGTGACGCGGGACTTTGGACCGTGCCCCTCAGGGGCCGCGGCCCCTGGGCCAGGCCACCCCGGCCCCGGCAGGCTGGACGCATGCACATCGACGACCGCGGCGACCAGGATGACCGGGACGACCAGAGCGACCGGGGCGCCCGGGACGACCGGGACGACCAGGACCACGGTCGCGCCGATCGAGCCGGCGGCACCCACCGCACCGACCGGGACCGGGACCGCACCGATCACGCCGACCGCACCGATCGGGACCGCGACCGCGCCTACCGCACCGACCGCGGTGCGGGGCGGTGGCCCGGTCGGCGGGCCCTGGAGTTGCTGGCCGGCACCCGTTACGGGCGCGCCTCGCTGAGTCTGCACGCCCTGCCCTTCGTCACCATGACCCGGCACATCGTCACCGGCGACGAGTTGCTGCTGCGGATGCACCGGGGCCATGGCTACCACCGGGCCTGCGACGGCCAGGTGATCGCGTACGGGGCCGACACGCTGGCGGACGGGTCGGGCGGGCCGGGCGGCGCCGGCGCGGGCGAGCTGTGGTCGGTGCAGTGCGTGGGCACGGCACATCTCGACGCGCCCGCCGATGCCGAGTTGGAGCGGCTCGGACCGGCGCCCGGGACGGTCGACGGAGAGGCGTACGAACCGGTGTACCTGCGGGTCCGGCCGCGGTTCGCAACCGTCCATCACATCGTAGGTGCCTCTCCGTTTCAAGCTGGGCACGCTGAGTGACGGAAGCCGACTAACATCTGGCAAGTGCCGCGCTCACTTGTGCTCTCCGCTGAGACCGATCCCGACGCGCCTCCTGATAGGGAGACGCTGTACGCCCTGCACGCCCACTACGACCTGCCTGGCGAGCCGCTGACCTGCCGCCCGGTCAGCCACGGCCTGCTCAACCGCGGCTACCGCCTCACCACCACCCACGGCGGCTACTTCCTCAAGCACCACCTGGACGGGGACCGGGCCGCGATCGCCCGCCAGCACCGCGTCACCGAGCGGCTGGACGTGCTCGGGGTGCCCGTCGCCCCGCCGGTGGCCGACCGCTGCGGCGAGACCGTCACCGTGATCGACGGCCGCTGCTGGGCACTGCACCCCTGGGTGGAGGGCCGGCACCGGGACGGCGGCCAGCTCAACCGCGCCCAGTGCTGGGCGCTGGGCGCGCTGCTGGGCCTGGTGCACCTGTGCCTGGAGGAGGTCATCGACCCGCGCACCCCCGCTCCCTCCGCCGACCACACGCCCGACGAGCTGGGCGCCGACCCCGAGCAGACCTTCGAGCTGATCGAGCGGCTGCTGTCGCTGGCCCGGGCCCGCCAGGGTCGGGACGCCTTCGACGACCTGGCCGTACACCGGCTGGAGGAACGCCGGGAACTGCTGGCCCGGCACGCCCACCGCCGCCCGGAGGCCGCCCAGGTGCCGGCCACCGGCTGGGTGCACGGCGACTTCCACCCGCTGAACCTCCTCTACCGGGACGGCGAACCGGCCGCCATCGTGGACTGGGACCGGCTGGGTGTGCAGCCGCGCGCCGAGGAGGCGGTACGCGCCGCCGCGATCTTCTTCGTGCTCCCCGGCGGCAGGCTGGAGCTGGCCAAGGTGCGTCCGTACGCCCGCGCCTACCGCTGCGTCACCGGCGCCACCCCGGAGGAGCTGGCCGCGGCGGTGCACCGGGTCTGGTGGGAGCGGCTGAACGACTTCTGGATGCTGAGCTGGCACTACCAGCTGGGCGACTGGCGGGCCGACCCGCAGTTCCCCGCGGCGGCGGCGCTGGCGGTCTGGTGGACCCGCGAGTACGAGGCGGTACGGGCGGCCTTCGCGGGATGACCGGCGAACCGGCCCCCTCAGCCCCGCTCGGCCCGTTCGGCCTGGATCCGCGCCACGAACGCCGCCGCCTGCGAGCGGCGCTGCATGCCCAGCTTGGCCAGCAGGCTGGAGACGTAGTTCTTGATGGTCTTCTCGGCGAGGTGCAGCCGCTCTCCGATGGCCCGGTTGGTCAGGCCCTCGCCGATCAGGTCCAGGATGCGGCGCTCCTGCTCGGTCAGCTCGGCCAGCCGCTCGTCCGGCTTGGGGCCGCCCCCGCGCCGCAGCCGCTCCAGCACCCGCGCGGTGGCGGCCGGGTCCAGCAGCGACTTGCCGGCCGCGACGTCCCGTACCGCGGCGAGCAGTTCATTGCCCCGGATCGCCTTGAGCACATAGCCCGAGGCCCCGGCCATGATCGCGTCGAACAGCGCCTCGTCGTCGGCGAACGAGGTGAGCATCAGGCACCGGATGCCCTCGTCCCGGGACCGGACCTCGCGGCAGACCTCCACACCGCTGCCGTCCGGTAGGCGGACGTCGAGCACCGCCACATCGGGCCGGGCGGCCGGAATGCGTGCCAGTGCCTCCGCGGCCGTGCCCGCCTCGCCCACCACGGTGATGTCCGGTTCCCCGGCCAGCAGGTCGTGCACGCCACGCCGGACAATCTCGTGGTCGTCAAGTAGAAAAACCGTGATTTTTCCATCTTCGGGCACAGATCCAGTTTCCCATACGAACTCTTCCAATGCCCTTGCCCTGCGGGATAACGTGCCGTTGTTCCGACGGCCTGCGAGGCTTGTCACCGGTGAAATGCCCCGCTGGATCGCCATTTACTTGGATTTCCAAGCAAAATTGCAGGTCAGTGGGGTTTCGCGGTGAAGTCGCACACTGGGTAACGTGCCTTTTGCAGACACCGCCGGGACACTGTCACGCCCCGGTCGGACCTCAGCGCACCCACCCCGTGCGCTGTCGACGGTGGGGCGAGCCGCTCCCTTCGCCGCTGGAGGCGGGGGGAACCCCAGCCGCCGGCGACCCCGGGGGCCGGACAGACGGAGGAGCACACGTGACCGTGGACAGCACTGCCGCGCGCAAGCCACGCCGCAGCAGCAGCAAGCGCAGCAGCGCGAAGCAAGGCCCGGCGGAACCTCAGCTCGTACAGCTGCTGACACCTGAGGGCAAGCGGGTCGAGCACCCCGATTACTCCATTGACCTGACCCCGGAAGAGCTGCGTGGCCTGTACCGGGACATGGTGCTGACCCGCCGTTTCGACGCCGAGGCCACCACCCTCCAGCGCCAGGGCGAGCTGGGGCTGTGGGCCTCGCTGCTGGGGCAGGAGGCCGCGCAGATCGGCTCCGGCCGGGCGCTGCGCGATGACGACTATGTCTTCCCCACCTACCGAGAGCACGGCGTGGCCTGGTGCCGCGATGTCGACCCCACCAATCTGCTGGGGATGTTCCGTGGTGTGAACAACGGTGGCTGGGACCCCAACACCAACAACTTCCACCTGTACACCATCGTCATCGGTTCGCAGGCGCTGCACGCCACCGGGTACGCCATGGGGGTGGCGAAGGACGGTGCCGACTCCGCGGTGATCGCCTACTTCGGTGACGGCGCCTCCAGCCAGGGCGATGTCGCCGAGGCGTTCACCTTCTCCGCGGTCTACAACGCCCCGGTCGTGTTCTTCTGCCAGAACAACCAGTGGGCCATCTCCGAGCCGACCGAGAAGCAGACCCGGGTGCCGCTCTACCAGCGCGCCCAGGGCTACGGCTTCCCGGGCGTGCGGGTGGACGGCAACGACGTCCTCGCCTGCCTGGCGGTCACCCGGGCGGCGCTGGACCGCGCCCGCACCGGTCAGGGCCCGATGCTGATCGAGGCGTTCACCTACCGGATGGGCGCCCACACCACCTCCGACGACCCCACGCGCTACCGGCGCGACGAGGAGCGCGAGATGTGGGAGGCCAAGGACCCGATCCTGCGGCTGCGCACCTACCTCACCGACGAGGGCATGGCCGACGAGGCCTTCTTCGCCGGCCTCGAGGAGGAGAGCGACGCGCTGGCCAAGCGGGTGCGCGACGTGGTGCGAGCGATGCCCGACCCGGACCACATGGCCATGTTCGAGCACACCTACGCCGATGGGCACGCGCTCGTCGACGAGGAGCGCGCGGCCTACGCCGAGTACCAGGCTTCGTTCGTCACCGCCGAGGAGGGCAACTGACATGGCCACTGAAAAGATGTCGCTCCTCAAGGCGATCAACGCCTCGCTGCGCACCGCGCTGGAGAACGACCCCAAGGTCCTGATCATGGGTGAGGACGTCGGCAAGCTCGGCGGCGTCTTCCGGGTCACCGACGGGCTGCAGAAGGACTTCGGCGAGGAGCGGGTCATCGACACCCCGCTGGCCGAGTCCGGCATCGTCGGCACCGCGATCGGCCTGGCGCTGCGCGGCTACCGCCCGGTGGTGGAGATCCAGTTCGACGGCTTCGTCTTCCCGGCCTACGACCAGATCGTCACCCAGCTCGCCAAGATGCACGCCCGCTCGCTGGGCAAGGTCAAGCTCCCGGTCGTCATCCGCATCCCCTACGGCGGCGGCATCGGTGCCGTGGAGCACCACAGCGAGTCGCCGGAGGCGCTGTTCGCGCACGTCGCGGGCCTCAAGTGCGTCTCCCCCTCGAACGCCTCGGACGCCTACTGGATGATGCAGCAGGCGATCGCCAGCGACGACCCGGTGATCTACTTCGAGCCGAAGCGGCGCTACCACGACAAGTCCGAGCTGGACACCGCCGCCATCCCGGGCCCGCTGCACACGGCCCGGGTGACCCGGCCCGGCACCGACCTCACCCTGGCCGCCTACGGCCCGATGGTGAAGGTGTGCCTGGACGCCGCCGCCGCGGCGGCCGAGGAGGGCAAGTCGATCGAGGTCGTGGACCTGCGGTCGATGTCCCCCATCGACTTCGACACCCTTCAGACCTCCGTGGAGAAGACCGGCCGGCTGGTCGTCGTGCACGAGGCCCCGGTCTTCCTGGGCACCGGCTCGGAGATCGCCGCCCGGATCACCGAGCGGTGCTTCTACCACCTGGAGGCCCCGGTGCTGCGGGTGGGCGGTTTCCACGCCCCGTACCCGCCGTCCCGGCTGGAGGACGAGTACCTTCCCGATCTGGACCGGGTGCTCGACGCCGTCGACCGCGCGCTGGCGTACTGAGGGGCTTGAGGAGAGTCGTGACCATGACTGCAACCGATCAGCGCTTCCGCGAGTTCAAGATGCCCGACGTGGGCGAGGGGCTCACCGAGGCCGAGATCCTCAAGTGGTACGTCGCACCGGGCGACACCGTGACCGACGGCCAGGTGGTCTGCGAGGTCGAGACGGCCAAGGCCGCGGTCGAACTGCCCATCCCGTTCGACGGGGTGGTGCACGAGCTGCGCTTCGGCGAGGGCGTCACGGTGGATGTCGGCACCGTGATCATCTCGGTGGACACCCAGCCGGGTGCCGGTGACGCCGCCCCGGCCGCCGCCGCGCCCGCCCCGGCCGCCGCCGCGCCCGCGCCGGCACCCGCCGCGGAGGAGGAGGAGCCCCAGGGCCGCCAGGCCGTCCTGGTCGGCTACGGCGTCGCCCCGTCCTCCACCAAGCGCCGCCCGCGCAAGGCGCAGGCGCAGGCCGGTCAGGCGCCGGCCGCCGCCGCCCTCCAGGCCGAGTTCAACGG
>NZ_SRID01000298.1 GCF_004684805.1 Streptomyces palmae
CCGCCCGCCCGACCCGCGGATGGCAGTATCGGGCTGTCGTACGCATCACCGCACACAGGTGGGGGATCGCCGTGAGTCATGTGGAGAAGGAACTGGCCAGTCAGCCCGAGTGCTGGCGGCGCGCGGCCGAGGCGGCCGCCGCGCACACCGGGGCGCTGCCCGGGCCGGGGGAGCGGGTGGCCATCGCCGGCTGCGGGACCTCGCTGTACATGGCGCAGGCCGCGGCGGCCCTGCGCGAGGGGGCGGGGCAGGGCGAGACCGATGCCTTCGCCGCCTCCGAGTTCCCGGCCGGCCGCCGCTATGACAGGGTCATCGCGCTGACCCGCTCCGGCACCACCACCGAAGTCCTGGAACTCCTCGCCCGACTGCGCGGCCGCACCCGTACCACCGCGGTCACCGCGGACCCCGCCACCCCGGTGATGACCGCCGCCGACCAGGTGGTGGTGCTGGACTTCGCCGACGAGGTCTCGGTGGTGCAGACCCGCTTCGCCACCAGCGCGCTCACCCTGCTCCGCGCCCACCTGGGGCTGCACGGCGAGGCCGTGGTGGCCGACGGCCGGACCGCCCTCGCCGAACCGCTGCCGGACGGGCTCACCGCCTGCTCGCAGTTCACCTTCCTGGGGCGCGGCTGGACGGTGGGCCTGGCCAGCGAGGCGGCGCTCAAGATGCGGGAGGCCTCGCTGTCCTGGACCGAGGCGTACCCGGCGATGGAGTACCGCCACGGTCCGATCAGCATCACCGGCCCGTCCACCGCCACCTGGATGATCGGCGACCCGCCCGCGGGCCTGGCCGAGCAGGTGCGGGCGGCCGGCGGGACCTGGGTGGCCGGCGGACTGGACCCGCTGGCCGAACTGGTCCGGGCGCAGCGCCTGGCGGTGGCCGTGGCGGCGGCCCGCGGACTGGACCCGGACCGCCCGCGCAACCTCACCCGCTCGGTGATCCTGCCCGAATCCTGAGACGGCAGGGCGCCGGGACCGGCCGATCGTCCGGTCCGCGGGCGGACGTCACCGCCGAATCACCGTCAATCGCCCAGCCCGCCTAGCCAACCGTGACCAGCGGCGGACACTTCGTCACCGGCGTGGCTAGGATGATCGCGATATTCCGCTTCCGGGGCTTCCGACCCCCGTCCCTGAGGAACTGATGACAGATCACATATCGGAGGTGATGGTCTGGTGCCTGGCCGTGGTCGTCATCGCTCTTCTGGTCCTGCTGCTGCGGCAGCACCGGATCACCGCCGTCGCACGGAGGCGCAACGCCGTACTCGAAGGCGGACTCCTGGCGCGTGACGAGGAGATCCGGCACCTGGTGGCGGTCCGCCTCCCGGCACTCGCCGACGCCACGAGCCGGCCCGGGCCGCCGCCAGGCCCGCGGGACCACGGGCTGACCGGCACCCCGTTCGCGCAGAACCTCCAGGCCGTCATGGAGCTGTTCCAGCGAGCCGTGGAGAACGCCCAGGCCAGAGCCGACGTCTCGGCGAAGACCGCGCTGAAGGCGTCCATGCGGGCGCTCCAGGGGCTGGCGCACGAACAGCAGTTGGCGATCTCCGAGATGCAGGACCGCCACGACAACCCGGACGTCCTGGGCGACCTGCTCCAGATCGACCACGCCAACTCGCAGTTCGGCCGGCGCGCCCAGGCCATCGCCGTACTCTGCGGATCCTGGCCCGGCCGGCAGCGGGCCGCCTCCTCGCTCACCGAGGTGGTGCGCGGTGCCACCTCCCGCATCCGCGACTACCGCCGGGTGCAGGTGCACACCCAGATCGACATCGCGGTGGCCAGCCGGGCCGTGGAACCGGTGGTGCTGGCCACCGCCGAGCTGCTCGACAACGCCACCCGGCACTCCCAGCCCAACACCAAGGTCGAGGTCAGCCTGCAGCCGGTGCACAACGGCGCCTGCGTGGTCATCGATGACGCCGGTGTCGGCATGAACGCCCAGGAGGTGCAGCGCGCCGCCGAGCTGCTGGCCGGCAGCCGGCCGGTGGACGTCTCCCGACTCGGCGACCCCCCGCAGTTCGGCTTCCCGGTGATCGGCGTCCTCGCCGCGCGGTACGGCTTCAGCGTCTCGGTCGACACCCGGTCCCCCTACGGCGGTGTACGCGCGGTGCTCTTCCTGCCCAGCGCACTCCTCACCCACCTGGACCCGGACCCGCCGCAGACCATGTCAGCCCCCGCACCCCAGGCCGCCGGCCGGCCGCAGCCCACTCCGGCGCCGGTCCCCGAACCGCGCGCCCCGCAGGCCCGGCCGCGGCCCGGCGACGACACCCCGCGCTCCTACCAGTCGACCGCGGGCGGCCTGCCCAAGCGCCGCCGCCGGCAGCCCGCCGCCGACCAGCAGCGGGACGACTGGCCGACGCCGACGGCGCACGAGCCCGCCGCGGAGTCCGACACCGGCTCGCACCCCGTCCGTTCGGCGGAGGAGACAGCCCGGCGCATGGGCGCCTTCGCCCGCGGCACCCGGTCCGGTCGCGCGCAGGACCGGGACGGTGCCGCTCCCCACCACGAAGAAGGGAACCGCCAGGCATGAACGACCACATGAACAACGAGTTGGGCTGGATGCTCGACGAGGTCGTCCGGATGCCGGAGGCGCGGCACGCGATCCTGCTCTCCGCGGACGGCATGCTCCGCGCCCACTCCGAGGGCATCCACCGGGACGAGGCCGAGCGCCAGGCAGCCGCGCTCTCCGGGCTCCAGTCGATCAGCCGCAGCACCGCCGAGTTCTGCCAGCCCGAGGAGACGCCCTGGCGGCAGACGCTGGTGGAGTTCGCCGGCGGCTATGTGTTCCTGATAGCCGCCGGACCCGGCGCCTATCTCGCCGTCTCGGCCAGCGAACAGGTGGACATGGAGGCGGTCACCTACCGGATGCAGAAGCTGGTCGACCGCCTCGGCAAGGAACTCACCAGCCCACCGCGGCAGGACGACGCCTGGCAGGGGATGGGCAGCACGGCATGACCCCGCGGCGTCGCGAGGAACGAGGGCTGGTGCGGCCGTACGTCGTCACGGACGGCCGCGCACACCCGACCCGTAACACGTTCGACCTGGTCACGCTGGTCATGGCCCATGGCGACCGGCCGCTGTCCGGACTCAGCCCGGAAAAGCGCCGGTTGATGGAGCTCTGCCTCGGCGGGGCGCTCTCCGTCGCCGAGATCGCCAGCCATCTGCGGCTGCCGGTCAGCGTCACCAAGGTCCTGCTCGGCGACCTCGTGGACAGCGGACACATCACCACCAGGTCCCCCATCCCCTCGGCGCAACTGCCCGAGGCCCAGCTTCTGCAGGAGGTGCTCGATGGACTCCGCGCTCGCCTCTGACAGCGGTCTCTATCTCCGACAGACCGTCAAGACGGCGGTGAAACTGCTGGTCGTCGGGCACTTCGCAGTCGGCAAGACGACCTTCGTCGGCTCGCTGTCGGAGATCAAGCCGCTGCGCACCGAGGAGACCATGACGCAGGCCGGCGCCCTGGTCGACGACCTCACCGGCATCAAGGACAAGACCACCACCACGGTCGCCATGGACTTCGGCCGGCTCACCCTGAGCGACTCGCTGGTCCTGTACCTGTTCGGCGCCCCCGGGCAGCAGCGCTTCACCCGGCTGTGGCAGGACATGACCCGCGGCGCCCTGGGCGCCCTGGTGCTCGCCGACACCCGCCGTCTGGAGCAGTCCTTCGACGTCATGGGCCTGCTGGAGGACCACGGCCTGCCGTACGCGGTCGCCGTCAACCACTTCGACGGGGCGCCCGCCTACCCCGAGGCGGAGATCCGCGAGGCCCTCGACCTGCTGCCGGAGACCCCGCTGGTCACCTGCGACGCCCGCGACCGCACCTCCTCCACCCAGGCCCTGATCTCCCTGGTCCAGTACCTGTACGCCCGCACGACCCAGGAGCATGCGTGACCTACCGCCCCGACGCCGGCGCCGTGCCGCCACCCGGCTGCCCCGTGCACCACGGCGACCCGGGCCGGGTCCCCGGCGCCGAGCCGCTGTACGGGCCCGAGTTCGCCGCCGACCCGCAGGCCGTCTACCGGCGGCTGCGGGCGTTCGGGCCCATCGCCCCGGTGGAACTCGCCCCCGGCGCGTACGCCACCTTGGTCACCGGCTACCAGGCCGCGCTCGACGTACTGCGCAGCCCGGAGAAGTTCGCCAAGGACGCCCGGCGCTGGAGGGCACTGGCCGACGGCCGGGTGGCCCCGGACAACCCGGTGGTCCCGATGATGGTGTACCGGCCCAACTGCCTGTTCGCGGACGGCGAGGCGCACGCCCGGCTGCGCCAGCCGGTCACCGAGGGCCTGGACCGGGTGGACCCGGCCGCCCTGCGCGGCTACGTGGAGCACAGCGCCGACACCCTGATCGACAAGTTCGCCCCCAACGGCGAGGCCGACCTGCTCGGCGACTACGCCAAGGCGCTGCCGCTGCTGGTCTTCCAGCAGCTGTTCGGCTGCCCGCCCGCCATCGGCGAGCGGCTGGTCCAGGGCATGTCCGGGATCTTCGACGGGGTGGACGCCGAGCGGGCCAACGCCATGCTCACCGAGACCTTCATGGAGCTGATCGCGCTCAAGCGCCGTCAGCCGGGAGCCGACATCACCTCCTGGATGCTGGCCCACCCGGTGGGGCTGACCGACGAGGAGATGATCCACCAGCTCGTCGTCCTGATGGGCGCCGGCACCGAGCCCCAGCAGAACCTGATCACCAACGCGCTGCGGCTGCTGCTCTCCGACGACCGCTTCGCCGGCGACCTGTCCGGCGGCAGCCTCCCGGTCGAGGACGCGCTGGACGAGGTGCTCTGGCTCGACCCCCCGATGGCCAACTACGCCGTCCACTACCCGGTGCACGACCTGGACTTCGCGGGCGTGCGGCTGCGCGAGGGCGAACCGGTGGTGGTCAGCTTCGCCGCCGCCAACAACGACCCCGCCCTCGCCTCGGAGCACCGCACCGGCAACCGGGCGCACCTGGCCTGGAGCGCCGGTCCGCACACCTGCCCCGGCAAGGACGCCGCCCGGCTGATCGCCGCGGTGGCCGTGGAGAAGCTGCTCGACCGCATCCCGGACATCCAACTCGCGGTCCCCGCCGACCAGCTGGCCTGGCGCCCGGGCCCGTTCCACCGCGCACTCGCCGCACTACCCGTGCGCTTTCCCCCCGTGCCGCTGACCGTGACGACGCCGCTGCCGACGCCGGCGTCCGCACCCATGACGGCACCCGTGCGTGACCACATCGACGAAACCAACACCCCCGGAGACAGCCGATGGAACGCGAATCCAGCCAGCCCGCCACTGTTGTCATCGACCCCACCGGCCGCGATATCCACGCCGAGGCCGACCGCATCCGCGCCCACGGGCCGGCGACGCGTGTGGAGCTCCCTGGCGGCGTGGTGGCATGGGCGGTGACCCGCCAGTCGCTGCTCAAGGAACTCCTGACCGACCCGCGCGTCTCCAAGGACCCGCGGCAGCACTGGCCCCGCTGGATCAACGGCGAGGTCTCACCCGAGTGGCCCCTGTTCACCTGGGTCGCGGTGCAGAACATGTTCACCGCCTACGGCACCGACCACCGCCGGCTGCGCACCCTGGTCGCCAAGGCGTTCACCGGACGCCGCGTCGCCGCGCTGCGCCCCCGTATCGAGGAGATGGCCGCCGAACTGCTGGACAAGCTCGCCGCCACCGAGCCCGGTGAGGTGGTGGACCTGCGGGAGGGATACGCCTATCCCATCCCGATCCAGGTGATCTGCGAGCTCTTCGGCATCGAGGACGAGGAATCCCGGGAGGGGCTGCGCGCCTGCGTGGACAGCATCTTCCACACCTCCGCCGACCCGGACGAGGTGACCGCCACCTACGGGCGGATCTACCAGCTGCTGGGCGAGCTGGTCGCGAACAAGCGCGAGAACCCCAAGGACGACCTGGCCAGCGGGCTGATCGCGGCCCGCGACGAGGACGGCGACTCCCGGCTCACCGAGCAGGAGCTGGTCGACACCCTGCTGCTGGTGATCAGCGCCGGCCACGAGACCACCGTCAACCTCCTCGACAACGCCATCCACCTGCTGCTCACCCACCCCGAGCAGCTGGCCTTGGTCCGCTCCGGCGAGGCGAGCTGGGACGATGTGATCGAAGAGGCACTGCGGGTGCAGGCCCCGGTGGCCAACCTGCCGCTGCGCTACGCGGTGGAGGACATCGAGCTGGACGGCGGCCTGGTGATCCACAAGGGCGAGGCCATCGTGGCCGGGTACGCCGCCGCCGGACGCGACCCCGAGGTGCACGGCGAGGACGCCGGCGCCTTCGACCTCACCCGGCAGGTCAAGGACCACCTGTCCTTCGGGTACGGGGTCCACTTCTGCCTGGGCGCACCGCTGGCCCGGCTGGAGGCCGCGGTGGCACTGCCGGCGCTCTTCGAGCGGTTCCCCAAGCTGGCCCTGGCCGCCCCGCCGGAGGGGCTGACCCCGGTCGAGTCCTTCATCTCCAACGGACACCGGCACCTCCCGGCCCTGCTCAGCTGAGCACCAGGCCGCCCACCCGTCGTCGCCGGGGCGATGGGTGGGCACGGCCCCGGACACCCCTTACGATGCTCTGCTGTGTCCAAACTGACCGACATTCCCAAACGGATCCTGATCGGCCGGGCGCTGCGGAGCGACAAGCTGGGCGAGACCCTGCTGTCCAAGCGCATCGCCCTGCCGGTCTTCGCGTCCGACCCGCTGTCCTCCGTGGCGTACGCACCCGGCGAGGTGCTGCTCGTCCTGTCCGTGGCGGGAGCGTCGGCCTACCACTACAGTCCGTGGATCGCTGCCGCCGTCGTGGTGCTCATGTTCACCGTGGTGGCCTCCTACCGGCAGAACGTCCACGCCTATCCCAGCGGCGGCGGCGACTACGAGGTGGCCACCACCAACCTCGGGCCCAAGGCGGGCCTCACCGTCGCCAGCGCCCTGCTGGTCGACTACGTGCTCACCGTGGCCGTGTCGATCTCCTCCGGGGTGGAGAACCTCGGCTCCGCGGTGCCCTTCATCGTGGAGCACAAGACGGCCTGCGCGGTGACCATCATCGTGCTCCTCACGCTGATGAACCTGCGCGGCGTCAAGGAGTCGGGCAAGCTCTTCGCCATCCCGACCTACGTCTTCGTCGCCGGCGTCTTCCTGATGATCGCCTGGGGCGCCTACCGCGGACTGGTGCTCGGCGACGACATGCGCGCCCCCACCGCCGACTACGAGATCAACCCCCAGCACTCCGGACTGGCCGGGTTCGCCCTGGTCTTCCTGCTGCTGCGGGCCTTCTCCTCCGGCTGCGCCGCGCTCACCGGCGTGGAGGCCATCAGCAACGGCGTACCCGCCTTCCGCAAGCCCAAGAGCCGGAACGCGGCGACCACCCTGGCCCTGATGGGCGGCCTGGCCGTCACCATGTTCTGCGGCATCATCGCGCTGGCCATGACCACCGATGTGAAGATGGCCGAGAACCCGGCGCACGAGCTGCTGAAGAACGGCGTCCCGGTCGGCGACGACTACACCCAGAACCCGGTGATCTCGCAGGTCGCGGCGGCCGTCTTCGGTGACGGAACCTTCCTCTTCGTGCTGCTGGCCGCGGCCACCGCGCTGGTGCTGTTCCTGGCGGCCAACACCGCGTACAACGGTTTCCCGCTGCTCGGCTCGATCCTGGCCCAGGACCGCTACCTGCCCCGCCAGCTGCACACCCGCGGCGACCGGCTGGCTTTCTCCAACGGCATCGTGCTGCTGGCCGGCACCGCCGCGATACTGGTGTGGATCTACGGAGCCGACTCCACCAAGCTGATCCAGCTCTACATCGTCGGCGTCTTCGTCTCCTTCACGCTCAGCCAGATCGGCATGGTCCGGCACTGGAACCGCCATCTGGCCGCCGAGCGCGACCCGGCCAAGCGCCGGCACATGATCCGGTCCCGGGCGATCAACACCTTCGGCGCGTTCCTCACCGGCCTGGTGCTGGTCGTGGTGCTGCTCACCAAGTTCACCCACGGCGCCTGGGTCGCGCTGCTCGGCATGGTGATCTTCTACGTCACCATGACCGCCATCCGCCGGCACTACGACGGCGTGGCCGAGGAGCTGGCGCTGACCGAGGAGGACGACGAGGCGGCACGCCCCTCCCGGGTGCACGCCATCGTGCTGGTCTCCAAGATCCACAAGCCCACCCTGCGCGCCCTCGGCTACGCCAAGCTGATGCGCTCGGACCGGCTGGAGGCGCTGAGCATCAGCGTCGACCCGGCCGAGACCAAGGCCCTGCAGGCCGAGTGGCAGGAGCGGGGCATAGACGTGCCGCTGAAGGTCCTCGACTCCCCGTACCGCGAGATCACCCGGCCCGTGGTCGACCATGTGAAGAGCCTGCGCCGGGAGAGCCCGCGCGACGTGGTCAGCGTCTACATCCCGGAGTACGTGGTCGGCCACTGGTACGAGCACCTGCTGCACAACCAGAGCGCGCTGCGCCTCAAGGGCCGGCTGCTGTTCACCCCCGGGGTGATGGTCACCTCGGTGCCCTGGCAGCTGGACTCCTCCGAAGCGGCCAAGCGCCGGGCCCGCAGGCGCGCCGAGTGGAACGCGCCGGGCGCCGTCCGGCGCGGCACCGTCGGCCGGCCCGCACGCGAGCCGGCCGGCGCCGAGCCGCCGCCCCCCGCGAACTGATCCCGCCACCGGCCCGCCCGGCCCCGCCCGCACCACGGGGGGCCGGGCGGGCCCGTGTGCGGGTGGCGGCGTCCTGGGT
>NZ_SRID01000299.1 GCF_004684805.1 Streptomyces palmae
GGCCAGGGCCTCGACGGGGCGGCGGGGGTGCCGCACCGGGAGGGAGGCCGGAGTGCTGGTCGTCCTGGGGGTGAGGCGGCGCGAGAGGCGGGCCCGCACCTGCTGCTCGGCGAGGCGTTCGCACCGGCCGAGCAGGGCGGCGCGGCGGGTCGCCTCCCTGGCCCCGGACGCGTCCGCACAGAGCCCGCGCAGCGCCGCGAGGTCCTCGGGCCGGGGTACGTACCCGGCCGACAGTGCGCTGCGGAGCTGGCTGAGATAGCCGGCGGCGGCGCCGGGCAGGGCGGCGCGATAGCGGGCCAGCTCCTCCAGGAGAAAGGCGCGCAGCCGCCCACCCTCGTGGACCGCCGCATCCACGGCGTGGGCGAGGCGCAGGCAGTCCTGGACCTCCTCGGCCCGGTCCGGACTGGGCAGGGCGAAGGCGGTGGTCGGCTGAAGGGCGATGGCGAGGGCGCGTCGGAGCACACGCAGCTCGTCCGCGCTGAACGCCATTCCGCCGCGGGGTCCATGTGGCGTGGGCATGCGCCGACTTTAAGTGCTAACCGGACAAAATCCGCTTAGCACTTCACATCGGGCGTGGCATGTCGTCGCCGGGGTTGCGGGCAGCGCCCTCCCAACCACGTGAACGACTCACGGCCGAAGGCGACCGGAAGCAGCTCGGGCCGGCGGACGGCCCGGCCACGGGCGCCGCCCAAGCGCCCCCCGGAGCAGGCGGACGGGGGCTGGGCAGCGCGGGTCGGCCGGCTTCGGGCGGGCGGTTCGCGGCCGGACGTACCAGGCGGCGGCCGTGCAAGGCTCCGGCCGCCGGCAGGACCCGCCCGCCGGATCCGCCCGCGCCGCCGGGCCCCAACGCACGGCCGGGGTGCCGCCCGTGTGGGCGGCACCCCGGGGTGGGGCGGCCGGGTTGGGGCCCGGCCGCTCGGTGGGTCAGGCGCTGGTGGACGCGCCGGTGGTCGCGCGGCGGCGGCTGAGGACGACGGCGCCGGCGCCGAGGCCCAGGGCGAGGGCCGCCCCGCCCCCGATCAGGGAGATGCCGGCGGCACCGGTGAGGGCCATGGAGCCGCCGTCGGAGGAGTCGTCGCCGGTGGAGCCGCCGGCGCTGTCGGAGCCGCCGGTGGTGCCGGCGTCGTCCTTGTCCTTGGAGTCGCCGCCGGAGCCGTTCTCGTCGGAGCCGCCGGTGGAGTCGGAGTCACCGCCGCCGGTGGAGCCCGACGCGCCCTCGAAGGTGATGGCGGCGGTGTCGTTGGCGGTGTTGGTGTCGCGCAGGTCGAGGCCCGCCGGGCCGGGGACCAGCTTGACGGTGCCCTTGGCGTCCTTGGGGGCGTCCTTGGCGATCTTCACGCCGAGGGAGTACGTCTGGCCCGAGCCGGGCAGCTCGGTGCTCGCCTCAGGGCACAGGTAGCGGCTGTGGCCCCCCTCGAACGGCTTGGTCTGGCCCTCGCTGACGTAGGTGAGGCACTCGCCGGTGGCGTCCTCGTCCGGCTCCTCGTCGACGCGGTTCCAGGTGGCGGTGACGCCCTCGGGCAGCGTCACGTCCACGTACACCAGCGGCTTGCCGTCGTGCCGGTAGGCGGCCGCCGGGCCGTTGTTGACCAGGCCGAAGGCGACGGATCCGGTGGTGGGGTCCTTCTTGTCCCGCTTGATGGCGCCGCCGCGGGCCGCGAAGTCCGCGTGGTTGTCGGCGTTGTAGGTGGCCATGCCCTCGGCACCCTGCTCGAACTCGCCGCCGGTGAAGGGCCGCAGGGTGATCGCGGCGTCGGTGCCGACCTCGCCGTTGGGGTCCCGGGACTCGTCGGCCGAGACCGCCTTGGCGGAGTACTTCACCCAGTTCGCCAGGGCCTGGTCGGTGACCTTGGCCCGCAGCGGGGTGCTGAAGGTGGCGCTCTTGCCCGGCTCCAGCGCGACGTCGAAGCTGCAGTAGACCGCGGTGTTGTGGTCCCAGTCGTCGTTGAAGCGGCAGTTCTTCGGCTTGGGGCTGGTGAACTCCAGGCCGGGGGCGCCGGTGTTCAGCCACACGTCGACGCGCTCGGTGGCCAGGTTGCCGACGTTCTTCACCGAGATCGGCAGGCTCACGGTGTCGCCGGTCTTCAGCCCGTCCCGGCCCTGGATCTTTCCGACCGCCACCTGGGGCGAGCCGACGGTGAGCTTGGTCTCGGCGGTGTCGCTGGTGGCCTTGTCGGCCGTCACCTCGTACTTCACGGTGCCGCCGGTGCCCGGCTTGGCGCCGGCCTCGGGAGTCACCGTGTACGGCTCGAACGGGCCGTGCAGATTGCCGTTGTCCTCGCAGGTCACCACCAGGCCGGAGGCGGTGCACTGCTCGTTGTTCGCCTGGACGGTGGCGATGCCCTTCAGGCCGCTGGCGTCGATGACCAGCTTGGCGTTCTCCGGCAGCGGCACCTCGGCGCCCTCGTCGGCGAAGGAGTAGCTGACATTCGGGGCGAACGGGCCGCCGGCCGGTATGTAGGCCTGTGCCGGGGCGTTGATCACGGCGTACGCCTGGGTGGGCGGCTCGGCGAAGGCGGCCGGGGCGACGGTGGCGACGGCGCCCAGGGCGAGCACCGCCCCGGCAGCCGCCGTCCGTGCCGTACTGCTCTTTGGACTGCTGCTACGCGCCATCGGCTCCACTCGTCTCTACCTCTACCGGAACGAAGTTCATCGCCCAGCAAGACAAACGAGACCCCCCGATGGTTGCCCTCGGCCACCTCCCGGCGCGGGCACACCGGCCCGCACCGGGAATCCGTCCCTCGGGGCTCGGCCGCGAAAGCCGCTACGACCTGGGAACGTTGCGCTCGTAGACCAGGCGCAGGCCGATCAGCGTGAGCCAGGGTTCGTGCTCGTCGATGACCGAGGCCTCGCCCAGCACCATGGGCGCCAGGCCGCCGGTGGCGATGACCGTCACCTCGTCCGGGTCCTCGGCCAGCTCGCGGGCCATCCGCCGCACCACGCCGTCCACCTGCCCGGCGAAGCCGTAGAGGATGCCGGACTGCATGGCCTCCACGGTGTTCTTGCCGATGACACTGCGCGGCCGGGCCAGCTCGATCTTGCGCAGCTGGGCGCCGCGTACGCCCAGGGCCTCCACGGAGATCTCGATGCCCGGGGCGATCACCCCGCCCACGTACTCCCCGCGCGCGCTCACCGCGTCGAAGGTGGTGGCGGTGCCGAAGTCGACCACCACCGCCGGCCCGTCGTACAGCTCGATGGCGGCCAGCGCGTTGATGATCCGGTCCGCGCCGACCTCCTTCGGGTTGTCCATCAGGATCGGCACCCCGGTCTTGACGCCCGGCTCCACCAGCACCGCGGGGACGTCGCCGTAGTAACGGCGGGTCACCTCGCGCAGCTCGTGCAGCACGGACGGGACCGTGGAGCAGATCGCGATGCCCTCGATGCCGTCGCCCAGCTCCTCGCCGAGCAGCGGGTGCATGCCCATCAGCCCCTGGAGCAGCACGGCCAGCTCGTCGGCGGTGCGCCGGGCGTCGGTGGAGATCCGCCAGTGCTCGACGATCTCGTCGCCGTCGAACAGGCCGAGGGTGGTGTGGGTGTTGCCGACATCGATGGTGAGCAGCATCAGCCCCGCGCCTCCGCACCCGGGGCGTCGTCCCGCAGGTCCAGGCCGATGTCCAGGATCGGCGAGGAGTGGGTGAGGGCGCCGACCGCCAGGTAGTCGACGCCGGTCTCCGCGTAGGCGCGGGCGTCGGCCAGGGTGAGCCGGCCGGAGGACTCCAGCATGGCGCGGCCGGCGACGAGTTCGACGGCCTCGCGGGTCTGCTCCGGGCTGAAGTTGTCCAGCAGGAGCAGGTCGGCGCCCTCCGCCAGCACCGGCGGGATCTGGTCGATACGGTCCACCTCGACCTCGATGGCCAGGTCGGGGAACTCCTCGCGGACCGCCTTGAAGGCCGCCGCCACCCCACCGGCCGCGATCACGTGGTTGTCCTTGATCAGCGCGGCGTCCGACAGCGACATCCGGTGGTTGACGCCACCGCCGCAGCGCACCGCGTACTTCTCCAGGGCGCGCAGCCCCGGGGTGGTCTTGCGGGTGTCCCGGACCCGGGCCTTGGTGCCCTCCAGCTCGTCCGACCAGGCGCGGGTGGCGGTGGCGATGCCGGACAGCCGGCACAGCAGGTTCAGCGCGCTGCGCTCGCCGGTCAGCAGGTCGCGGGTGCGGGTACGGACGGTGAGCAGCTTCTGGCCCGGCTCCACCTGGTCGCCGTCCTCGACGTGCCGCTCGACCTCGAACTCGTCGGTGCAGACCACCGACAGGACCGCCTCGGCGATGCGCAGCCCGGCCACCGTGCCCGCCTCGCGGGCGGTGAAGTCGCCGACGGCGAAGGCGTCCTCGGGGATGGTCGCCACGGTGGTGACGTCCACGCCCTGGTCCAGGTCCTCCTCGATGGCCAGGTGCGCGATGTCCTCGACCTGCACCGGGTCCAGGCCGGCGTCGGCGAGCAGCTGCGCCAGGTCCGGGTCGAGGCCGCACTCCATCGGGTCCAGGTCGAAGGAGTCGTCGGCCGACCCGCAGCCGCAGGCGTCGCCGCAGCCGCCGCCCCCGCCGGGGCCGCCGATCGGGAGCAGCGGAAGGGCGATGGGCTGTGCGCGGTCGGGGGTGGTGCTCACGGGCGGGACTCCGTCTCGGATCGGGGTGCGGTGGTTCGGGGGAAATCCGGCGTCTCGGTGGTGCGGACGTCGAGCGTGCGGTCCGGGCGCAGGGTGACCAGGAGGTGGCGGGCCCAGTGGGCATCGTCCCGGTCCGGGCGGTCCTCGCGCCAGTGGCAGCCGCGGGTCTCCTCGCGGAGCCGGGCGGCGGCCACCAGTGCCCGGGCGACCAGCAGCAGGTTGGTGGCCTCCCAGGTCTCCACGCCGGGCTCGGCGGTCTTGCCGTCCCGGCGCAGCTGCTCGGCGGCCTCCCGCTGGATGCCCTCCAGCGCGCTCGCCGCCCGGGCCAGGGACTCGGCGGAGCGGAGCACTCCGGCGCCGTCGGTCATGATGCGCTGGATGGCGTAGCGGGTCTCGGAGGCGAGCAGCGGGTTGTCCGTGTCCTCGCCGTCCTGGCCGTCCTGGCCGTCCTCGCCGTCCTCGTTGCCCACGGCCTCCGCCGGTGGCCATGCCTCCGCGGGCGCCGCCGGCGACCCGGACTCCTGGTGCCGGACGGTGATGTCCTCGGCGATGCGCTCGGCGAAGACCAGGCCCTCCAGCAGGGAGTTGGAGGCCAGCCGGTTCGCGCCGTGCACCCCGGTGCAGGCCACCTCGCCGCAGGCGTACAGCCCCGGCACGGTGGTCCGGCCGTGCAGATCGGTGCGTACGCCGCCGCTGGCGTGGTGGGCGGCGGGGGCGACCGGGATGGGCTCGGTCACCGGGTCGATGCCGTTCGCCCGGCAGGCGGCCAGGATGGTGGGGAAGCGCCGCTCCCACATCGGCGCCCCGAAGTGCCGGGCGTCCAGGTACATGTGCTCGGCGCCCTGCTCCAGCATCCGGCGCAGGATGCCCTTGGCGACGATGTCGCGGGGCGCCAGCTCGGCCAGCTCGTGCTGCCCCTGCATGAAGCGCACCCCGTCGGCGTCCACGAGGTGGGCGCCCTCGCCGCGGACCGCCTCGGAGACCAGCGGCTGCTGCCCCTCGGCCTCCGGGCCCAGCCACAGCACGGTGGGGTGGAACTGCACGAACTCCAGGTCGCTGACCTCGGCGCCGGCCCGCAGCGCGAGCGCCACGCCGTCGCCGGTGGCCACCGGCGGGTTGGTGGTGGCGGAGAAGGCCTGGCCCATGCCGCCGGTGGCCAGCACCACGGCCCCGGCGCGCACCGCGCCGACGCCGTCCCGCCGGCCCTCGCCCATCACATGCAGGGTGACTCCGGCCGCGCGCCCGTCCGCGTCCTTGATCAGGTCCAGTACGAGCGCGTTCTCCACGATCTCGATACTGCCCAGCGGCGCGCCGCCGGACACCGCGCCGTCGCCCGGGACCGCGCGGGCCTTGCCGGGGGCGGCCGCGCGGACCGCCTCGACCAGGGCGCGGGAGATCTCCGCGCCGGTCGCGTCGCCGCCGGCGTGCACTATCCGGCTGCGGTGGTGGCCGCCCTCGCGGGTGAGCAGGATCTCCCCGCTGCCGGGGTCGGCGTCGAACCGCGCGCCGGTGGCGACCAGCCGCCGTACCGCGCCCGGGCCCTCGGTGACCAGGGTGCGCACCGCCACCTCGTCGCAGAGTCCGGCGCCCGCCACCAGGGTGTCGTCCAGGTGCTGCTCGGGGGTGTCGCCCTCGCCGAGGGCCGCCGCGACCCCGCCCTGCGCCCAGCGGGTGGAGCCGTCGTCCAGCCGGGCCTTGGTGACCACCGCCACCCTGGCCCCCGCGGCGGCGCAGCGCAGCGCCACGGTGAGGCCGGCCACGCCCGAGCCGACGACCACCACGTCCGCGGTCACCGCCCAGCCGGGCGCGGGGGCGCGCAGCCTGAGGCCGGGGGCGGGCCCTGCCGGCGCGGGGGCCGTCCCCGGCCGCGGGGCCGAGCCGGGTGCCTGCGGGGCTGCGGCGGATATCGCCGAGGTGCTGTCGGGGCGGCTGTTCACACGGTGCTCCCAGCGGCTGCGGGTACGGCTCCGGCGCTCGGAGCCATGGCGAAGTGGAGGCGTACGTTGTCGATCAGCCGGGTGCTGCCGACCCGGGCGGCGACGGCCAGGATCGCCTCGCCCTGGTGCCCGTCGGCCACCTCGGTGAAGTCGGCGGGGTCGATCAGCCCCAGGTAGTCCAGGACCACCGGCGGCTCGGCCCGCGCGGCCTCGGCGAGCACGGCGTGCGCGGCGGCCCGTATCGCGGCCGGGTCCTCGACCACGTCCGCGGGCGCGTGCGGCCCCGCCGCCAGCCGCCCGGCGTCCCGGCCCGCGTACAGGGCTCGGGACAGGCTCAGCGCGGCGGCCCGCTCGGGCTCCGAGAGGTAGCGGTTCCGGCTGGAGCGGGCCAGGCCGTCGGGCTCCCGCACGATGGGTACGCCGACGATCTCCACCGGGAAGTTGAGGTCCCGCGCCATGCGCCGGATCAGCGCCAGCTGCTGGGCGTCCTTCTCACCGAAGAAGGCCACGTCCGGGCGGCTGAGGTGGAGCAGCTTGGCGACCACGGTGAGGACGCCGTCGAAGTGGCCGGGCCGGGAGGCGCCCTCGTACCGCTCGCCCATCGGTCCCGCGGACAGCCGCACCTGGGGCTCGCCGCCGGGGTAGACGTCCTCCACACCGGGCGCGAAGACGATGTCGGCGCCGGCCGCCGCGGCGACCTCCACATCGGCGTCCAGGGTGCGGGGGTAGCGGTCCAGGTCCTCACCCGCGCCGAACTGCAGCGGGTTGACGAACACCGTGACGGTGACCAGGCCCTCGGCGCCGACCCGCTCCCGGGCGGCCCGGATCAGCGAGGCGTGCCCCTCGTGCAGCGCGCCCATGGTCATCACCACGGCGGTACGTCCCGCCACGGCGAACCGGTCCAGCGCCCGGTCGAAGTCCGCGCGGCAGGTGATCAGCTCGACGGCCGGTTCGCCCGGACGCGCCTCGTTCCACGACTTCGGGCTCATGCGGCCCCTCCCAGTCCCGATTCCGACAGGACGCCCAGCAGGTCTTCGGCGAGTTCCGGTTTGAGCAGCCCGTGTGCGAGGGCCCGGTCCGCGGTGGCGCGGGCCATGGCCAGATATCCGGCGACGCTCTGCGGCGCGTGCTTGCGCAGCTCGGCGATGTGCGCCGCCACGGTCCCCGCGTCGCCGCGCGACACCGGGCCGGTCAGCGCGGCGTCCCCGCTGCGCAGCGCGTTGTCCAGGGCGGCGCCGAGCAGCGGCCCGAGCATCCGGTCCGGTGCCCCGACGCCCGCGGCCCGCAGCAGCTCCATCGCCTGCGCGACCAGGGTGACCAGGTGGTTCGCGCCGAGCGCCAGCGCCGCGTGGTACAGCGGACGGGCCTCCTCGGCGATCCACTCCGGCTCGCCGCCCATCTCGATCACCAGCGCCTCGGCCGCCAGCCGCAGCTCCTCGGGCGCGGTGACCCCGAAGGAGCAGCCGGCCAGCCGCTGCACGTCCACGGCGGTGCCGGTGAAGGTCATCGCGGGATGCAGCGCCAGGGGCAGCGCGCCGGCGCGCAGGGCCGGTTCCAGTACGGCGCATCCGTACCGGCCCGAGGTGTGCACGATCAGCTGGCCCGGCCGGATCGCCCCGGTCTCGACCAGCCCGGCGACCAGCCCCGGGAGGGTGTCGTCGGGGACGGTGAGCAGCACCAGATCGGCCCGGGCCAGAACTTCGGCGGGCTCCACCAGTGGGACGTCGGGCAGCAGGGCCGCGGCGCGGCGCCGCGAGGCCTCCGAGACCCCGGACACGGCGACCGGACGGTGCCCGGCGAGTTGGAGGGAGGCGGCCAGCACGGGTCCGACGCGGCCCGCGCCCACGACGCCCACGGTCAGGCGGGCGGGGCGGTCCTGGGCGTCGGTGTGGCGCGGTCGCGTGCCGGGCGCGTCGGCGGTGCGGGGCTCGGACGCGTACGGCGGCGGTGTGCCGGGCGGCCTGGGCTCGTGCGACTCGGGGCTGTGCTGTGCGTTCACGCTGTGGGGCCTTCCGTTCCAGTCCTCTGGGGGTACCGGACGATTCCTGGCCATGCTACGCGAGTGCCCCCACGGAGCCGGGGGCCCATGCGGGGTCCCCGTGCGGG
>NZ_SRID01000029.1 GCF_004684805.1 Streptomyces palmae
GAGATAGGGGCGCGGGAGCGCTCGGTGCGGGGTCGGACGGCGCGGGGTCGCTCGGCGCCGGGTCGCTCGGCGCCGGGTCGCTCGGCGCCGGGTCGCTCGGCGCCGGGTCGCTCGGCGCGGGGTCGCTCGGCGCGGGCCAGGAGGGTGCGGAGCTGGACGCGGGGGCGCGGGCGCTGGTGCGTGATCCGGCGTCCGACCTGTTCCGGCTCGGCACCTCGGAGGCGGTGCGCGAGGCCGTCACCCTGCGGCGCACCGTGCGGGAGTTCACCGACCAGCCGGTGGACGGGGCCGCGGTACGGCGGGCCGTCGCGGCGGCGGTGACCGCACCCGCCCCGCACCACACCACGCCGTGGCGGTTCGTCCTGCTGGAGTCCGCCGAGTCGCGGCTGCGGCTGCTGGACGCGATGCGGGAGGCATGGATCGCGGACCTGCGCCGGGACGGCTTCAGCGAGACGAGCATCGCCAAGCGGGTGCGGCGCGGAGATGTGCTGCGCAATGCGCCGTACCTGGTGGTGCCCTGCCTGGTCGCGGACGGGGCGCACGCCTACCCGGACGAGCGCCGGGCAGCCGCCGAGCGCGAGATGTTCGTGGTGGCGACCGGTGCCGGCGTACAGAACCTGCTGGTGGCGCTGACCGGCGAGGGACTGGGCTCGGCCTGGGTGTCCTCCACCATGTTCTGCCGCGAGGTGGTGCGGGAGGTGCTGGACCTGCCGGCCGACTGGGACCCGATGGGTGCGGTCGCCGTCGGACACGCCGCCGCCCCGCCGCGGCCCCGGCCGGCCCGGGCAGCCGCTGCGACTGGGCAGCCCGCGCCCCCGGCTGCGGCTGATCAGCCTGTGCCTGACGCTGGTGATACTGGTCTACGTGGTGCGGCTGCTCCAGGTGCAGGCGGTGGACGCCGACACCTACGCGGCCAAGGCCAACCTCAACCGCTACATCCCGGTCCGGCTCGCCGCCGAGCGGGGCAGCATCACCGACCGCTCCGGGGTCGAGCTGGCGGCCAGCGTGGACGCGTACGACATCACCGCGGCCCCCGATCTGCTCACCCCGCGCAACGCCAAGACGAAGGACGCGCCCCGGCAGGCCGCGGAGCTGCTCGCCCCGATCCTCAAGGTCCGCCGGGCGGAGCTGGAGAAGAAGCTCACCGCCGACCCGACCTCCCAGTACGTCGTGCTGGCCCGGCAGCAGACCCCGCAGGTGTGGAAGCAGATCAAGGACCTCAAGCAGGTGCTGGCCGGCAAGGCGGCGCGGACCGGCCGGGTGAACGTGCTCGCCGGCGTCAACCGGGAGGCGCACAGCAAGCGGGTCTACCCCAACACGCGGCTGGCCGCCGGGGTGCTGGGCTTCGTCGACGCCCAGGGGAAGGGCGCCGGCGGCGTGGAGCGGCTGCTGGACCGGGAGCTGGCGGGCAAGGACGGCAAGCGGGTGTACGCCCAGTCCGGCGGGCGCCAGGTGCCCACCGGGGACGTCCGAGAGCAGTCCGCGGTGCCCGGCTCCGACGTGGAGCTGACCATCGACCGGGACATCCAGTGGGCCGCCCAGCGGGCCATCGTGGAGCAGGTGGCCGCCTCGCAGGCGGACCGCGGCTACGTCATCGTCCAGGACACCCGTACCGGGGAGATCCTGGCCCTGGCCAACGCCCCTGGCTTCGACCCCAACGACGTGGCCGGCGCCGACGCGGAAGCGCTGGGCAACGCCGCCCTCACCGACGCCTACGAGCCGGGCAGCGTGAGCAAGGTGATGTCGATGGCCGCCGTGCTGGAGGAGGGCGCGGCGCGCTGGGACACCCATGTGGAGGTCCCCAACCGGCTGCCGCGCGCCGACCGCGCCTTCGCCGACGACATCGACCACCGCACCTGGTACCTCACGCTCAACGGCGTACTCGCCAGGTCCAGCAACATCGGCACGATCCTGGCCACCGAGCAGCTGGGTGACAACCAGACGCAGGCCAACCACGTCCTCTACTCCTACCTGCGGAAGTTCGGGATCGGCCGGCCCACCGGGCTCGGCTTTCCCGGCGAGACCCGCGGCATCCTGGCCAAGCCCGGGGACTGGAGCGCCTCCCAGCAGTACACCATCCCGTTCGGCCAGGGGCTGTCGCTCAACGCCGTGCAGGCGGCCTCCGTCTACTCCACCATCGCCAACGGCGGGGAGCGCGTCGAGCCCTCCCTCGTACGCGGCACCACGGGCCCCGACGGGCGCTTCACCCCGGCCGCCGCCCCGTCGCGCACCCGGGTGGTGAGCAAGGACACCGCGAAGACCCTCTCGGCCATGCTGGAGTCGGTGGTCGACGACCGGGAGGGCACCGGGGCCAAGGCCAAGATCCCCGGCTACCGGGTCGCGGGCAAGACCGGCACCTCCAACCGGGTGGATCCGAAGACCGGCCGCTACCACGGCTACACGGCCTCCTTCGCCGGTTTCGCCCCCGCCGACAAACCCCGTGTCACGGTCTACTGCGCGGTGCAGAACCCGACCCGGGGCAGCTATTTCGGAGGCCAGATCTGCGCGCCGGTGTTCAAGCAGGTCATGGAGTTCACGCTGAAGACCCTGGGCGTCCCGCCGTCCGGCAAGCAGCCCGCACGGCTGCCGGTGAGCTACTCCCCGGGCAGCTGAGCGGCAGCCCGTGACGACGATCACGCCCGACCCCGGGAACCGGCGCCCATTTCGCGACCAGGCCGGTACGCCCGGTACGCTCACGGCCGTGCCCCACCCTGATGCGTCTCAAACCACTCAGCCGGACCTTCCCGAGGTTTTCCCGGGACCGCCCCGTCCGCAGCAGGTCCGCCCGACCCCCTGGGCGGCGCTGGCCGACCAGCTGGGCATCGAGGCGCCGGAGGGGAAGCCGGTCACCGGCATCACCCATGACTCGCGTGCGGTGCGCCCCGGCGACCTGTACGCCGCGCTGCCCGGTGCCAACGTCCACGGAGCGGACTTCGCCGGCCAGGCCGCCGACCGCGGCGCCGCCGGCGTGCTGACCGATCCCGCGGGCGCCGAGCGCGCCGCGGCCACCGGTCTGCCGGTGCTCACCGTGTCGGACCCGCGCGGCCGGATGGGCGAACTCGCCGCCACCGTGTACGGCGAGCCGGGCGCCGACCTGCTCCAGATCGGCATCACCGGCACCTCCGGCAAGACCACCACGGCGTACCTCGTCGAGGGCGGCCTCAAGGCGGCCGAGTCGCTGCGCGCGGCGTCCGCCGAGGGGGGCGGTCCGGCGGGCGGCCTCACCGGGCTGATCGGCACGGTGGAGACCCGCATCGGCGACCAGCGGGTCAAGTCCGAGCGCACCACCCCCGAGGCCACCGACCTCCAGGCGCTGTTCGCGGTGATGCGCGAGCGCGGGGTCCGCTCCGTGGTCATGGAGGTCTCCAGCCACGCCCTGATGCTGGGCCGGGTCGACGGCTGCGTCTTCGACGTGGCGGTCTTCAACAACCTCAGCCCGGAGCACATGGAGTTCCACTCCGACATGGAGGACTACTTCCAGGCCAAGGCGCGGCTGTTCACCCGGGCCCGCAGCCGGCAGGGCGTGGTCAACCACGACGACGAGTACGGCAGGCGCCTGATCAAGGAGTCCGAGGTACCCGTCATCACGTTCTCCCCGGAGGGCAACCCGGACGCCGACTGGCGCGCCGTGGACGTCGAGGTGGGCGCCCAGGGCTCGACCTTCACCGCGCTGGGCCCGGACGGGATCGCGGTACGGGCCGCCTCCCCGCTCCCCGGCCCGTTCAACGTCGCCAACGCCCTGGCGGCGATCACCGCCCTGGCGGCCGCCGGCATCGACCCGCAGACCGCCGCCGACGGCGTCGCCGCGGTGCCCGGCGTACCCGGCCGGCTGGAGCGGGTGGACGCCGGCCAGCCGTACCTCGCCGTGGTGGACTACGCCCACAAGACCGACGCGGTGGAGTCGGTGCTCCGCTCCCTGCGCAAGGTCACCCGGGGCAAGCTGCACGCCGTGCTCGGCTGCGGCGGCGACCGCGACCCGCACAAGCGCGCCCCGATGGGTGCCGCGGTCGCCCGGTTCGCCGACACCGCCGTGCTGACCTCCGACAACCCCCGCTCCGAGGACCCGCTGGCCATCTTGGCCACCATGCTCGCGGGCGCCGCCGAGGTGCCCGCCCACGAGCGCGGCGAGGTGCTGGTGAACGCCGACCGGGCCGCCGCGATCGCCGCGGCCGTGGCCCGTGCCCAGCCCGGCGACACCGTGCTGGTCGCGGGGAAGGGCCACGAGCAGGGCCAGGACATCGCCGGCGTGGTACGCCCCTTCGACGACCGCCAGGTGCTGCGGCAGGCCATCGAGCGGTCCCGGGCCGCGGCCGACGCGGCCCCGGCCACCCCCGCCCCGCACCGTCACGACCAGGGATGACGACCGACATGCGCGCACCAGCCGCCCACAGGAAGTACGCACGTACCGCCGCCGGAGGTGACCAGTGATCGCACTGTCCCTCGCCGAGATCGCCTCGATCACCGGTGGACGGCCGCACGACATACCGGACCCGGAGCAGCGGGTGACCGGACCGGTCGTCATCGACTCCCGGAAGGTGGAGCCCGGAGCCCTCTTCGCGGCCTTCGCCGGAGAGCGCGTGGACGGCCACGACTACGCGCAGCGCGCCGTCGAGGCGGGCGCGGCAGCCGTGCTGGCCGCCCGCCCCGTCGGCGTCCCGGCGATCGTGGTCGAGGACGTGGAGCGCGCCCTGGGGGCGCTGGCCCGTGCCGTGGTCGAGCGGCTGGGCACCTCCGTGATCGCCCTCACCGGCTCGTCCGGCAAGACCAGCACCAAGGACCTGATCGCCCAGGTGCTGGAGCGGCACGCGCCCACGGTGTGGACACCGGGTTCGCTGAACAACGAGATCGGGCTGCCGCTCACCGCGCTCCGCGCCGACGAGGGCACCCGGCACCTGGTGCTGGAGATGGGCGCCCGCGGAGTGGGCCACATCCGGTACCTCACCGGGCTCACCCCGCCGCGGATCGGGCTGGTGCTCAACGTGGGCACCGCGCACATCGGCGAGTTCGGCGGGCGCGAGCAGATCGCGCAGGCCAAGGGCGAGCTGGTGGAGTCCCTTCCGGCGGCGGACGAGGGCGGGGTGGCGGTGCTCAACGCCGACGACCCGCTGGTGCGCGCCATGAGCTCCCGGACCCGGGCCCGTACGGTGCTCTTCGGCGAGGCCGAGGACGCCCAGGTGCGCGCCGAGAATGTCCGGCTCACTACGGAAGGTCAGCCCTCCTTCACGCTTCACACCCCCACCGGGTGCAGCGACGTGACCTTGCGCCTGTACGGTGAGCACCACGTGTCGAACGCGCTTGCCGCGGCCGCCGTCGCCCATGAGTTGGGCATGCCCGCATCCGAGATCGCCGCTGCGCTCTCCGGGGCGGGCCAGCTCTCCCGCTGGCGGATGGAGGTCACCGAGCGGGCGGACGGCGTGACGATCGTCAACGACGCCTACAACGCGAACCCGGACTCCATGCGAGCGGCGCTGCGCGCGCTGGCCGCCATGGGCAAGGCCAACCAGGCCCGCGGGGGGCGTACGTGGGCGGTGCTCGGCAAGATGGCCGAGCTTGGCGATGAGTCGCTCGCCGAGCACGACGCGGTCGGGCGGCTGGCCGTCCGGCTCAACGTCAGCAAGCTCGTGGCGGTCGGCGGCCAGGAGGCCGCCTGGCTCGACATGGGCGCCAAGAACGAGGGTTCGTGGGGTGAGGAGTCGGTGCACGTGTCCGACGTGCGGGCGGCGGTCGACCTGTTGCGCAGAGAACTGCGACCGGGGGACGTCGTGCTGGTGAAGGCGTCCAGGTCGGTGGGCCTGGAACGGATCGCGCTGGAGTTGGTGGACGGCGCGGGCGCGGGCGCGGGCGAGGGTGAGGTCGCCGGCCGATGGGCATGAGGCAGGTTCTGTTCTCGGGAGCCATCGGGCTCTTCCTCACCCTGATCGGCACTCCGCTGCTGATCAAGCTGCTGGCCCGCAAGGGCTACGGGCAGTTCATCCGGGATGACGGTCCGCGGAGCCACGGCAGCAAGAAGGGCACGCCCACCATGGGCGGCATCTCCTTCATCCTGGCCACGATCATCGCGTACGCCCTGACCAAGGTGATCACCTCCAGCGACCCGACCTTCTCCGGTGTGCTGGTGCTCTTCCTCTTCGCGGGGATGGGCCTGGTCGGCTTCCTGGACGACTACATCAAGATCGTCAAGCAGCGCAGCCTGGGTCTGCGCGCCAAGGCGAAGATGGCCGGCCAGCTGATCGTCGGCATCGCCTTCGCGGTGCTCTCGCTGAACTTCGCGGACGCCCGCAACCAGACGCCGGCCTCCGACCGGCTCTCCTTCACCCAGGACTTCGGCTGGCAGATCGGCCCGGTGATCTTCGTGATCTGGGCGCTGTTCATGATCCTGGCGATGTCCAACGGCGTGAACCTCACCGACGGCCTGGACGGCCTGGCCACCGGCGCCTCGGTGATGGTGTTCGGTGCGTACACCTTCATAGGGGTGTGGCAGTTCCAGGAGTCCTGCGCCAACCAGCCGACCGCCGGGCCCGCCTGCTACGAGGTGCGCGACCCGCTCGACCTGGCCGTGGTCGCCTCCGCGCTGATGGGCGCCTGCTTCGGCTTCCTGTGGTGGAACACCTCGCCCGCCAAGATCTTCATGGGCGACACCGGCTCGCTGGCACTGGGCGGTGCCCTCGCGGGGCTCGCCATCTGCTCCCGCACCGAACTGCTGCTCGCCATCCTCGGCGGCCTGTTCGTGCTGATCACCATGTCGGTGGTCATCCAGGTCGGATCGTTCCGCCTCACCGGCCGACGGGTCTTCCGAATGGCTCCACTTCAACACCATTTCGAATTGAAGGGGTGGAGTGAAGTCCTTGTGGTGGTCAGATTCTGGATCATTCAGGGTATGTGCGTGATCTTCGGAATCGGCATCTTCTACGCGGGCTGGCGGGCCGCCAAGTGACCGGGGAGCTCGACTTCTCCGGTCGGCGGGTCACCGTCGTCGGCCTCGGCGTCTCCGGGCTGCCCGCGGCCCGGGTGCTGTACGACCTCGGCGCCGAGGTCACCGTGGTCAACGGCGGCGACGGCGAGCGCGAGCGCGCCCAGGCCGCCGAACTCCAGGGCTGGGCGGCCGGGCGTACCCCGGCCGCCGGCCCCGGCGGGGGCTCCGGGCGGATCACCGTGCGCCTCGGCGACGGCGACACCCTCCCCGAGGGCACCGAGCTGGTCGTCACCACGCCGGGCTGGAAGCCGTCCAGTCCGATCTTCGCCGCCGCCGAGCGGGCCGGGGTGCCCGTCTGGGGCGATGTGGAGCTGGCCTGGCGGCTGCGTGAGAAGGATCCGGCCAAGCCGCCGGCGCCCTGGCTGGTGGTCACCGGCACCAACGGCAAGACCACCACCGTGCGCATGCTGGCCTCGATCCTGACCGCCGCCGGGCTGCGCACCGCCGCGGTCGGCAACATCGGCGTCTCGCTGCTGGACGCGGTGCTGGGCGAGGAGACCTACGACGTGCTGGCGGTGGAGCTGTCGAGCTACCAGCTGCACTGGGCCCCCTCGGTCCGCGCGCACTCCGCCGCCGTCCTCAACCTTGCCCCGGACCACCTCGACTGGCACGGCTCGATGGCCGCGTACGGCGCCGACAAGGGCCGCGCCTACGAGGGCAACCGGATCGCCTGCGTCTACAACGCGGCCGACCCGGCCACCGAGGACCTGGTGCGCGCCGCCGACGTCGAGGAGGGCTGCCGCGCCATCGGCTTCACCCTCGGCACCCCCGGCCCCTCCCAACTCGGGGTGGTCGAGGGCATCCTGGTCGACCGGGCCTTCGTGCCCGACCGGCACAAGCAGGCCCAGGAGCTGGCCGAGGTCTCCGACGTGAACCCGCCGGCCCCGCACAACATCGCCAACGCGCTGGCCGCCGCGGCGCTGGCCCGCGCCTTCGGCGTCGGGCCGGCGGCGGTACGGGACGGGCTGCGGGCCTTCCGCCCGGACGCCCACCGCATCGCCCATGTCGCCGACGTGGCCGGCGTCGCCTACGTGGACGACTCCAAGGCCACCAACACCCACGCCACCGAGGCCTCGTTGGCGGCGTACCCCTCGGTGGTGTGGATCGCCGGCGGCCTGGCCAAGGGCGCGGTCTTCGACGAGCTGGTGGCGGGCGCCGCCCAGCGGCTGCGCGGCGCCGTGCTGATGGGCGCGGACCGCGCGCTGATCAGGGAAGCGCTGGCGCGACACGCCCCGGATGTCCCGGTGGTCGACCTCGACCGGACCGACACTGGGGCGATGGCGGCGGCCGTCCGGGAAGCGACGCGGCTCGCCGGTCCAGGGGATACCGTCCTGCTGGCGCCCGCCTGCGCCTCGATGGACATGTTCGTCAACTACAACGCCCGCGGCGACGCCTTCGCCGCGGCGGTGCGCGAGCTGGCCGCCGGTGAGGGCGCGGAGCCGGAGCCGAACGAGCATTGACCCGCCGGTCCGCCGCGAGGACCGCTCGCGCGGGCGTTACGGAGGGATGCCAGATGAGCCCTGAGGAGTCCGCGATCCGGCGTTTCGGGACGGCCTACCCCGGCGCCGGGCGCGGGCGCCCGGCGCGCCCGGCCACTGGTGCGCGGCCACAGGCGCCGTTCGCGCTCGGTCGCCTGCTCCCCGCCGCGCTTCCGAGCGCCGCACCCGCCGGCGGGCCGCACCCCGAGGGCCTCGCGCTGCGCGAGCGGGCGGGCGCCCGGCCCGGCCGGACCGCCGGCCCGGTACGGCGCGGTGGCGCCGCCCCCAAGGTGTCCCGGGCACCCCGGCCCGCCCGCGGCGGCGCGCCCGGCCGCGGACCGCGGCAACTGCTCGCCCGGGCCCGGCGGGCCTGGGACCGGCCGCTCACCGCCTACTACGTGATCCTCGGGGGCAGCCTGCTGCTCATCGTGCTGGGGCTGGTGATGGTGTACTCCGCCTCCCAGATCAAGGCGCTCCAGTCCGGCCTGGCCCCCTCGTACTTCTTCCGCAAGCAGCTGCTGGCGGCGGCCCTGGGCGGCGTCCTGATGCTGCTGGCGGCCCGGATGCCGATCCGGTTGCACCGGGCCCTGGCCTATCCGCTGCTGGCCGGCTCCGTCTTCCTGATGTGCCTGGTGCAGGTGCCGGGGATCGGGGTGGCGGTCAACGGCAACCGCAACTGGATCTCCTTCGGCGGCCCGTTCATGCTGCAGCCGAGCGAGTTCGGCAAGCTGGCACTGGTGCTGTGGGGCGCCGACCTGCTGGCCCGCAAGCACGAGAAGCGGCTGCTGACCCAGTGGAAGCACCTGCTGGTGCCGCTGGTGCCGGCCGCCTTCATGCTGCTCGGCCTGATCATGCTGGGCGGCGACATGGGCACCGCGATCATCCTGACCGCGATCCTGTTCGGGGTGCTGTGGCTGGCCGGCGCGCCCACCCGGCTGTTCGTCGGAGTGCTCTCCTGCGCCGGGCTGATCGCCGTCCTGCTGATCAAGACCAGCGCCAACCGGATGTCCCGGCTGGCCTGCCTGGGGGCCACCGAACCCGGCGAGGGGGACCAGTGCTGGCAGGCGGTGCACGGGATCTACGCCCTGGCCAACGGGGGATGGTTCGGCTCCGGACTGGGCGCGAGCATGGAGAAATGGGGTGAACTCCCCGAACCGCACACCGACTTCATCTTCGCCATCACCGGGGAGGAACTCGGTCTCGCGGGGACACTGTCGGTGCTCGCCCTCTTCGCGGCTCTAGGCTATGCGGGTATCCGCGTGGCCGGACGCACGAAGGACCCCTTCGTGAGGTATGCCGCGGGAGGCGTGACCACCTGGATCACGGCCCAGGCCGTGGTCAACATCGGCGCGGTGCTCGGTCTGCTGCCGATCGCGGGTGTCCCGCTCCCGCTGTTCTCCTACGGAGGGTCCGCCCTGCTGCCGACCATGTTCGCCGTCGGCCTGCTGATCGCCTTCGCGCGAGCGGAACCCGGTGCCAGGGCGGCCTTGGCCATGCGGCAGCCTGTGTTCGGTAAGAAGCGGGCTGGGCTGAGATGGAAGACGATGAGACGGCGCGTCAAGAAGTCGCCGTCCAGAGAGCGGTGAAATTCGGTGCATGTCGTACTCGCCGGTGGGGGGACCGCCGGCCACATCGAGCCCGCGCTCGCCCTCGCGGACGCCCTGCGCAGGCAGGACCCGACCGTGGGGATCACGGCGCTCGGAACGGAGCGGGGGCTCGAAACACGGCTCGTACCCGAACGGGGCTATGAACTCGGACTGATCCCCGCCGTTCCGCTGCCCCGCCGGCCCACCCCCGAACTGATCACCGTGCCCGGGCGGCTGCGCGGCACCATCAAGGCCGCCGAGCAGATCCTGGAGCGCACCAAGGCCGACTGCGTGGTGGGCTTCGGCGGCTATGTGGCGCTCCCCGGCTACCTGGCCGCCAAGCGGCTCGGAGTGCCGATCGTGGTGCACGAGGCCAACGCCCGGCCCGGCCTGGCCAACAAGATCGGCTCCCGCTACGCCTCCTACGTCGCCGTCAGCACCCCGGACAGCAAGCTCCGCAACGCGCACTACGTCGGGATCCCGCTGCGCCGCTCCATCGCCACCCTGGACCGGGCCGCGGTCCGTGCCGAGGCGCGCGCGGCCTTCGGACTCGACCCCAACCTGCCGACGCTGCTGGTCTCCGGCGGCTCGCAGGGCGCCCGCCGGCTCAACGAGGTGGTGGAGTCGGTCGCCCCGTTCCTGCAGCGCGCCGGCGTCCAGATCCTGCACGCCGTCGGCCCGAAGAACGAACTGCCGCGCACCGACAACATGCCGGGAATGCCGCCGTACATCCCGGTATCGTACGTGGACCGTATGGACCTCGCGTACGCCGCGGCGGACATGATGCTGTGCCGCGCCGGCGCGATGACCGTGGCCGAACTCTCCGCCGTCGGGCTCCCCGCCGCCTACGTCCCGCTGCCCATCGGCAACGGCGAACAGCGGCTCAACGCCCAACCGGTGGTCAAGGCCGGCGGCGGACTGCTCGTCGATGACTCCGAACTCACCCCCGAGTGGGTCCAGCACAACGTGCTCCCGGTGCTCACCGACCCGCACCGGCTGTACGAGATGTCGCGGCGCGCCGCCGAGTTCGGGCGCCGCGATGCAGATGAACTGCTTGTCGGAATGGTGTATGAGGCGATCGCCCAGCGCCGTCGGGCGTGAACGGGCGGATGCGCCACCAGGCGTGAGCCGAGGCGCCCGGGGTCAATCCCCGGGCGCTCGGGGCGAGGAGGCAGCCAGCGTGGCCGGACCGACGACCGCCCGGCGCGGTGACCGACGGACACCGCGCACCGGAGCGCGTGGCGGTGGGAGCGACGGGCGCGCACGCCGCCTGAGGCAGCGCCTTCCCCGCCGCCGCACCCTGCTTCTGCTGCTGTTGGCGACGGCCCTGCTCACCGGTGGCGGCACCTGGGTGCTCTACGGCTCGGACTGGCTGCGGGCCGAGCGGGTGAAGGTCAGCGGCACCGAGGTGCTGACCCCCGAGGAGGTGCGCCGGGTCGCGGACGTCCCGCTGGGCTCCCCGATGGCCTCGGTGGACACCGGGTCCATCGAACGCCGGCTGCGGGCCGGACTGCCCAGGATCGACCAGGTGCGGGTGAGCCGGTCCTGGCCGCACACCATCCGGGTGGAGGTCGACGAGCGGCACCCGCGGGCGGTGCTGCGCTCCGGCGGCCGATACGTCGAAGTCGACCGGTCCGGGGTCCGGTTCGCCACCGTGGCCGAGCGTCCCAAGGGCGTTCCGGTGCTCGACCTGGACCTCGGCAAATCGTCGAGTTCCCGCCGTTTCGGCGTCGATCGGCTCCGCCGGGAAGGGGTCCGGGTGGCTGCCGCGCTCCCCGCGTCGGTGCGGCGGAGCACCCAGGTTGTCCGGGTACGCTCCTATGACTCCATCACCCTGGAGTTGACACGGGATCGCACGGTGATGTGGGGGAGCGGGGAGAGCGGCGCGGCGAAGGCCCGGTCGCTGCTCGCGCTGCTGAAAGCGGCGCCCGAAGCGGCCCATTTCGACGTGAGTGCCCCGGGCGCCCCCGCGGTGGCCGGTAGTTGACGTCCCGGCGGACGTGCATACCGGCAGGCCAGCACCCTGGTTGGCTAGTGCCAGGGGTGATCACATAGGGTGAAAAGAAAAACGGGAGGTTCGGCGTGTTCATTGAACGCGCGCCGCTTGTCGACTTAGTGTCCTGTCCCAGGAACCCAGGGAACAGCAGCACTAGTAACCCTAAACTTCAGCGTTAGGGTTCGGGTCGGCCAAGAGGACCGCCCATCGGCATCCGTCGGCGCACCGCAGCAACTGCGGGGTGGCGACACGTAAATCGAGGCGAGAGGCCTTCGACGTGGCAGCACCGCAGAACTACCTCGCAGTCATCAAGGTCGTCGGCATCGGCGGCGGTGGCGTGAACGCCATCAACCGGATGATCGAGGTCGGGCTCAAGGGCGTCGAGTTCATCGCGATCAACACCGATGCGCAGGCGCTGCTGATGAGTGACGCCGACGTCAAGCTCGACGTCGGCCGGGAACTCACCCGCGGCCTGGGCGCCGGCGCCAACCCCGATGTCGGCCGCAAGGCCGCCGAGGACCACCGCGAGGAGATCGAGGAGGTCCTCAAGGGGGCCGACATGGTCTTCGTCACCGCGGGCGAGGGCGGCGGCACCGGCACCGGTGGCGCGCCGGTCGTCGCCAACATCGCACGGTCGCTGGGTGCCCTGACCATCGGTGTGGTCACCCGTCCCTTCACCTTCGAGGGCCGCCGCCGCGCCAACCAGGCGGAGGACGGCATCGCGCAGCTGCGCGACGAGGTCGACACCCTGATCGTGATCCCGAACGACCGACTGCTGTCCATCTCGGACCGTCAGGTGAGCGTGCTGGACGCGTTCAAGTCCGCGGACCAGGTCCTGCTGTCGGGTGTCCAGGGCATCACCGACCTGATCACCACCCCCGGCCTGATCAACCTGGACTTCGCCGACGTCAAGTCCGTGATGTCCGAGGCCGGCTCGGCGCTGATGGGCATCGGCTCGGCGCGCGGTGACGACCGTGCGGTGGCGGCGGCCGAGATGGCCATCTCCTCGCCGCTGCTGGAGGCGTCCATCGACGGGGCGCGCGGCGTCCTGCTGTCCATCTCCGGTGGCTCCGACCTCGGCCTGTTCGAGATCAACGAGGCCGCCCAGCTGGTCAGCGAGGCCGCCCACCCGGAGGCCAACATCATCTTCGGTGCGGTGATCGACGACGCGCTGGGCGACGAGGTCCGGGTGACCGTCATCGCGGCCGGCTTCGACGGCGGTCAGCCGCCCGCCAAGAACCGCGACAAGGGCCTGGCCACCTACAGCAGCCGGGAGGATTCCGCCGGCAGCTCGCGGAGCTCGGCCCCGATCGAGCCCAGCCGCCCGGCCTTCGGCGGACTCGGCAGCGTGACCCAGCGCGAGGAGGAGCCGACCCCGGTGGACCCGGTGCCGATCGCCGAGATGCCGCTGCCTCCCATCAGTTCGCCTCAGGTCCCGCCGGCCCGTCCGTACCAGGACAGCCAGGCCGAGGAGCTGGACGTACCGGACTTCCTGAAGTAAGCACCGCCTGAAGTGATAGGGCAGCAGCACGAAGCGAGCGGCGCGCACTTCGCCTTCACCGACCGGTGGGGCGGGGTGAGCGCCGCTCCGTACGACGAGCTCAACCTGGGCGGCGCGGTGGGTGACGACCCCGGCGCGGTCCTCGCCAACCGCAAGCTGGCCGCCGGCGCGCTCGGCCTCGACCCGGCCGCGGTGGTGTGGATGAACCAGGTGCACGGCCGCGAGGTCGCGGTGGTCGACGGGCCCTGGGGCCCGGGCGAGGTGCCCGCGGTGGACGCGGTGGTGACCACCCGCCGGGGGCTGGCCCTCGCGGTGCTCACCGCCGACTGCACCCCGGTACTGCTGGCCGACCCGGTCGCCGGAGTGGCCGGCGCCGCGCACGCCGGGCGGCCCGGGCTGGTGGCCGGGGTGGTCCCCGCCGTGGTGGAGGCGATGCTGGCCGCGGGTGCCGATCCGGCCCGGATCGTCGCCCGCACCGGCCCCTCGGTCTGCGGACGCTGCTACGAGGTGCCCGAGGCGATGCGCGAGGCGGTGGCCGAGGCGGTGCCGCAGGCCTGGGCGCGGACCAGACAGGGGACGCCGGCGGTGGACGTGGCCGCCGGGGTCGCCGCCCAACTCGCCGGTTACGGTGTGGACATCAGCGGACATTCCGCCATCTGCACCCTGGAGTCGGCGGATCACTTCTCATACCGGCGCGACCGCACCACCGGGCGGCTCGCGAGCTACGTCTGGTTGGAAGCCGAACTGTGACGGACCGTAGAACCGAACTGGCGGCGAACCTGGCGCGGGTGGAGGAGCGGATCGCCTCGGCCTGCGCCGCCGCGGGCCGGCCGCGCGAGGGCGTGACCCTGATCGTGGTCACCAAGACCTACCCGGCGAGCGATGTCCGCATCCTCGCCGACCTGGGCGTGCGGCAGGTCGCCGAGAACCGGGACCAGGACGCCGCCCCCAAGGCGGCCGAGTGCGCCGATCTGCCGCTGAGTTGGCACTTCGTCGGACAACTCCAGACGAACAAGGTGCGGTCGGTGGCGAGTTATGCCGATATCGTGCAGTCTGTCGACCGCGGACGACTGGTGGACGCGCTGTCCACCGCGGCGGTGCGCGGCGGTCGCGAACTGGGCTGCCTCATCCAGGTGGCGTTCGACGCCGAGGCGGGCGAGCGCTCCGGACGCGGCGGGGTCGCGCCGGACGGGGTCGAGGCCCTGGCCGACGCGGTGGCCGAGGCCCAAGGGCTGCGTCTGGACGGGCTGATGACGGTGGCTCCACTGGCCGGACCGTACGCGGGCGACCCGCGTGCGTCATTCGACCGGCTGATGGAAATCTCAACCCGCCTGCGCGCGACTCATCCGGCTGCGACCATGGTCTCGGCAGGGATGAGCGCGGACCTCGAGGACGCCGTGGCGGCGGGAGCGACACATGTGCGCGTCGGTACCGCGGTACTCGGAGTCCGACCCCGGCTCCGGTAACGTCGCCAAGAAGTCGGACCACAGTAGAAAATATGGTCATTCCCGCTACCCGGCGGGCAGGCCACGTGGATCCACGGCATCCGGTGGCGGAGCCGATCCACCACAGAGCGGAGGACGCAGAGAATGGCCGGCGCGATGCGCAAGATGGCGGTCTACCTCGGCCTCGTGGAGGACGATGGGTACGACGGCCGGGGGTTCGACCCCGACGACGAGTTCGAGCCCGAACCGGAGCCCGAGCGCGACCACAGGCGGCACCAGTCGGCGCCCGAACCCCGCGTCGAGAGGGACGAATCGGTACGAGTCGTCCATCCGCCGGCACCGCGCGAGCCTGCCTCGCTGACGGTAGAAACCGGACGCTCCGCTTCCCTTCTCTCTGAAGGGGGACGAGGGGGGCGAATCGCCCCCGTGGCATCCATCACACCCGAACGCCAGAGCCTGGAGAAGAACGCACCGGTGATCATGCCCAAGGTTGTGTCCGAGCGGGAGCCCTACCGCATCACCACTCTGCATCCCCGGACCTACAACGAAGCCCGTACCATCGGGGAACACTTCCGCGAGGGCACTCCGGTGATCATGAATCTGACGGAGATGGACGATACCGACGCGAAGCGGCTTGTCGACTTCGCGGCCGGTCTTGTCTTCGGTCTCCACGGGAGTATCGAGCGGGTGACGCAGAAGGTCTTCCTCCTGTCGCCTGCTAACGTCGATGTCACGGCGGAGGACAAGGCCCGTATCGCTGAGGGCGGGTTCTTCAACCAAAGCTGAGACGCAACACCGGTAGCACGGAGCAGATCCGGCCGCGAGGCCGAGTACGAGCAAGGGGAGAGGGACGCGCGGGATGCCCATCGCACTGCAGGTGATCTACGTCGCGTTGTACTGCTACCTGTTCGTGCTGATCTTCCGGTTGGTCATGGACTACGTCTTCCAGTTCGCCCGTTCGTGGCAACCTGGCAAGGCGATGGTGGTGGTCCTGGAGGCCACCTACACTGTCACCGACCCGCCGCTGAAGCTTCTGCGGCGGTTCATTCCGCCATTGCGTCTTGGGGGCATTGCGCTCGACCTGTCCTTCTTCGTACTGATGATCATCGTCTACATCCTGATCACCGTCGTGAGCAGCGTGTGAACGATACGGTCTTGCCGGTTGCCGACGACTACGTTGAGGTGAAGAAGAGATGCCGTTGACCCCCGAGGACGTGCGGAACAAGCAGTTCACGACCGTCCGCCTCCGAGAAGGCTATGACGAGGACGAGGTCGATGCCTTCCTCGACGAGGTCGAAGCCGAGCTGACCCGGCTGCTGCGCGAGAACGAGGACCTGCGGGCCAAGTTGGCCGCCGCGACCCGCGCCGCCGCGCAGAACCAGCAGCAGAATATGCGGAAACCTCCCGAGCAACAGGAGCGGCCAGGCGCCCCGGTGCCCGCCGCCATATCGGGCCCGCAGCCGGTGCCTCCGCAGCAGCAGCAGATGGGCGGTCCGCCCCAACTGCCCAGCGGTGCACCCCAGCTGCCTCCCGGTCCCGGTGGTCACGGCCCGCAGGGCCCGCACGGCCCCGGCCCCATGGGCGGCCCGATGGGTCCCGGCCCGATGGGTCAGAACGGTCCGATGGGCCAGGGCGGACCCATGGGCCAGGGTGGCCCGATGGGCCAGGGCGGTCCGATGGGTCAGGGCGGACCCATGGGCCAGGGCGGTCCGATGGGTCAGGGTGGCCCGATGGGCCAGGGCGGTCCGATGGGCGGCCCCGGCGGCCCCGGCCCGCAGATGCAGCAGCCTGCTCAGGGCCCCGGCGGTGACAGCGCCGCCCGTGTGCTCTCGCTCGCGCAGCAGACGGCCGACCAGGCGATCGCGGAGGCCCGTTCCGAGGCCAACAAGATCGTCGGCGAGGCCCGCAGCCGCGCCGAGGGCCTGGAGCGCGACGCCCGCGCCAAGGCGGACGCGCTGGAGCGGGACGCGCAGGAGAAGCACCGTGTCGCGATGGGCTCCCTGGAGTCCGCCCGCGCCACGCTGGAGCGCAAGGTCGAGGACCTGCGCGGCTTCGAGCGCGAGTACCGCACCCGCCTGAAGTCCTACCTGGAGAGCCAGCTGCGCCAGCTGGAGAACCAGGCCGATGACTCGCTGGCCCCGCCGCGTGCCACCGGAGCCCCCTCGCTGCCGCCGTCCCCGTCGATGGCCACGGCCACGGCCGGGCCGATGGGCGGTCACAGCATGGGCGGCAACCAGCCCATGAGTGGCGGTCACACGCAGGGCGGCGGCGCGCCGTCCTACGGCGGCCAGCAGCAGATGGCGCCGGCGATGACCCAGCCGATGGCACCGGTGCGCCCGCAGGGTCCGCAGCCGATGCAGCAGGCGCCGAGCCCGATGCGGGGCTTCCTGATCGACGAGGACGACAACTGACAGCAGACGATCGCACGTAGTCGTCGACACGGGCCGGGCCCGGGACTCCACGTCCCGGGCCCGGCCCGTTTCCACCCCCACCCGGTGCGCCTTCGCTGCCCACCCCTCGTGTGGGTGAGACCCCGCTGTCGCACACGAGATGCCGCCGTCGAGTGAACCTGCCGACGCACGACCGACCCGACTCGGCGCAGCGAAAAGCCCCCCGATCCACCCGCTACGAGTGGATCGGGGGGCTTCTGGCCATCTCTGCGAGAAGGCCGGACGCGCGCCCTGAAGAGGTACTGGGAACCGCGCCCTGAAGGGGCGCGGAGAACTGCGCGACCAGTCACAGCCGACCCGCAGCCGAAATACCCCGCGCCCCCCAAGCCGCCCCCGCGGACGCGCCTACGCCTTGCGCAGCCGGAACCTCAGCCCCAACCCCTCGTCCGCGAACTCCTCCCCGTACGAGCCGTCCGGCTCCCCACCGGCAAGGTCAACCGCCAGCACCTCGTCCGCGATCAGCCCGCTGTGCTCGGCCAGCGCCGCCTCGGTCTCCGGGTCGGTGGCCTGCCAGCGCAGTGCGATCCGGTCGGCGACATCCAGGCCGCTGTTCTTCCGGGCCTCCTGGATCAGCCGGATCGCGTCGCGGGCCACACCCGCACGCCGCAGCTCCGGGGTGATCTCCAGGTCGAGGGCGACCGTGGCGCCCGCGTCCGAGGCCACCGACCAGCCCTCGCGCGGGGTCTCGGTGATGATGACCTCCTCCGGGGAGAGCGCCACCGGCTCGCCGTCCACCACCACCGAGGCGGTGCCCTCGCGCAGGGCCAGCGACAGGGCGGCGGCATCGGCCTCGGCGATCGCCTTGGCCACCGCCTGGACGCCCTTGCCGAACCGCTTGCCCAGCGCACGGAAGTTGGCCTTGGCGGTGGTGTCCACCAGGGAGCCGCCCACCTCCGACAGCGAGGCCAGCGAGGACACGTTGAGCTCCTCGGTGATCTGGCTGTGCAGCTCGGGGGAGAGCGCCGCGAAGCCCGCCGCGGCGACCAGCGCCCGGGACAGCGGCTGCCGGGTCTTCACCCCGGACTCGGCACGGGTTGCCCGGCCCAGCTCGACCAGCCGGCGGACCAACTGCATCTGCTGGGACAGCTCGGGGTCGATGAGCGCCTGGTCGGCCGTCGGCCAGCTGGACAGGTGCACCGAGTCCGGCGCGTCCGGGGTGACCGGCACGACCAGGTCCTGCCACACCCGCTCGGTGATGAACGGGACCAGCGGGGCCATCAGCCGGGTGACCGTCTCCACGCACTCGTGCAGGGTGCGCAGGGCGGCGGCGTCACCCTGCCAGAAGCGGCGGCGGGAACGGCGCACGTACCAGTTGGACAGGTCGTCCACGAAGGCCGAGAGCAGCTTGCCGGCGCGCTGGGTGTCGTACGCCTCCAGGGCCTGGGTGGTCTGCTCGACCAGGGTGTTGAGCTCGCCCAGCAGCCAGCGGTCCAGCAGCGGCCGGTCGGCCGGCGCCGGGTCCGCCGCGCTCGGCGCCCAGCCGGAGGTACGGGCGTACAGCGCCTGGAAGGCGACGGTGTTCCAGTAGGTGAGCAGGGTCTTGCGCACCACCTCCTGGATGGTGCCGTGACCGACCCGGCGGGCCGCCCACGGGGAGCCGCCGGCCGCCATGAACCAGCGCACCGCGTCCGCGCCGTGCTGGTCCATCAGCGGGATGGGCTGGAGGATGTTGCCCAGGTGCTTGGACATCTTCCGGCCGTCCTCGGCGAGGATGTGGCCCAGGCAGACGACGTTCTCGTAGGAGGACTTGTCGAAGACCAGGGTGCCCACGGCCATCAGCGTGTAGAACCAGCCGCGGGTCTGGTCGATCGCCTCGGAGATGAACTGCGCCGGGTAGCGCTTCTCGAACAGCTCCTTGTTCTGGTACGGGTAGCCCCACTGCGCGAAGGGCATCGAGCCCGAGTCGTACCAGGCGTCGATCACCTCGGGCACCCGGGTCGCGGTCTGCCCGCACTCGGGGCAGTCGAAGACGACCTCGTCGATGTACGGGCGGTGCGGGTCCAGGCCCGACTGGTCGGTGCCGGTCAGCTCGGACAGCTCGGCCAGCGAACCGACGCAGGTCAGATGCGAGTCGGCGCAGCGCCAGATGGGCAGCGGGGTACCCCAGTAGCGGTTGCGGGACAGCGCCCAGTCGATGTTGTTGCTGAGCCAGTCGCCGAACCGGCCGTGCTTGACCGAGTCGGGGTACCAGTTGGTCTTCTCGTTCTCCCGCAGCAGCGCGTCCTTCACCGCGGTGGTGCGGATGTACCAGGAGGGCTGCGCGTAGTAGAGCAGCGCGGTGTGGCAGCGCCAGCAGTGCGGGTAGCTGTGCTCGTAGGGCACGTGCCGGAAGAGCAGGCCGCGTGCCTTGAGGTCCTCGGTCAGGGCCTCGTCGGCCTTCTTGAAGAACTGGCCGCCGACCAGCCCGACGCCCTCCTCGAAGGTGCCGTCCGGGCGCACCGGGTTGACCACCGGGAGGCCGTAGGCGCGGCAGGTCCTCAGGTCGTCCTCACCGAAGGCGGGCGACTGGTGCACCAGACCGGTGCCGTCCTCGGTGGTCACGTACTCCGCGTTGACCACGTAGTGCGCGTCCTCGATGTCGACCAGGTCGAACGGGCGCCGGTAGGCCCAGCGCTCCATCTCGCGGCCGGTGAAGGACTGGCCGGTGAGCTCCCAGCCTTCGCCCAGCGCCTTGCCGACCAGCGGTTCGGCGACGACCAGCTTCTCCTGACCGTCGGTCGCCACCACGTAGCGGACCTCGGGGTGGGCCGCCACGGCCGTGTTGGAGACCAGGGTCCACGGGGTGGTGGTCCACACCAGCAGCGCCGCCTCGCCGGCCAGCGGTCCGGAGGTCAGCGGGAAGCGGACGAAGACCGAGGGGTCCACCACGGTCTCGTAGCCCTGCGCCAGCTCGTGGTCGGACAGGCCGGTGCCGCAGCGCGGGCACCAGGGGGCCACCCGGTGGTCCTGGACCAGCAGCCCCTTGTCGAAGATCTGCTTCAGCGACCACCACACGGACTGCACGTACGCGGGGTCCATGGTGCGGTACGCGTCATCGAGGTCCACCCAGTAACCCATCCGGGTGGTCAGCTCGGCGAAGGCGTCGGTGTGGCGGGTCACCGACTCGCGGCACTTGGCGTTGAACTCGGCGATGCCGTACGCCTCGATGTCCTGCTTGCCGCTGAACCCCAGCTCCTTCTCGACCGCCAGCTCCACCGGCAGGCCGTGGCAGTCCCAGCCCGCCTTGCGGCCCACGTGGTAGCCCTGCATGGTGCGGAAGCGGGGGAAGACGTCCTTGAAGACCCGGGCCTCGATGTGGTGGGCGCCGGGCATGCCGTTGGCGGTGGGCGGGCCCTCGTAGAACACCCACTCCGGGCGTCCCTCGGACTGCTCCAGGCTGCGGGCGAAGACCTTGTTCTCACGCCAGAAGTCGAGCACGGCGTGCTCCAGGGCTGGCAGGTCGACCTGAGCGGGCACCTGGCGGTACTGCGGCTGTGGACTCATCGCGGGGTTCCTCCGGCGGACACGTCGCTTTCGTTCCGTCGGAGGGACGAGAGCCTGTGCGCTCCCGCGGTACCACCCTCCTTGACCGCGGGCGGGCACGCCCGCGATCCCCTCATTGGGATCGCGAAGCCGGTTCTACTGACCCTGGGAGACCGATGGGCGGAGCCCACGGACCAGAGCGTTCTTCCGGCGGCTCCGGGGTGATCCTTCGCATCGCGCTCGCCCCCGGGCTCGCACCGTCCCCGGGTCGCTCATGGCTGCGTACGACGCTACTCGTCCCCATCCACGCCTTTCGCTGCTCCCCGAGCTCTCGGCTTCTCTCCGAGCCTTCGGCCGGGAGGTGCCCCAGAGCAGGGGGTGCTCCCACAGTGTACGGGCCCTGGCGCACCGTGCCGACCGGAATTCTCGGCTGCGCCGACCGGCCGTACGGGACCGCCCGAGCGGCTGGGGCGGAACGCCCGCGGGGCTGCGGGGCCCCGCCGCCCTCGTACCGGTCCGGGCCGCGGGTCAGCGGGGCGGTTTGGGCGGCGTGCCCCGTTGCCGCCCGCTCCGAGTCGATTTATCGTTCCGGCACGATGCGCGAGCACGATCACAATATGTGAAGGGGCCGCGGCCATGGTCGCCAAGAAGACCGCTTCGATCGAGCAGGTCACACCGGAGGACGCCCCGGGGCGGACCACCCGGCCGCGGGGTGCCGCGGCACGGCGGACGGCACCGGCGAAGAGGGCGCGCCCGTCGCCCGACGCGACGGCAGGCGAGGACCCGGCCCGTAAGGCCGCGGCCCGGGAGAACGGCGCGGCTCCGGCGAGGCGCGCCGCCACGAGGAAGGCGCCCGCGGAGAAGACGACCGCCCGGAAGCCGGCGTCGACGACCTCGGCCCGCACACCGGCGGCCCAGCGGCCGGCGGCGAAGGGGCCGGCGCGGAGGGCGGCGGGGCAGAGCGCCGCGAAGAAGACCCCGGCCGGGGACCGGACCTCGGACGTGAGGCGGCCCGCGGACGAACAGGGAGAGCCGGCCGCACCAGCTGAGGAAGCGGTGTCCGCGAAGCAGACGGGAGCCAGCACCGTGGCGCTGAAGAACACCCCCGACCCGACGAGTCCGCAGCACCGGTCCCCGGACGGCGCGGGCGCCGCGCCCCCGAAGCGGGCCGCCCCCGGCGAGCTGGCGGTACGGGAGGGCGAGGAGCCCTGGACCCCCGCCGAGGTGGCCGAGGCCCGCGGCGGGCTGGAGCAGGACGCCCAGCGGCTGCGCACCGAGATCCTCTCGGCCGAGACGGCGATCAGCGGCCTGATGCGCGACTCGGGTGACGGCGCGGGCGACGACCAGGCCGACACCGGCACCAAGAACATCACCCGGGAGCACGAGCTGGCACTGGCCTCCAGCGCCCGCGAGCGGCTGCTCCAGACCGAGCGCGCCCTGGAACGGCTGGACGCCGGCACCTACGGGCTGTGCGAGAACTGCGGCAGGGCCATCGGGAAGGCCAGGATGCAGGCGTTCCCGCGCGCCACACTGTGCGTGGAGTGCAAACAGCGTCAGGAGCGCCGCTGACCGCTCGTACGGGTGTGCCGTACGCTCGTCTCAGCCAGGCGGCGATCGGCGCCGGACGGAGACGTTGAGGGACGCACGTGACAGAGGCGGAGCAGGCCATCGGAGTGCCAGACGCGGACAGCGGTGACGAGGCCGGAACGGCGGCGGACGCCGCACGGACGGGGGCGGGGCAGCCGGAGGCCGCGGCGGGCAACCGCCGGCGGCAGATCGTGGTGCTGCTGTCGGTGGCCGCCTTCGCGTACCTGTTGGACCTGGTCAGCAAGCTGCTGGTGGTGGCGCACCTGGAGCACCACGCACCGGTCGAGCTGCTCGGCAGCTGGCTGCAGCTTGAGGTGATCCGCAACAGGGGGGCGGCCTTCGGTTTCGGTGAGGCGATGACCATCGTCTTCACGGTGATCGCCGCCGTGGTGATAGCGGTGATCGCACGGATCGCCCGCAAGCTGTACAGCCTGCCGTGGGCCATCGCGCTGGGCATGCTGCTCGGCGGTGCCTTCGGCAACCTCACCGACCGGCTCTTCCGCAGCCCCGGCGGGCTCCAGGGCGCGGTGGTGGACTTCATCGCCCCCGCGCACTTCGCGGTCTTCAACCTGGCCGACTCGGCGATCGTCTGCGGTGGCTTCCTGATCGTGATCCTCTCCTTCCGGGGCCTGGACCCGGACGGCACCATCCACCGCGACTGAGCGGCCGGGTACGGCACCGTCCACCGCTGCTGACCCCGTCCCCGCACGGCACCGGGCCACCGGGCCGAGCCGTCCGGGTACGGGGCGCCCGCCACCGGGCCGGGCCTCCCCGGTACGGTGCCGCCCGCCGCGGCTGACCCCGCCGGGTACGGGGCGGGCGCCGCTCCGGAGGGGCTCGTGGGCCGTCCGCGGTAAGACGGCTGTGCGAGAGCCGCCGCGCGGTCCGGCATACTCGACGGGTGAGCACGATTCCCGAGATCCGTACCCTGCCCGTGCCCGAGGGCCTCGAAGGCGAGCGTGTCGACGCCGCCATCGCCCGTATGTTCGGCTTCTCCCGGACCAAGGCGGCCGAGCTCGCCGCGTCCGGGAAGGTCCAGGTGGACGGCAGCGTCGCCGGAAAGTCCGACCGGGTGACCGGCGGGGCCTGGCTCGAAGTCGAGATGCCGCAGGCCGCGCAGCCGGTGCGGATCGTCGCCGAGCCGGTCGAGGGCATGGAGATCGTGCACGACGACGAGGACATCGTGGTGATCGTCAAGCCGGTCGGGGTGGCCGCCCACCCCAGCCCCGGCTGGAGCGGTCCCACCGTGATCGGCGGGCTGGCCGCGGCCGGCTACCGGATCTCCACCTCCGGCGCGGCCGAGCGGCAGGGCATCGTCCACCGGCTGGACGTGGGCACCTCCGGGCTGATGGTGGTGGCCAAGTCGGAGCGCGCCTACACGCTGCTCAAGCAGCAGTTCCGGGAGCGGGTCGTGGACAAGCGCTACCACGCCCTGGTGCAGGGCCACCCGGATCCGCTCAGCGGCACCATCGACGCGCCGATCGGCCGCCACCCCACCCACGACTACAAGTGGGCCGTCACCGCCGAGGGCAAGCCCAGCGTCACCCACTACGACCTCATCGAGGCGTTCCGCGCCGCCAGCCTGCTGGACATCAAGCTGGAGACCGGACGCACCCACCAGATCCGGGTGCACATGGCCGCCCACCGGCACCCCTGCGTGGGCGACATGACCTACGGCGCCGACCCCACGCTGGCCAAGCGGCTGAGGATCACCCGCCAGTGGCTGCACGCGGTGCGCCTGGGCTTCGAGCACCCGGCGGACGGCGGCTGGGTGGAGTTCCAGAGCGCCTACCCCGAGGACCTCCAGCACGCGCTGGACACCGTCCGGGCGGAGAGCGCCTAGCACCTGGCGGGATCCCGGGCCGCCGCAGTGCGGGGAGGCACCTGACCGGAGCGATGGGGACCCTCGTCGCGGTGCCGGGCCGGAGGCCGCGTGGCAGGGTGGAACCCTGATCCGCAGACCCAGCCCGGAGGGCCCCGCGTGGACCAGCTAGCGCTGCTGTTCGCCCTGATCCTCGGGTGCGTGGTGACCGTGCCCCTGGGGGAACGGCTGGGGCTGCCCGCCCCGGTCCTGATGACCCTGCTGGGCATCGTGCTGGCGCTGCTGCCGTTCATCCCCAACGTCGCCGTACAGCCCGACTTCATCCTGCCGCTGGTGCTGCCACCCCTGCTGTACGCCGCGGTGCAGCGCACCTCCTGGCGGCAGTTCCTGGCCAACAAGCGGGCCATCTTCCTGCTCGCGGTGGCCCTGGTGTTCGTCACCACGGCCGTGGTGGCGGTGGTGGCGCACGCGGTGGTGCCGAACCTGACGGTGGCCGGGGCGCTGGTGCTGGGCGCGCTGGTGGCACCCCCCGACCCGGTCGCCGCCACGGCGGTCGCCGGCAAGCTGGGCCTGCCGCGGCGCATGGTCTCGCTGCTGGAGGGCGAGGGACTGTTCAACGACGTGACCGCCATCGTGCTGTACCACGTGGCGCTGCTCGCGGCGGTCAGCGGTTCGTTCTCGCTGCCCAGCGCCGCCATCGCGCTGGTGCTCTCGGCCGTGGTCGCGGTCGCCGTCGGGCTGGCGCTGGGCTGGGTGGCGAACAAGCTGATGGGCCTGCTGGAGGACCCGACCCTCCAGGTGGGGCTGACCCTGCTGATGCCCTTCGTCGCCTATGTGCTGGCCGAGGAGTTCCACGGCTCCGGAGTGCTGGCGGTGCTCACCTCCGCGATGTTCCTGGCCGAGCACGCGGTGGACCCGGACGACGTCCAGGGACGGCTGACCGCCACCGCGTTCTGGGAGGTGGTCGACACCCTGATCACCGGGGTGGCCTTCGGCCTGATCGGCCTGGAACTGCACAACGTGACCAGCACCGCGGAGCGGCGCTGGCAGACCCTGCTGGGCTACGGCGCGATCGTGGTCGCCGTGGTGGTCGTGGTCCGCCTGCTGTGGCTGCTGCCCGCCGCCTGGCTGGCCAAGCGCCTGCACCAGCGGCGCGACGTGGACGAGGACATCCCGCTCACCTGGCAGGAGACCGTGGTGATGTGGTGGGCGGGGATGCGCGGGGTGGCCTCGGTGGCGCTGGCCCTGGCCATCCCCTTCACGGTGGACAGCGGAAAGGACTTCCCGGCCCGCGACGAGATCCTCTTCATCGCCTTCTCGGTGGTGCTGGCCACCCTGCTCATCCAGGGCCTCACCCTGCCCTGGCTGGTCCGCCGGCTGCGGGTGAGCGCGGACGCGGCCCGTGAGGAGGCCATGGAACGCGAGCTGGCCCACCGGGTACTGGCGGCCGGCCGGCAGCGGCTGCGGGAGATCGAGCGAGTAGAGGACCTGCCCGAGGAGCTGGTCCAGCTGCTCGCCCGCCGGGTCTACGACCTCGGGGCGCGGATCTCCCCGGACATCGTGGACGAGGACCGCCGCGAGGCCCATGAGCAGCGGGTGGAGCGGACCAGACACGCCCAGCGCATCGAGGGGGAGCTGCTGTCCGCGGCCCGGCGCGAGGTACTGGCCGCGCGCAGCGACCCGGAGTTCGACCCGGAGGTCGCCGACCGGGTGCTGCGCCATCTGGACATGCGCAGCCTGCGGTTGCGCTGAGCTGGCCGTGCCGGGGGAGCGGTGGCCCGCGGCACCGCGCCGACCTGGCACGATGGAGCCGATCCAGTCACCATCGAGAGGGAAGTGACAGCCGTGCCGGCCTCCTCCGCATCCTCCGGGCCCGTCCCGGTCCTTCTTCTGCACTCGGCGTACGGGCTGCGCCCGGCCGTGCACGCCGCCGCGGACCGGCTGCGCGCCGCCGGGTTCGAGGTGCATGTGCCCGATCTGTACGAGGACCAGCCGGTGCGGATCGCCGAGACCGTCGAGGACGGCATGGAGATCAAGGAGAAGATCGGCCATGAGGAGCTGCTGCGGCGCGCGGTGGTGGCCGCGGCGCCGCTCTCCGAGCGCGGGGTGATCTACGCCGGGTTCTCGCTGGGCGGCTCGCTGGCGCAGAACCTCGCGCTGGCCGACGAGAAGGCGCGCGGGCTGCTGCTGCTGCACGGCACCTCGGACATCGCCGAGGACGCGTCCACCGACGGGCTGCCGGTGCAGCTGCATGTGGCGGACCCGGACCCGTTCGAGCCGCACGACTGGCTGAACGCCTGGTACCTGCGGATGGGCCGGGCGGGGGCCGATGTGGAGGTCTTCCGCTATCCGGGCGCGGGCCACCTCTACACCGACCCGGAGCTGGCCGACTTCGACGAGGAGGCGGCGGAGGCCACCTGGCGGGTGGCGCTGGCCTTCCTGGCCGAGCTGTGACGCACCCGGCGGCGGCCCGGCCGGCCGCACGCTGACGCACCGAGCGGCCCGCCCAGCCTGACGGGCTGAGCGGGCCGGGAGCCGGGGTCCCCGCGGCCGGTCAGCGGGGTGCGGCGCCCCGGGGCCCGGTGGGCACGGCCCGCACGGGGCCGTCAGCGCACGGGCTGGTCCACGCGCTCCACGCGCTGGGTGCCGGCGAGGGTGCGGTAGGAGCGGGCCCAGCTGGAGGTGGCCTTCGGGTCCGTCTTGTCCGACAGCGTGTAGTAGTCCATCTGGGTGCGCTCGGCGGTCACGTCGAGCACCCCGTAGCCATGGCTGTCCAGGTCCACCCACTTCACATGGCGGTTGGCGGCCTTGACCGCGGCGGCGGCCACCAGGGACACCGTCTGCGGCGCCACGTGCAGGATGTCGTCGATGTTGTCGGAGGTCACCGAGGTGACCACGAACTCGGTCGCCGCGGACCGGGACAGCGGATAGGTGGCGGCCGTCACCGGTACGTCGCTGGCCCACGCCGTGTGGATGTCGCCGGTGAGGAAGACGGTGTTGTCGATGCCGCGGTCGGTCAGATGGGCCAGCAGTTCGCGCCGGTCGTCGGTGTAGCCGTCCCACTGGTCCGCGTTGACGGCCAGCCCCTCCTTGGGCAGCCCCAGCAGTTCGGCGAGCGGGCCCAGCAGATAGGCCGGTACGGACCCGAAGGCCACCGGCGAGATCATCACCGAGTTGCCCACCAGCTGCCAGGTGGCGCCGGAGGAGGCCAGCCCGGACTTCAGCCAGTCGAGCTGGGCCCGCCCGATGATCGTCCGGTCCGGGTCGTCCACCGCGCCGCTGCCCGCCTTGGCCTGCTGCGAGCGGAAGGAGCGCAGGTCCAGCAGGTGCAGATCGGCCAGGGTGCCGAAGCGCAGCCGGCGGTAGGTGGTGCCCTCGATGGAGGGCCGCACCGGCATCCACTCGAAGTACGCCTGCTTGGCCGCGGCGACCCGCTGGGCCCAGTCGCCCTCGGTGCCCGGTGTGTGGTTCTCCGCCCCGCCCGACCAGGTGTCGTTGGCGAACTCGTGGTCGTCCCAGATCGCGATGGTGGGAACGGCCTGGTGCAGCGCCTGGAGGTCGGCGTCGGTCTTGTAGCGGCCGTGCCGGGTGCGGTAGTCGGCCAGGGTGGTGATCTCGTGGGTGGGGGCGTGCTGCCGCACCACGTACTGCGCCGCCGGGTACGCGCCGCTGGCGTACTCGTAGATGTAGTCGCCGAGGTGCAGCACCGCGTCCAGGTCGCGGCGGGCGGCCAGATGGCGGTAGGCGGAGAAGTAGCCGGCCTCCCAGTTGGCGCAGGAGACCACGCCGAAGCGGATGCCGCCGGACGCGCCCGGCGCGGGCGCGGTGCGGGTGCGCCCGACCGGTGAGGCCGCCCCGTCGGCGGTGAACCGGTACCAGTAGTCGGTGGCCGGCCGCAGGCCGCGTACGTCGGCCTTGACGGTGTGGTCGGAGGCGGCCGAGGCGGTGACCGAGCCCTGGGCCACCACCGCGTCGAACGCGGCGTCGGTGGCGATCTGCCAGCCGACCTGGAGTGCCCCGCCCCGGCCGGAACCCGGCTCGGCGCCGGGCTCCGGGGTGACCCGGGTCCACAACAGGATCCCGTCCGGAAGCGGGTCGCCGGAGGCGACACCGTGCAGGAACTGCGGGCCCCCGCTCGCGGCGCGCGCGGAGGGGAGGCCGGTGACGAGCGGCAGGGCGGCCGCGGTGGCGGCCACGGCCGTGACGGCGGCACGGCGCGATATGGAGTCATGGCGAGGAGTCACGGACGCAAACCCTACTGCCAAGTAGGTCAAAAAGCGCCCAACGGACGGGCTTCTCCCGAGAGTTGTCCCACCGGTCACCCGTCCCCACTCTCAAGCGAAAGTGCTTCACCTCCCGTTCATCGGGGCGTGACCCGGGATGCGCTCCGGACGGGCCATGGGATGATCTCGGCCGCGTGAGCCCGTGTCCCGAGTCGGCGGCCGTCAGGTCACCGCTCCACCGGGTCGGGCGTGACCTTCATGTCTCCGTGGGCTCCTGATCGTCGTGTTCTTGCTCCTGCGCCCAGGTGGTCGCCCACTCGTCGAGCGGACGGAGGGCGTGACCGAGTGCTGTCCCCAGCCGAGTGAGCTCATAGCCATCGGCCGAGGGGGCGATGATCCCGCTCGACGCGAGTTCGCGGAGCCGCTGGTAGAGGACGCTGGACGACATCCCTTCGCACCGTGCCAGCAGCGCGCGGGCACCGAGCGGACCCGCACGCAGCTCCCAGAGGATGCGCAGCGCCCACCGACGGCCGAACAGGTCCAGCGCGGCCATGAGGGGACGGCCGGTCGTCGATCCACGAACCGGTGTTCCTGGGCGCGGCGTCGGCATGGCCCTCCTTGCGTTTCTTTATTCGAAACACTAGCATCCGCCTGGCCGTTTCTGATTTCGAAACGAACTCGACAGGAGAGCCGATGTCGCGGACAGCCCTGCTGGAACCGCCGTACACCGACCAGGCCGGCGCCGTGCGCGGAGGGGGTCGCTACGAGTTGGGCCGACAGCTCACGTCTCTGGACGGAGGTCGTCATGCATAAGTTGGTGGTCCTGTATCCCGAGCCCGCCGACCCTGACCACTTCCGCGACTACTACGTGACCAACCACCTTCCGCTGGTCATGAATTGGCCCGGTCTGCTTGCGTGGCGCTACAGCTTCGACGTGGCGGCGACCGAGGGAGAAGCGTCGTATTTCGCGGTCTTCGAGGGCGACTTCGCCGACGCCGCCGCCATGGCCGCGGCGCGGGCGTCGGCGCACGGCCAACGGCTGGCCGCCGATGTCGCCAACTACGCCACCGGGGGTGCGGTCGTCATCCACTATCCGGTGCAGGGCGGCACCGGGTGAGGCGGGCCGGTACGCTCCGGGACGCGTTCGGTTGGCCGTCGCGGCCAGGTCCGGCCATCGGCGGACGCCGTTCGCGGTTGCCGGTTCGTTGAGCGTCAAAGGTGGGCCGATGCCCTGGCCGGATGTCACGGTGGTCGATGCGTGCGTGCGGCGCGACGGCCGGGGCGGTAGCCCCACGGCCGTCACCGACGACGACCCGGCGGCGACGGACGCGGACCGGTGTGCGGTCGCTGCTGCGGCCGGCACCTCGCACGCGGCGTTCCTCGGCCCGGGGCGGACGCCGGACGGTGGCCGGCCGGTCCGGTTCTTCACCGCCACCGCCGAACTGTCCGGCTGCGGCCACGGCACCGTTGCCGCGCAGGCCGTCCGGTTGACCCGCACCGGGCTGGACGAGCTGAACGACCGCCAGCACACCGGCGGGCGCACGTTCGACACCGTCGCGATCCGCCGCCCCGCCGGCATCGAGGTGTGGTTCGACCAGGGCCTCGTCGCGCTGCGTCACCCGGCACCGGACGAGCGCGCCGCGCTCGTCGCCGCGCTCGGGCTCACCGCGGACGATCCGCATCCGACCGATGTGCCGCGGATCGCCGCGCCCGGCGCACCACGCATGCTGGTACCGGTCCACGACCGGTCGGCGCTGCTCCGGGTCCGCCCGCACCTCGGCAGGCTGACGGCGGCGTGCCGGCGGTACGGGCTCCTCGGCTGTTTCGTGTACGTACCGCCGGTGGGCGACCGGCCGGGCGCGGCGCGGATGTTCGCGCCGGCGATCGGTGTCGACGAGGACGTCGCCAACGCCAACAGCACCGGCTGCCTGGCCGCCCACCTGCTCGACACGACAGGGGCGCAGACGGTCGCGATCGAGGTGGAGCAGGGCGACACCCTCGGTCGGCCGGCCGGCGTGCTCGCCTCGGCCCGACGCGGGCCGGCGGGCATCACGACCCGGGTCGGCGGGTTGGCGGTGGTCCGCGACGGACACTGAGGTGACGACCGGGCCATCCTCTTCGGCGATCCGCGCAGGGGCCTGGGGCTGTCCGCCGCGGTCAAGCGGGACCGGCCACCGACGCCGTTCAGCTGCCCGTCACCCGCCCCGCCCTCACGCGAGGGCGTCTCGCGGGGGAGGGGCGCGGTCGAGCGCCCCTCCCCGAGCCGCTACTTCTTCATCGCCGGCTGGATCATGGCGTGGAAGTCCTCGGGCTTCAGACCGCCCAGGCTCACCTTCTCGCCGTTCATCAGGAAGCCCGGGGTACCGGTGATGCCCTTCTCGACGGCCTTGTCGAACTCCTTGTTCATGGCGATCGCCCACTTGTCGTAGGTGCCACCGCGGACGTCCTTCTCGAACGCCTTGTTGCCCTTGAGCTCCGGCACCTCGTTGGCGATCTTGATCAGCAGCTTGTCGTCCGAGAAGGCGTCGTCGGTCTCCTCGGGGTGGTTCTTCTCCGCGTAGAGCGCCTTCTTGTACTCCAGGAAGGCGTCCGGGCTGACGTTCAGCGCGGCGCCCAGGGCGCTCAGCGCGTTCTTCGAGCCGGAGCCGCTGATCTGCTTGTTGTCGTCGATGAAGGCGACGATCTTGAACTCGGCCTTGAACTTGCCGTCCTTGAGGTCCTTGGCCACGGTGTCGCCCAGGCCCTGCTCGAACTGGGCGCAGATCGGGCAGCGCATGTCCTCGAAGACGGTGAGGGTGTTCTTCGCCTTCTTGTCACCGATCAGGATCGTGGTGCCCTTGTCGCCGGTGGTGTTGGCCGGCGCGACGTACTTCGTCTTGTCCGCCGCGGTCTTCCACTCCTTGTTGCTCACCTTGGAGTTCTTGCTGCCGCTGGTGGAGTTGCTGATGGCGAAGCCGACACCGCCGGCGATGGCCAGCACGGCCACGATGGCGCCGCCCATCGTCAGCTGGCGGCGCATCTTGTCCTTCTTCGCCTGCCGCTCCCGCTCCGCGCGCAGCCGCTCCCGCGCCGCCTGCTTGTTGGCCTGGCTGTTCCGGTTGCTCATGGTGATGTCTCCGAAGGTCGTGTGGTGGATGGTGAAAGGTTCAACGCCGTGCTCGGGCGGCCGGATACGTCAAACGGCCGGAACCGGGCACGGCGGACCCCGCCGTACCACCGAATGGACCAGGAGAGGGAGGGCTCTGGGGGTGCGGTCGCGGCGCGCGGGCCGCACCGGGAGGGGGTGCTGGGCGACCGGGGCGCAGGCCTCGGTGGCCGGCAGCGGCCGGAAGGCGAAGGCGGCCACCGCGTGCAGCAGCCGGGCGACCGCCGCCTCACCGCGCCGCAGCCAGGCCGCGGCCAGCAGCCCGACCGCGACATGTGCGGCGAGCAGCAGCCAGGGAGAGGTGCCGAGCAGCCCGGAGGCGACCCCGGAGGGGCCGGAGACATGCGCGAGCGGCCCGCCCACACTGCCCCCGGCACAGGCGAAGTCCACCCCGAAGGCGCGTAGCGGGCCGGTGACCGGGCCGCCGGTGGGGCCGTAGCAGGCGTGCTGACCGCTGGTGAAGGCGGTGTCGGCGGCCAGTTCCAGCGGGATCAGCAGGGCCGCGATATGGCCGTAGCCGCGCTCCCGGCCGGCCAGCACGTAGGCGAGGGCGAACACCCCCACCGCCAGGCCGCCGACCATGGTGATCGGCAGCGGCATTCCGGACAGCAGGACGTGCGACGCGGCGGACAGGGTCACGCACAGCGCCGTGAAGAGCGCTGCGCGTGCCGCCCGCAGATGAGTCGCAGAGATGTCCATTGGCGCAGAGTGTGCCATGACCGGGTGTAGGCGTCGCGTCAAGGTTCGGTATCGACGCGACGCCCACGGCTCGTGCCGGTCTAGAGGTGGTCGTCCACCGCCTTCCGGTACTCGGCCGCGGTCATCGGCGGGCCGCCGCTGGAGGAGGTCAGCACCTGGCCGTCCAGGTCGATTTCCGGCACCCCGGACTTGCCCGAGCCGAGGAAGGCGGTGGCCACCTCACGGGCCCACGGGTCGTATGTGCCGTTTGTCACGTCCTTGGCGAAGGCGGCGTTGTCCTTCAGCTCGGGCACCTCCTGGGCGACCTTCAGCAGGTAGTCGTCCTTGGCGAAGGAGTCGGTGGTCTCCTCGGGGTGGTTGGCCGCCGAGTAGAGCGCGTGCTTGTACGCCATGAAGGCGTCCGGGCTGACGTCCAGCGCGGCGCCCAGCGCGCTGAGCGCGTTCTTCGAGCCGGAACCCTGGATGGAGGGGGAGTCGTCGAGGAAGGCGGCCATGTGGATCCGCGCCTGGTACTTGCCGTCCTCGACGTCCTTCATCAGGGTCTCGCCCGCCCCCTGCTCGAAGGCGGCGCACACCGGGCAGCGCATGTCCTCGTAGACGTCCAGCTGGTGCTTGCCCGCCTTGCCGACCAGGATGGTGGTGCCCTTGGGGCCGGTGGTGTTCGCGGGCGCGACCAGCGGGCCCTTGGCCCCCCAGGCGCCGCCGCTCCCGCCGCCCGAGGCGCCACCGGTCGAACCGCCACCCGTCGAGCCCCCGCTGCC
>NZ_SRID01000002.1 GCF_004684805.1 Streptomyces palmae
GCGGCAGGGTGCGGGGCGGGTCGGGCACGACCGCGGACGGCCCGGGTGCGGGACGGTCGCGCCGGGTGGCCGGCGCGGGCGGGTCAGCCGCGGCCCTCCCTGCCCTCGTCCGAGGCGTTCGACATGGTGAGCGAATCGATGTAGACGGCCAGCAGATTGGCGAACCACTCGCCCTCGGCCAGGGGGTCGGCGCCGATGACGTCCAGGGGGTGGGGCGAGCCGAGGTCCCGGTCCGTCTCGCCGCGGTCCCGATCGACGGTGCCGAGGTCCCGTGCGGCGTCCAGGTCCCGACTCATGGCGCCCAGCTCCCGGCCCACGGTCCCGAGGTCCCGGCCAGGGGCGCCGAGCTCCCGCCCCGCGGTGCCGAACTCCCGCACCGGGGTCCCGAGGTCCCGCCCCGCGGTGCCGAACTCCCGGACGCCGGCGCCCCGCTCCCGACCGGGGGTGCCGGCGTCCCGGGTGGTGGGGCCGAGGTCCCGGTCGAGGGCGTCGAGGTCCCGACCGGTGGCGCCGAGGTCCTGGCCGGTGGCGCCGGGGTCACTGCCCGTCCGGTCACCGGATCGGGCGCGCTCGTGCCAGTGCTGGCAAACGGCGCAAGGCTCGGGGCCCAGGTCGGTGCCCGGGTCGGTGCGCAGGTCGGTGCTCATGGTGTCGCCGCCTTTCCGCGAGTGCCGCCGGGGCCCGGCCCGCCCGGGCCCCGGTCGGCTGGTGCGTGTCTCCGGTCAGTCCATACGGGCCAGCCCGCGGGCCGACCGCCGGTCCTTGCCGCGGGAGACCACCACCGGGTCCCAGTCCGCGCCGCGCTCCGGGAGCAGGCTCGGGTCACCGACCACCGCGCCGTTGTGCACCTCGTTCATCAGCGGGCGCTCCAGGATGGACGCCGCGGCGGCCAGGCCACCGACCATGACGCCGGTGATGCCGCTGCCGTAGCGGGTGGACTGGCCCACCATGTGCAGCCCGGAGATGCTGGTGCCGGTGCCCGGCTTGGTGCCGGCGCGGCCCCAGCGGGCCAGACCGAAGGGGGTACCGCCGGTGGAGAGGGTATAGCGCTCCTGGGTCAGCGGCGTGGCCAGTTCGCAATGGACCAGATTGTCCCGGAAGGGGCCCAGGACCCGCTCGGCGGCGGTCAGCATCGCCTCGGTGAAGCGCTCCTTCTCCGCCTTGTAGGCGTCCAGGCGGCGGTAGCGGGTGCCGTCGGCCGGCCCGGTCTCCACACCCCAGGGGGCGTAGCTGGGCGGGCACAGGGTCATCAGCTGGAAGTTGCTGTGGCCGGGCGGGCAGGTGTGCCGGTTGGTGCGGTCCTTGAGCGAGCCGAAGGAGATGAAGAGGAACTTCACGTCCTCGGGCTGCTTCCCCGCGGCCAGGTCGCGGTAGTAGGCGTCGATGTCGTCGGTGTCGTACCACCAGACGTTCGCCTCGTTGCGGTCCGCCTCCAGCTCGCGGTCCAGGGCCACGTAGAGGGTGACGAACGGCAGGCCCATCTCGGCCTGCTCGGTGTTGCGGATGATGCTCTTGCCCAGGTGGTCCGGGCCGACCAGGTCCAGCACGGTGCGCCGGTAGTCGGCGTTGGAGACGACCAGCGGGGCGTCGTACTCGGTGCCGTCCGCCAGCACCACGCCGCGTACCTGCTTGTCCTCCACCTTGATGCGCTGGACCAGGCTGCGGGTGCGCAGCATGCCGCCGTTGGCCTCCAGCACCTCGACCAGGGTCGCGGCGAGCATCTGGCCGCCGCCGGCCGGGAAGTAGGCGCCGCGGATGTAGTGGTCGGTGACGATGGCGTGGATGGAGACGGTGGCCTGGTCCGGGCCGACGCCGTAGTTGGGCGACTGGGCGGCCAGTACGGTACGGGCCCGCGGCGACAGCTCGCAGTGGTCGAACAGCTCGGTGAGCGAGCGGCGGCCCCAGGCCTGGGTGGTGGGCGTGCCGGCGACGATCTCCGGGACCGAGATGTCGGCCGGGGCGAGCAGGGTGTTGCGCTGCTCCTCGCCCATCGTCTCGATGACGTCGCAGAAGGCGTCCAGGCCCGCGGAGTCCTCGGGCAGCGCCTTCTTCAGCCGGGCCCGGTACTCCGGCCAGCTGGCCGGCACGTCCACGGCCACCTCGGGCAGCACGACCTTGTCGAAGCAGTCCGGGTCCAGCTCCAGGAACTCGACGCGGTCGCGGGCGCCGAGGCCGCCGAGGATGGCGGGCACGATGCCGTCCGGGCCGCAGTCGCCGACGTAGTGCACACCCACGTCGAACTCGTACTTGCGGCGGCGCCGGAAGACATGGCTGTTGCCGCCGGCGATGTCGTGCTGCTCCAGCAGCAGGACCCGCCGGCCGGCCGCCGCGAGGTAGGCGGCGCAGGTCAGGCCGCCGAGTCCGGCGCCTACGACGATGGCGTCCCACGTCTGGGGGACGCTGTTGCTCTGGTCCATCTCACCCGTCTCGCTTGGGTCGGTGATCGTGGTCATACCGCGCCGCTCCCCGGGCCGCGTTCCGCGGCCGGGCGCTGGTGGCGCTGTACGGCGGCCCGCAGCCATTCCTTGCGGGTCATACCGCTGCCCAGCCGGATGAAGATCCAGCTGATCCTGGTCAGGGCGGCGCCCGCCCCGCTGGTCGCCTGACCGCGGGTCAGGGTGTGCAGGGCGCCGCCGGTGTGGCAGAAATTGAAGACGAGCCGGAGGTGTCCGGGCTTGTCGAAGGCCTTGAAGGCGTCCAGCACCGAGTCCTCGGCCGAGACATAGGGGACCGGCGACATGGCCGGGAGCTTGAGTACGGTCCCGAGCACCAGCTCGTCCTCGGTGCGGACCAGCTCGCGGAAGCCCAGCTGGGCGGCCATCTCGTCGAAGACGAGGGTGTCCAGCTTGTCCTTGCCGATCCGCATCAGCTTGCGGGTGAGCGGCACCTCGCGCCAGGTCACCTCGGCGGCGGCGGCGATCACCCGCTCCGGCTCGCCGGCCGCGGCCATGCGGTGCCGCTCGCTCAGGTGCGTGCTGGGCAGGATCTCCTCGATCAGCATCCGGATCACCTCGTCGATACGGGGGTCGGGTGGCGGTCGGGCTCGTCCGCCGGCTCGGAGCTCTCCTTGACGCCGTAGGCGGCGTAGAAGCGGGCCATCGGACCGGGCGCCCACCAGGCGGCGCGCCCCATCAGCCGCAGGATCGCGGGCACCAGCAGCATCCGGACGATGGTGGCGTCCAGCAGGATGATGATGAACAGGCCGACCGCCAGGAACTTCAGGTCCTTCACGCCCACCAGCACGAAGGAGCCGATGGTGACGGCCAGCAGCACCGCGGCGCTGGTGATGATCCCGCCGGTGCGCTGCACCCCGGCGACCACCGAGTGCGGGGCGTCCTGGGTGCGGTCCCACTCCTCGCGGATGCGGGAGAGCAGGAAGACCGAGTAGTCCATGGACAGGCCGAAGGCGAAGGCGAGCATCATCACCGGTTCCATCGCGGTGATGAAGCCGGTGGTGGTGAAGTCCAGCACCCCGGACAGATGGCCGCTCTGGAAGATCCAGATGATCGGGCCGAAGGCGGCGGCGATGGAGACGATGTTGAGCACCACGGACATCAGCGGCACCAGCAGCGAGCCGAAGGCCAGGAACATGAAGAGCACCGTGACCACGATGATGATGCCGGCCATCAGCGGCAGATGGTCGCGCAGCGAGCCCAGCTGGTCCCTGAGGTCCGCGGCCAGGCCGCCGACCAGCACCTCGGTGCCCTCGGGGCGGTCCAGGGCGCGGATGTCGCCGACCACCCGGCGGGCCTCCTCGGAGGTCCACTCGCCGTGGTGGGTGGCGGTGAGCACCACGGAGGTGGTCGGTTTCCCGTCCACCGTGCGGTCCTTGGCCGCGGTCAGCAGGACCGAGTCGCGGTCGACGCCCGGCACGCCCTTGATCCGCTCGGCGAACTCCCGGGCCCGGGTGACGGTCTCCTGGCCGGTGCCGGGTTCGCCGGAGACCAGGACGTAGATCGACTTGCGGGCGTCGATGGTGAACTCGTCGGTGAGCCGCTCGGCGACCACCCGGCTGGCCGCGTCCTTGGGCAGCGACCGCTCGTCGCTGGTGCCGAAGTGGACGCCCAGCAGCGGGGTGGCCAGCAGCACCAGTCCGACCACGGTGGCCGCGGTGACGGCGAAGGGGTGCCGCATCACCTTGCCGGCCACCGTGCCCCAGCCGCCCTGGGCCGCGGTGCCCTGGGCCGCCCGGGCGGCGCGCCGCCGGTCGCCGGGCAGCGGCACCCGCAGCGCGTCCACCTTGCGGCCCAGTACGGCGAGGAAGGCGGGGAGCACGGTGAGCGAGGCGAGCATCGCCAGCACCACGGCGACCAGGCCGCCGTAGGCCATCGAGCGGACGTACGCCTGGGGGAAGACCAGCAGGCCGGTGAGGGCCAGGGTGACGGTGACGCCGGAGACCAGCACGGTGCGGCCGGCGGTCTGCATGGTGCGGGCGATGGCACGCGGCACCTCGTGGCCCTGGGCCAGCTCCTCGCGGAACCGGCTGACCATGAACAGTCCGTAGTCCACGGCCAGTCCCAGGGCCATGAACATCAGCACGTTGAGGGCGAACACCGAGATGCTGGTGAACTCGTTGAGCACCCGCAGCAGCACCAGGCCGCCGATCAGCGCCAGGATCGCGATCACGATCGGCACGGTGGCGGCGACCACGCTGCGGAAGACGAACAGCAGCAGCACGAAGAGCGCCGGGATGGTGATGAACTCGATGGTGGCGGCGCCGTCGCTGATGCCGCTGTTGAGGTCGTCGAACATCGGGCGGATGCCGCCGAGTTCGGTGTGCGCCGCGGCGCTGTCCACCACCAGCGGGTTGCCGCCCTTCGCGTCCTTCAGGGCGGTGTAGGACCGCATCCGCTGGTCGTCGTCCTCGCCCTTGAGCTGGACCACGGCGTAGGTGGCGTGCCGGTCCTCGGAGACCAGGGCGCCCCGGGCGGGGCCGGCCAGGTTCCGGTCGTAGTAGGAGTCGATGTGCTCCACCCGGGGGTCGCGGCGCGCCGCCTCCAGCGCGGAGACCACCTCGGTGCGGAACGCGGCCTGGTCCACGGTGCCGCGCGGATTGGTGTAGAGCACCAGGACGTCGGCGTCCTGCCGCCCCACCTCGTTCTTGATCCGGTCCATGGCCCGGTAGGACTCGCTGGCGCGGTCCTCCAGACCGCCCTGGCTCAGCACCCCATCCTCGGTGACCCCGGTTCCCCACACGCCGCCCACGGCGACCAGTACCACCGCCGCGATCAGTACCGCGCGGCGCGCGGTGACGACGACTCTCCCCAGCCAACCGAACACGCGCTCTCCCCCGTCCTCATCCTCTGAGCACCCGGGACCGATGGCCGGTCCCGGGTGTCCGTCAGTGGGCCGGATGCGCTCCGGCCGCTGTCAGCCGTTCAGTGCTGTCCTTCCGGTACACGGCCACTGCCCAGCACCTGGGCGGGGCGCCGCACCACGAGCCCGTGTCCGACGGTGAGGACCCGGTCCTCGCCGACGAAGCTCTCCCCCGTGAGGACCATGGACTCGTTGTGTTCCTGTTCGATACGGATGTGGTGCACCATCGTCTCGCCGGGCAGCACGGGGCGGCCGAAGCGGACGTTGTTGTAGGTGCCGAGCATCGGCACACCCGCCTCCAGCACCCCGGTGCTGAAGCTGCGCCAGGTCGTCATCACCAGGACCGCGCAGGCCTGGTTGAACGACTCCAGCAGCGCCGCGTGCGGGTAGGCGTGGTGCTCCGGGGCGGCCTCGCGCACCCCCGGACGCTGGTACCAGCGCTCCTCGATGCTCACGGTCTTGGCGACCACCGCGCGCTCCCCGGGCACCACCTCCAGCACCTTGTCCACCAGCAGCATGGTGTCGCGGTGCGGGATCAGCTCGGCCGGATCCGATGAGAAGGTCATGCCGACTCCCCCCACTCGTAGGCCAGTCGGACGCGGGCGCTGGGCCCGCGCTCGGTGCTCAGGACCGTACGGCAGCGCCACCCGTCCTCGGTGCGCTCCCACTTCAGCTCGACCGTGACCGCCTCGCCCGGGAAGACCGGGTCCTGGAAGCGGGCCGCCTCCACGGCGGCCAGCCGGGCCCGCCCGGCCGCCGGAGCGGGCGGCAGGGCGGCCATCGCGGTGCGGTGCGCCAGCTCGATCAGGCAGACTCCGGGAAGGATCGCGAAGCCCCGGTAGTGCCCGTCGAAGGCCGGCTCGTCCGCCCCGACGACCACCCGAGCGGTGGCCTGCGGAGGCTGCCCGTCCGCCTGGTCCCCGGCGGACAGGATCTCGACCTCGCCGAAGACCGTCCGGGCGGTCTCGTCGCTGATCACGCCTGGCTCAGCCGGTTCTGCAGCAGGGTGTGGGCGTCCTGGAAGGTGGTGATGGTGCGGAACTCCTCCTCGGTCAGCTTGACGCCGTACTTCTGCTCCAGCTGCACCATGACCTCCAGGGACATCAGCGAGTCCACGCCCAGGTCCTCGACGAAGTTGGCGGTGTCGGTGATCTTGGCCTGCGGGATGTCCAGGGCGTCGGCCATGACGCTCCGCAGCTCTTCCCGGTCGATGGTGGCGGCAGACATGTGATGTCCCAATCTGGTGGTGGTCGGGTGGAGATGGGCCGGAGTTCCGGCCGGTGCGGCCAGGCCGCCGGCGGGTCGGCGGGTCAGGCCGTCGCGCCGTCGAGCAGACGCAGCAGGGCGCAGCCCAGTGCGCCGTCCCGGTCCACCGCGGTGACCAGCGCCAGCCGTCCCGCCAGGGCGGGGCGGTGCTGGGCCGACACGAGGACCGAGACGATCTGGAAGGCGGCGGCGGCCGCCGAGGTGTCACCGATCAGTTCGGTGCAGGAGACGCGTTCGGGGGCGGCGCCGGCCAGGACCTCGTCCAGCGCGGCCAGCTCCTGTTCGCCCAGCACGCCGGCGGCCTCCCCGGGGGCCACCAGGGCCAGGTCCCCGGGGGCGGCCTCGGCGGTGGCCAGCGCGCGGCGCACGCAGTCGGCCAGTGCCGGGCGGATGCCCTCGGCGTCCGCGTACACGCCCATCTGCACGGTCAGCACCTCGGCGAGGCCGGGGCGCTCGGGGCCGCCCGCGCCGGCCGGCTCGATCAGCATCATGGCGCAGCCCTCGCCGAGCACCGCCGCCTCCTCGCCGGTGTCCCGGGAGTGGTGGCCGAGCCAGGCACGGGCGTGGCTGTACTCCTCGGCGGCACCGCACAGCACCGAGCCGGCGCGGCCGGTCAGCTGGAGGCGGCGCGCGTAGTTGAGGGCCAGCAGGCCCGCGGTGCGGCCGCCGCCGATGGTGGCGTTGGGGCCCTTGAGCTGGTAGCGGATGGCGCAGGCGCCGGCCGCGCAGTTCATCACGGTGTTGGGGAAGCGCGCCGGGTCCACGAAGAACGGCTTGTCCTCGGTGAGCGAGCTGCGGGTGAAGTCCATCATGCTCTGCGCGCTGCCGGTGGTGGTGCCCAGGACGACCGAGCGGCGCGGGTCCGGGGCGTCGTCGGCGGCCGGGGCGTCCAGGCCGGGCGCGGTGGCCAGCAGTTCGCCGACGGTGGCGGCGGCCAGCGCGGTGACCCGGTCCATGGAGCGGGTGCCCTTCTTGCCCAGCACGGCGCGGGGGTCGAAGTCCGGCACGGTGAAGGCGGCCTTGTCCGGCCCGGCCGGCTCGCCGGCGGCTGCCGGCCGGCCGGCCAGCAGCCCGTCCTGGAAGACCTGGCGGCCGATGCCGAACGGGGATACCGCGGCCCACGCGGAGATGACGGTGTTCACGACTGGTAGCTCCCGAAGATCACCACGGCGTTGTTGCCGCCGAAGGCCAGGCCGTTGTTCTGCACGATGCGCAGGTCCGCCTCGACCGCCTCGTTGGGTACGCAGTCCACCGCGCACTCCGGGTCGGTCTGGACGTGGTTGATGGTCGGCGGGATGAAGCCTTCCTTGATGGCCAGGGCGCAGCCGATGGCGGCGAGCGCGCTGGCCGCGCCCATGGCGTGCCCCAGCATCGACTTCATCGAGATGGTGCGCGGCACGGCGTCGCCGAAGACCGAGCGGATGGCCCCGACCTCGGTGGTGTCGTTGGCCTTGGTGCCGGTGCCGTGCGCGGAGATGAAGTCCACCTCCTCGGGCTTGACGCCGGCGTCGTCCAGGGCCAGCCGCATGCAGTCGGCCACGCTCTCGCCGAACGGGGCGACCTGGTGGTAGGCGTCGCAGTTGAGGCCGTAGCCGAGCACCTCGGCGTAGATCCGGGCGCCGCGCGCCAGGGCCGACTCCAGGCTCTCCAAGACCAGGATGCCGGCGCCCTCGCCGGTGAGGATGCCCTTCCGGTCGGCGTCGAAGGGCTGGCACTTCTCGGGTGCGATGGTGCCCAGCCGGTAGAAGCCGGTGAAGGTCTTGCGGCAGACGGCGTCCGCGCCGCCGCACAGCGCGATGTCGGCCTCGCCGATGCGGATGGCGTCCAGGCCGTAGCCGATGGCGTAGTTGCCGGCCGCGCAGGCGGTGGGCACGGTGACGGCCTCGGCCCGGGTGAGTTCGAACTCACGGGCCACCGCGGTCGACAGGTGCCCCACGGGAACCCTGCGGGCGGTGATGGCGTCCATGTGCTCGGGGCCCTCGGCGACCTCGGTCTCCACCAGCCGGTCGAGGTCGTGCGACTCGCCGTCGGTGGTGCCGACCGAGATCAGGCAGCGGCCGGCGTCCAGCGCCTCCGCGGTCAGTCCGGCGTCGGCGACCGCCATCCGGGCGGCGGCCACCGAGAACTGGGTGGCCCGGCCCAGGCGTTGCGGGTCCAGGGTGCGAATATGGCGTTCCGGCTGGAACCCGACGACCTCGGCTCCATTTGCATACTCAAAGCCGGTGGTGTCATAGAGTGAAATCGGCCGGACTCCGCTGCGACCGGACCGCAGTCCATCGCGGAATTCCTCGACACCGATCCCAATGCTGGACACGGCACCGAGTCCGGTCAGTACGACCCTTCTCCCTCGGCCGCGACCTTGAGGTTCCAGCACCTCAGACCCCCCATTGGCTGTGCGTTCCGCTATTGCGCCAGACATTAGGGTCCGGCGATCGCCCCGGCCAAGCCCGGGACAACGAACTGCCAGCGGTCACTTTAATCTGTGACGAAGGGTCCCCTTTTCTCTACGCAGCGTCATGGCGACCGCCGGCCTTCAGGCACCAACTTGCCAATCTGTGACGACACTTCGAAGTACGTCCAGAGTGGGCCGATACGGTCACCGGCAACGATTGCCACGAGAAGGTTGGGGGACCATGACAATCGATGCAGCCGGAGCGCCGACCATGTCACTGCGCGCGGAAGGCGTGTCCGAGGCGGTCAACGGGGGCGCCGCGGATCCGCTGACCAGCAATGACACCAGCCCTCTTTCCCATATAGCGGAGAGTGCGGCGGCCGACGAGCGGGACAACGACCGCCTCGCCAAACTGCTGCGACTGCTGGAGCAGCTCGGCGACGACCAGGCGGACGAGCTGCTGCGCTATGGCTCCTCCCTGAAATGGCAGTTCAGCCAGTTCGCCGAGGGACTGCGCCGCTTCGGTGTCACCAACGTGCCGTTCACCGAGGGCATGTCGGGTGTTCCCGAGGTCACGATGGACGGCCGCAGCCTTGTCAACTTCGCGCCGGTCAACTTCCTCAACCTGCACAGCAGGCCGGATGTCATGGACCATTTCGTGAACGCGGCCCGCACCTTCGGCCTGGCCACCGGCGGCGCCCGGATCAGCCAGGGCGTGACCCGTCCGCACCTGGACATGGAGGCCGAACTCTGCCGCATCCTGGGCAAGGAGCGGGCGATCAGCTACGCCACCGGCACGCTGGCCAACATCGGTTTCGTCCACGCCATGACGAACCGGCAGGCCTGGTCGGAGGATATGCAGATCGACCACACCGACGTGGTCTTCGTCTACGACCGGGACAACCACTGGAGCCTGTGGAAGGCCGCCGAGAAGCTCGAATACGGCAGGCAGCTCTTCTCCTTCAAGCACAACGACGTCGCGCACCTGGAATCGATCCTCAAGCGCCTCCAGCGCAAGCGGGTCGTGGTGGTGTTCGAGAGCGTCTACTCGGTGGACGGCTCGGTCGCCCCGATGCACGAAATCGTCGATCTGTGCGAACGCTACGGCGCACTCACCTATGTGGATGACGCCAACGGATTCCTGGTGTACGGCGCCGAGCACCGGCCCTTCGCCAAGGAGTACGCGGGCATGCTCCGCGCGGACTTCATCATGGTGTCGCTGAAGAAGTCGGTGGGCCTGGAGGGCGGCATGATCGCCGGCCCGAACGACGCCATCTGGGCCATGGAGGCACTGGGCATGGCCTCGGTCTTCAGCGCCCAGGTGCAGCCGCCGACGGCGGCCACCGCGGCCTACACCATGAAGCTGCTGACCCAGCACGAGCCGGAGATCGTCGACAACTACCTGGCGAAGGTCGCCGATTTCCGCCAACTGCTCACCGACGAGGGCTTCCAGCTCAATCCGACGCCCTCCATCATGACCTCGATCGATGTCGGCCCGGAGTCCAAGGGCATGGCCATCAGGGACGCGTTCCTGGAGCGCGGATACCGCATTCCGGTGTATCTCTTCCCGGCCGCCCGCCGCAACCACGCCACGATGCGGCTCATCCTCAACGCCACCCACACCGACGAGCACATCCTGGGCTTCCTGGGGCTGATGAAGGAGTTCCGCGACAAGTTCGACATCTGATAATGGCTCTTCCGTAATCCCCGGTGGGCTCACCGGGGATTACGCAATGCGCCATGCCGGTCGGCCGGGCACCGGCCGGTGGGATGCAAAGCACGGCTGCGGGGCCCCTGGATGCCAGGGGCCCCGCAGCCGTATGAGCGATGGCAAACTCAGCGCGCGGTGGGCCGAATACGGGCCAGCGTCACCTGGCCGCTGCCGCCCGCCGCGACCACCAGGCACTCCTCGCCGTCCCGCAGCGCCCGCGCCACCTCGGTCATCGGTCCCAGGCAGCCCGGTCCGGCGTGCGTCCGGTCCAACCGGCCGCCCTGCGCGCCGAGCGCGGCGGCCAGCGCGTCGGCCACCGGGGAGGCGTCGGCCACCAGCCGTACCGGCAGCCCGGCGGCGCCCTGGTCCGGCAGCCCGAGCGCGGCCAGCGCCCCGGCCAGCAGCCGCTCGGTGTGCCCGGCCGCCCGCGCCGGATCCGCCGCCGCGGTGGGCGACAGGAAGAAACCGCGGGCCGCCACCCGGCCGTACTCCGTCGCGCCCCGCTCCCGGACCCGCTCGGCCGGCTCCAGGACCAGCACCACCGCGCCGTCCTCGGAGCTCGCCGCCTCCGGCTCCACCGGGTCCAGCGGCTCCTCGGTGACCCCGAGCACCAGCCAGGACGCCCGGCCCAGGGCGACCGCGCGCAGCCCCGTCTCGATCGACTCCAGACCGGCCACCCGGGGGGTGTGCAGCGCCAGGCTGAAGCCCTTGAGCCCGTGCTCGATGGCCAGCTTGCTGAGGAAGAGGTTGACCGAGAAGTACGGGGCGGTGGTGGGCCGCAGCCCGCCCAGCCCCTTCTCCAGCACCGCCCGGTCGATGACGCCGTGCAGGTCGGAGGCGCAGTTGTTGGACCCCAGCGCCACCCCGCAGTCCAGCCCGCGCTGCTCCGGCACCTCGGCCAGGGCCGCGTCCGCCAGCGCCCGCTTGCCGGCGCCCAGCAGATAGCGGGAGGAGCGCGGCACGTACTTGTAGCCGGACGGGCCCAGCTCGGTGCGGTAGTCGAACCACTCCCGCTCCGCGTCCGCGGGCGGCAGCACCTCGCCGATCCCGGAGACGACGAGCTCGGTGGCGTCGGTGTGCCCCGTCGTGGTCGCCATGGTCAGTCCCGCCCTTCCGCCTGCTCGACGCCCTCGAAGAGCAGCGAGATGTTGTGCCCGCCGAAGGCGAAGGCGTTGATCATCACCAGCCGCCCCCGCGGGGTGGTCGGCTCGGTCGGCAGCCACACCTCGCACTCCGGGTCCAGGTCGTCCACCGGCAGGTTCGGCGGCAGCTGCCCGTGTTCCAGCGCCAGCACCGCGGCCACCGCGGACAGCGCTCCGGAGGCACCGCCGGTGTGCCCGAGCAGCGCCTTGAGGCTGTACAGCGGCACCTTGGCGGCGTCCGGGCCGAACACCTGGCGCAGCGCGGCGCACTCGGTGACATCGCTGAGCTGGGTGCCGGTGGCGTGCGGCAGCACGGCCGAGACCTGGTCGGCGGTGCGTCCGGCGGCCTCCAGGGCCAGCCGCATGGCGCGGGCGATCTGCACGCCGCTGGGGTCCGGGGCGGTGGGGTGGTGGGCGTCGCAGGTCCAGCCGGAGCCCACCAGGCGGGCCAGCGGGCGGGCGCCCCGGGCCCGGGCGGACTCCTCCGACTCCAGGACCATCGCCGCGGCGCCCTCGGCCTGCCCGGTACCGCGCCGCAGCCGGTGGAAGGGGCGGCAGCCGTCCGGGTCCACGGCGCCCAGCCGCTGGAAGCTGCCCATGGTGACCCGGGAGTACATCTCCACCCCGCCGGCGATCACCACGTCCGCGTCCCCGGCCCGGATCAGGTCCGCGCCCATGGCCAGCGCGTAGGCGCCGCCCGCGCAGGCGTTGGAGAGGCTGCCGGCCGCCGCCTGCGCCCCGTACTCCTCGGCGAGCACCGCGGCGGTGGCGTAGCCGGGCACCCAGCCCTCGGTCGGGGTGGCGGTGCCGGCCCGCCACTCCTCCACCTGCTGGGCGTCGGAGACCCCGCTGGCGAAGAACACCGCGGTCCGTCCGGCCGGCGCGCCCGGCACCAGCCCGGCCTGGGCGGCGGCCTCCGCCGCGGCCTGCCGGGCGGCCCGGGTGGCCCGGCCCAGCGGCAGGCCCAGCGCCCGTCGCGGCTGATCCGGCACGACCCCGTCCGGCACCATCTGGCATAAGGTCAGCGGTGTCAGCTCCGGCCCGAGCTCCTCGGCCGGAGTGGGCGCCGTTCTGCGGCGCTCGCGCATGGCGTCCCAGAACGCCGCCGTACCGCCACCGAAGGACGACAGCGCCCCCGTCCCGGTGACCACGATCCCGGTCATCAAGCTTTCCCCCTCTTATCGCGCCCGTACCCCCGCCGCACCGGACGGGGCCGGGCTGGTCAAGCGCGTAAGCCGCGGGCCGGCCCCCTCGCCGGTCCGCGGTGTGCGCCCCTCACAGGAACCACACGTGCTGGTAGGTGTCCCAGCTCAGCGCCAGCCGCGTGCTGTCCACGCAGCGCACCCCCGGCAGCAGCCGGTCCTCGTCCAGGCCGAGGGCGGTCAGGCCGTGCCGGTCCACGTAGACCGCCACGCCCTCCTCGACCAGGGTGGCCACCGAAGCGCGCGGGTCAGGCGCGGTGATCTCCGGCAGGCCGGCCAGCTTCAGCCGGGGTGGTGCGGACTCGGCGGTCACCGCGGCGGTCACCGCGGTGCCGCGCAGCACCAGGTCGATGGTGCCGAGCTGGCCGCGGAAGGCCAGCACGCCGTAGAGCGCGTCGAAGAACTGGGCCTCCAGCGTGCCCCGGTAGCCGCGGTCGATCACGGCCAGGTACGTCATCGCTCAGGCTCCCCCGATGTACACGGTCCGGTCGGCCGCGGCGACCGTGGCGGCCAGCCGGGCGTCGGACCTGAGCCGGACCTCGGGGATGTGCCGGCCCGCGCCGCGCTCGGCGCTGCACGCGGTGCAAACGATCCAGGCCAGCCGCTTCTCGGAGGCGTCGATCATGCCGCGGATGACGGCGGCGGCCGAGGGCGCGACCACCCGCGGGTCGAGCAGGTGGGCCGGCTTGCGGTCGCCCAGCGACTCCTGGGTGAGCATGGTGTTGTAGCCGCAGGCCCAGATCCGTACCGTCCGCCCCTGGTCGAGGACGGCCTGGGCGAGCCGCAGCGCGGTGGTGAGCGCGTCGTTCACATGCGGCGGGGCGGTCAGGACGATCAGCAGGTCCCAGTGCCTGCGGGCGACGGTGGCCGCCATCAGTGCCACACCACCCGGGTGCCGGCCGCGGTCAGTTCGGCCGCCACCCGGTCCATGTCCACCACGCTCGCCGCGTCGGCGAGGACCCGCCGCGGGATGGCGCGCTGGGCGAGGGTGAATCCGTCCACCCACAGCTCGCCGCCGGCCGCGGTGAAGGCCGCGACCGGCTCACTGGCGCCGCGCACGGCGGCGGCGACGGCGTCCGCCACCAGGAACAGGCGCACCCGCCCGCCCGCCGCCGCCAGCGCCAGCGCGTCGCCGACGAACCGCTCCGAGGCATGGCCGACCTGCGATTCCACCAGCAGGTACGACATGGTCGGCGCGGTCATCGGCCGGGTCACACGCTCGCGAGCTTCCGCTGCAGCAGCTCGTGGACATCGCGCAGCCGCTGCACGTCGGTGATCTCGTGCGACTCGATCTTGATCTCGTAGGTGCGCTCCAGGATCACCGCCATCTCCAGCGCCAGCAGCGAGTCCGCGCCCAGGTCCTCGATGAAGTGGGCGTCCTCGGTCACCTCGTCCGAGGCGATGTCCAGAACGTCGGCGATCAGCTCGCGCAGCTCACCGATCTCGATGCTCTTCTCGGCCATAGCCCTGTTTCTCCTTGCTTGTATCGATGTACGGCGGTACCGCGCTCTCAGGGGGCGCTGGGCGTCCCCCCGGACGGAGTCTGGGGGAGGAACTGCGCGACAAGCCACAAACAGACCCGCAGCCGAACGACCACGAACCCCTGCGGCCCTCAAGCGGAGCGCCTACGCACAGCCGCCCGCGATGCCGCCGTCGCCACCCGGGGTGACCAGTTCCGGCAGCTCGATGAACTCGCCCAGCCAGGACTGGTCGATGTCGCCCTCCACCGGGTCCTCGCCGCGGACCGCCGCCACATAGGGCTTGAGCCGGTCCACCCCGAAGAACTTGTTGAAGCCATGCACGAAGAACGGCACGCCGAACAGGCCGTCCTTGTACGAGCGGGTCAGCGCCGCGGCGCCGCGGGCGCGGATCTCGTCGTCGTCCGAGGCGTTGGCCACGGCGTCCGCGTCCAGGCCCAGCTGCTCGGCCACCGCGGCGATGGTCGCCCGCTCGGTGATGTCCTTGCCCTCGATCCACCGGGCCCGGTAGACCGCGTCGATGTACTCGCGGCCCTTGCCGGCGTCCTGGGCCACCAGGTAGCCCAGGTGGGAGATCTCCCAGTTGGGGTCGCGGTCCACCGGGACGGTCATCTCGAAGCCGCGCAGCTTCGACAGGCGGCGCAGGTCCTGGAGGATGTAGAAGTTCTTCGCCCGCGACATCGGGACGATGGGCAGCTCCACCCCGTCCGCGTCGAGCAGCTTCTGGGTCACCGCGTCCGGCTCCCAGAACGGGATCCACTCGATGGCGTCGGCGACGTCCGGGTAGCGCTCGGTCAGGTCCCGGTAGGCGAAGTAGGCGTAGGGGCTGCGCAGCGAGAAGTACCAGCGCGGCTGCTTCTTGGGCTTGGCCATGGGTCTGCTCTCCTTCCGGTCAGAGGTGGATGCCGCCGTCGATCTGCAGGACGGCGCCGGTGATGTACGAGGAGCGGTCGGCCACCAGGTACGAGACGAGGTCGGCGACCTCCTCCGCCCGCCCGACCCGCCGCAGCGGGATCTGGGTCTTGGCCTGCTCGATGACCTTGTCGCTGAGCGCGCTGGTCATGTCGGTCTCGATGAAGCCGGGGGCGACCACGTTGGCGCGGATGCCGTACCGGCCCACCTCCTTGGCCAGCGACTTGGTGAAGCCGATGATCCCGGCCTTGGAGGCGGCGTAGTTGGTCTGGGTGGCGTTGCCGTAGACGCCGGCCACCGAGGAGAGGTTCACGATGACGCCGGACTTCCGCTTCATCATCTCGTAGATGACGGTGCGGCAGACGTTGTACGTGCCGTCGAGGTTGACCTGGATGACCCGCTGCCAGTCCTCGTCCTTCATCAGCAGCAGCGGGTTGTCCCGGGTGATGCCGGCCGAGGTGACCACCGCGTCGATCGGGCCGAGCGCCGCCTCCACCTCGCCGACCAGGGCGCGGACCTGTGCCATGTCGGAGACGTCGGTCTGCTTGACGAAGGCGCGCCGGCCCAGGTCCACCACCTCCTTCTCCAGCGAGGCGGCGGCTTCGGCGTTGCCCGCGTAGCAGATCGCCACGTCGAAGCCGTCCGCGGCCAGCCGCAGCGCGACCGCCCGGCCGATGCCCCGGCTGCCGCCGGTGACCAGCGCGACCTTGGCGGTCTCCGCCGCCTGTTCGGTCGCGGTCACTTGGCGTCACCCTCACCGCGGAAGGCTCGGGCGACCCGCTCGTCCCACTCGACCAGGCGGCCCTTCTTGCCGTTCTCCACCACACCGTAGGCGTGGGTGATCTCGCCGGTGGCGGTCTTCACCAGGCGGCCGTCGCGGACCACGTAGTAGTCCAGGCGGGAGGTGTAGAGCAGGTTCTTGAAGATGTTGTCGACCGTGTAGACGACGTACAGGTCCTCTTCCAGGTGCGCCTCGTCCAGCAGCGTGACGTGCGAACGGGTCACTGCCGGGATCCAGTTGGACTCGTCCAGCAGGGCGCGGATGGAGATGCCCCGGGCGTCCACGAAGCGGTGCTTGGCCTCCTCCATCAGGCGCAGGTAGCCGGACATCGGCATGCGCTCGAAGAAGTGGACGTAGGGGTAGGGGATGCGGAACTTCCAGGCGTAGGCGTTCTCACCGGCGGTGAGCTGCTCCAGCACCGGGTCGCGGTCCACGGAGCCGCCGGAGATCAGGGTCTCCGCACCCAGCTCGGCGACCTCGGCGCCCGGCTCGGCGCCGCCGATGCGCGCCTTGACGAAGCGCTCCAGGCCGGCCGGGACCGGCTTGCGCTCCAGCATCCGGCGGTCGTCCTCGTCGTACCGGAGCACCGCGCGGGCCTTGGAGGAGACGGCCTTGTTGGGCTCGCCGTCGCGCTCCACGGTGATGGAGACCTTGAAGGTCAGCTCGTCGTCGCCGTCCTTGGTGACCGGCTTGACCTCGATGGAGGCCTGGTCGTCCACGATCAGCGCGGTGTTCAGGCGGGAGTCGAGGAAGGTGAGGTCGAAGCCCAGGCCGCACTCCTCGTAGAGCGCGCCGACCGGCAGGCCGCTGACCCGGAAGTGGTCGATGATGGCCTTCTCGACCAGGTAGTTGACGTGCTTGAAGCCGATGATGGTGCCGATGTTGGCACCCTCGTAGCCGGGGCTGTGCACCACCGTGGTGGTCTCGGACAGCAGGCGCTTGACAGCGGTATCGGTCATGATCGGTCTCCCATGCAGGCGGAAGGGGCGACGGTCTCGCCCCGGGTGCGGATCCGGTCGGCGAAGCCGTCGACCAGTGCCGCGAAGTGTTCGCTGTGCTCGGTCATCGGGAAGTGGCCGCAGTCCTCCAGGGTGTGGAGTTCGGCCTGCGGCAGGAGGCGGGCGAGGGTGGCGGCCTCCTCGGTCGGGGCCATCCGGTCCCCGGCACCGGTGATCACCAGTACCGGCAGGTCCAGCCGGGCCAGGTCGGCCCAGGGGCTGCGCAGGTACTGCTCGAAGAAGCGGGTCCAGCCGTACGGGCCGACCAGTTCGGCCAGCCGCAGCGCCATGGCCTGGCGCAGCGCCGGGTTGCCGCGGCCCTGGGACATCACCGCCAGGGAGTCGGCCGTGTGCTCCTGGATCCGGCCCAGCATGCCGGTGAAGGTGGCGTAGTCGAAGTCCTGCGGCGCGGCCCGGTAGAACGGCGAGACCAGGACCAGGCCGCGGATGCCCCACCGTTCGGGCAGCTCCCGGTCCGGCGCGGTGCCCGGTTCGGCGCCGCCCAGCAGGTTCAGCAGCAGCAGCGCCGAGAAGGAGTGGGCGACCACGATCTCGCAGCCGCCGGCCGGCTCGGCCGCGGCGTCCAGCGCCTGCCGTATCCAGTCCAGGGCCGCCGGGTGGTGGTACCAGTTCCCGACACCGCCGCCGCGCCAGGGCAGCTCGGCGGCCCGTACCGGACCGCCCGCGGCGCTGTGGGACAGATAGGAGTCCCACAGCGTCGCGCTGTTGGCCAGCCCGTGCAGCATGAGCAGACCGGGCTCCCCGGGGCCGCCCGCTCGCTTGGGGAGCAGTCGGACCGGGGGCTGCCCGCTCGGCCGCACCGGCTGTGCCATGGCGTCAGTCCTGTCCGGGCCGTATCAGGACGCCGGCCACACCGTCGTCCTCGGCGCCGCAGACCGCCAGCACCGGGCCGCGCTCACCGGTCTGGTAGCGGCCGGCGGCGGAGGCGAGCTGGAGCACGCCCAGCGCGCCGGAGGTGGTGCCGAACACCGGGGCCAGGTCCAGCCGGTCGGCGCCGGGCAGCAGCTCCTGGTCCACCTCGGCGCCGCCCTCGGGCAGGTACCAGGCCGCGGGCCGCTCGCCGCCGGCGGTCAGCGCGGCCGTGCAGGCGGCCACCGAGGAGGTGCGCACCGCACGGACGCACTCGGCCAGCGCCGGGGCCTCGCGCTCGGCCGCGTCGGCCGGACGCTCCAGCACCAGGGCCGCCGCGCCGTCCAGCACCCGGTCCCCGCCGACCAGCTTGCGGACCACCGGGTTGTCCGGCTCGACACCCACCACCAGGACGTAGCGGGCGCGTCCGGCGCGCAGCCAGGACAGCGCCCAGCCGACCGCGTCCAGACCGCCGGTGGCGCCGTTGCACACGGTGAGGTTGGGCCCGCGCAGGGTGTACCGGATCGCCACCTCGGAGGCGACGATGTTGCTGGACAGGTTGGGCGTGACGATCGGGCTGACCAGCCGGGAGCTGCACTCCTTGGCGATGGTGTCCACGACCTCGACGACCGAGTCCAGGTTGCCGAAGTTGGAGCTGACCACCACGGCGACCTCTTCCGGGGCCACCTTGAGGCTGGTCTTCAGGCCGTGGCCGTCCAGCAGGCCGGCGGCGATCAGCGCGTCGTGCGCGGCCACCAGGCCGAGCTGGGTGGCCCGGTCCTTGTAGCGCAGGCCCTTCTTGCCGATCCGGGCCGCCGGGTCGACCGGCTCGGGGGCCGGGTCGACGGTGCTGAGCAGGTCCTTGGCGGAGTCCACGCCGGGGAGGGCGAGCCCCACCCCGGTGATGACCGCGCTGCTGGTCACGGAAGTGGTCACGACGCGGCCTCCACAATCGCGACGGCGTTGATGCCGCCGAATCCGAACGCGTTGATCTGGGCGAGCGAGACCTTCGCGGAGGCCTCCTTGTCACGGACGATGCGGAAGGTCTCCACCTCGTCCATCGGGTCGTCGAGCGTGATGGTGGGCGCGATCCGACCGGTGCGCATGCTGCCCAGCGCGGTGATCAGCGAGTGCAGCCCGGAGCCGCCCGAGGTGTGACCGGTCATCGACTTCATGGCGGTCATCACCGGCGAGGTCACGTCCTCGCCGAACACCTCGCCCATGGCCTGCGCCTCGCCGAGGTCGTTGGCCGGGGTCCCGGTGCCGTGCAGCATCACCAGGTCGATCTCGGCCGGGGCCACCCCCGCCCGGCGGTGGGTCTCCCGCATCACCTGGGCGATCATCCCGGCGTCCGGGGCGGTGGCGTGGATGGCGTCGCAGTTGACGCCCACCCCGCGCACCCAGCCGCGCGGCGCCGCGCCGTCCCGCGGCGCGCGACGCAGCACCACGGCCGCGGCGCCCTCGCCCAGGATGGTGCCCATCCGGTTGCGGTCGAAGGGGCGCACCGCGCCGGGCGGTACGGACTGCACCCGGTCGGCGATGCCGAACATGCTCTCGGTGATCGAGTCGGTGCCGGCCACCACCACGACCTCCGGGCCCGCCTCGTCGGCCAGCAGGTCGGTGGCGAGGGAGAGCGCGTACAGCGAGGCCGAGCACGCGTTGGAGAAGGTGTGGGTGTTGCTGGCGTTGAACCGCTCCCGCAGCGCGGCACCGAAGTGCAGCCCGGCCGCGGTCAGCGGGTCGCCGTCACGCCACCAGCGCTCCACCGAACGCAGCTCGCGCAGCCCGGTGCCGACGAGCACCGGGATGTCGCCCAGGTCCTCGTCCATGCCGGCGTCGGCCAGCGCCTGCGCGACGGCGTCCAGCAGGAAGCCGGTCGCGCGCTGTGCCGTGCTGGGCTGCCCGGCCGCGTCCTTGGTGTCCGCCTGGATCTCGTACAGCTCACCGGCGGTGTACCAGTCCTTGGTGAACTCGCGCATCGGCGCGAGCCCGGTCCGTCCCGCGCAGAGGCTCTCGAAGATCTCCTCGGCGGTACGGCCGACGCTGGCCACCGCGCCCACCCCGGTGATGGGCCACCGCTCGGTCATGCTCTACCCCCTGGGTTCCGCTGGTTGCGTTCGGCGGGTTACTTGGCGTCCATGGACTCGCCGACGACCTCGGCGACACCCTTGAGGTTGACCATGCGGGAGAGCTCCGCCTGGTCGATGGTGATCTTGAACTCCTTCTCGAGGGAGGCCAGGATCTCGATGGCGCGCAGCGAGTCGGCGCCGTGGTCCTCGCGGAACAGGCTGGTCTCGGTGACCTCGTCCTCTTCCAGCTCGAGGATCTCGCAGACGATCTCCTTGATTTGCTCGAACTGCTCGTCGGTGATGGCAGGCATGGGAGACCTCCGCGGCCAATTGGGAATACGGAAGATTCCTGCCGCCGAATGCGCCTCCGGACAGCGCCGGAAGTCTGGCGGTTCGGCAGATCAGGAAAAGTGGATTCACCGGAACGATAGAGGTGGCGGGGGAGTGCTCCCGACCATCCCGACAGGAAGATGCCACCCCCACCCGGCCCTGGGAGTATGCGCCGCCGACGGTTCGGCAGGTGGGTGTCAGACCCATCAATCGGTGCAACGTCCCCGGTCGCGCAGCACGTTGACAGGTTGGGACAGCCGACGCGGCGTCACATGACAACTTCCTGCGAATGCGGTTGCCGCGCGGTTCGACGCCTCCCTACTGTCCCCCGGGAAATACCCAGGTAATTCTGAAAGGTTGACCACCATGGCCAATGTCACGGCTGAGCAGGCTGCCACCATCAAGGAGATCGTCTGCGAGATCCTCGAGCTCGAAGAGGACGAGGTCACCGGCGAGAGCCTGTTCCGTGAGGACCACGGCGCCGACTCGCTGCGCGCCATCGAGATCCTGGCGTCGCTGGAGAAGGAATTCAAGGTGACGATCGACCAGGCCGAGCTCTCCCGCATGGTCAACCTGAACGGCGTTTACGAGGTCCTGGCCGAGTCCGCCGGCTGGTAGCAGCCCGATCCATCCACCGCCGCGCCCGATCCACTTGGGGGGAAGCCATGACGACTAATCCAGCCGGCGGCGTACACGACGCCGCACGCAGAGTGGTGCTGACCGGATTCGGAGTCTTCTCCAGCATCGGAGTGGGCGCCGCAGAGTTCGCCGAGGGCCTGCGCTCGGGACGGAGCGGCGCCAAGCCGATCACCGTCTTCGACACCGAGGGGTTCGAGCACACCAACGGGTGCGAGATCCGCGGTTTCGAACCCGAGCGCTGGATCCGCAACCTGGACGCGGCCCAGCTCGGCCGGGCCAGCCAGTTCTCGGTCGCGGCGGCCCGGATGGCCGTCCAGGACGCCGGTCTGGACCCGGCGGACCTGCGCGAGCAGCGCGGCCTGATCTCCATCGGCACCACCGACGGCGAGTCCTGGGACCTGGACCGCCTGGTGGCCAGCCAACTCGCCAAGGGCTCCGCCGAGATGGACCGCTCCATCGCCGGCCGGATCCGCGCCGGACGGCTGTCCGCCAGCATCGCCCAGGAGCTGGGCCTGACCGACGTCGAGGCCGTCACCATCCCGACCGCCTGCGCGGCCGGCAACTACGCCATCGGCTACGGCTTCGACGCGGTGCGCTCCGGTGAGGCGGACTACGCGCTGTGCGGCGGGGCCGACGCCATGTGCCGCAAGACCTTCGCCGGCTTCTACCGGCTGGGCACCATCGCGCCCGAGCGCTGCCAGCCCTTCGACATCGACCGCAAGGGCCTGCTCACCGGCGAGGGCGCCGGGGTGCTGCTGCTGGAGACCCTGGAGTCCGCGCTGGCCCGCGGCGCCCGGATCTACGCCGAGGTGCTCGGCTACGGCCTCAACTGCGACGCCGACCACCAGGTGGCGCCGCTGGAGTCCAGCGTCGCCCGCTGCATGGAGCTGGCGCTGGAGAACGCGGGCGTCAAGCCCGAGGAGGTCGACCTGATCTCCGCCCACGGCACCGGCACCAAGGCCAACGACGTCACCGAGTCCCGGGCCATCCGCTCGGTGTACGGCACCACCCCGCCGCGCACCGTCTCGGTGAAGTCCATGCTCGGGCACACCATGGGCGCGGCCAGCGCACTGGCGGCGATCGCCTGCTCGCTGGCGATCACCCACGGGTTCATCCCGCCCACCATCAACCATGCCTCCACCGACCCCGAGTGCGAGATCGACTGCGTGCCCAACGAGGCCGTCGAGGCCGATCTGCGGATCGTGCAGAACAACGGGCTGGCCTTCGGGGGCAACAACGCCGTGGTCCTCCTCGGCAGGTACGAGGCGTGAGAGGGAGCGTGAGCAGCATGACCGGACCACTGATCACCGACTGGTCGGCGGTCTCGCCGTACGGCATCGGCCGCGCGGCGTTCGAGGAGGGCTTCCGCTCCGGCCGGACCACCTCGGTGCCGCTGGAGAACGAGGACTGGCTGGTCGGCGAGCGCGCCGACACCGAGGCCTGCCTGGTCCCCGGCTTCGTCATCAAGGAGGTGCTCGGCAAGAAGGGCACCCGCGCCATGGACCGGGTCACCGGCCTGGTGGTCACCACGGTCGGCAGGCTGCTGGACACCACCGGCGGCCCGCTGCCCTCCGAGGACCCCGACGAGGACACCGCGCTGGTGCTGGGCACCACCCACGGCAGCCACAAGAGCATGGTGGACATCACCCGGGACACCCTCACCGACGAGAAGCCGTACTACATCAACACCGCGCACATCCCCAACGCCATCGGCAACGCCTCGGCCGGCATGTGCGCCATCTGGTACGGGCTCAAGGGCCCCAACGCCACCATCGCGGCCGGCCGCAACTCCGGTATCGCCACCCTCAACTACGGCCGCCGGCTGCTGGCCACCGGCCGCGCCCGGACCGTCCTGTGCGGCGCCGCCGAGGAGTACACCACCGACCGCTCCTGGCTGGAGTGGCACACCCGGGGCGCCGACGAGACCGGCACCGTGCTGGGCGAGGGCTGCGCCATGGTCCAGCTGCGCGCGCCGGCCGCGGACGGCAGGGGTGACGACGACGCGCTCGCCGAGGTGCTCGGCGTGAGCAGCGGGATCACCGGCCCGGACGGGGTGGCCGCCGGACTGGAGACCGTGGTGGGCAACGCGCTCAGGCGGGCCGGCATCGGCCGCGAGGAGGTGTGGGCGGTCTCCGCCTCCGCCCCGGCGGGCGAGGCGGGACGGCAGGAGCTCAAGGCCCTGGACGCCCTCTTCGGCGACCTGGACCCGCTGACCCTGGGCCGGCCCGGGCAGATCGGCGACACCGGCGCGGCCACCTCCGCGTTCCAGGTGGTCGCCACGCTCACCGCGGCCCAGGACTCGGCCCGTGCCGCGGGCCGGGTGGCCGTGCTCACCTCGGTCGACCGGGACGGTGCGCTGGGCTGCGCGCTGCTGCGGATGCGCTGACCGCGCGGCCTCTCCGCGGGGCGTGCCCGAGATCAGGTGGCCGGTGTCCTCCCGGGGGACACCGGCCACCGCCGCATGCCACGCCCCGGCACGCGGATACGCCGAAGCCGGCCGAGCCAAGGGGCCCCGCGCCCGAGCAGAACGGACTTGCCGCGTCGGTCGGTTCAGGGCACACGCCAGGACGGCGAACGAAACACCGACCGCCGCCGTACGCCACCGGTCAGGCATGCCAAAAGGTCCATGTCAGTCGCCTCGCCCTGGCCGGATGGCCTTACCGCGTCGGCCAGTTCAGGTCCGGTCCAGGACGGCGAACGAACACCGACCACCGCCGTACGCCACCGGTCAGGCATGCCAAAAGGTCCGCGTCAGTCGCCTCACCACTGCCGTACGGCGTCACCGCGTGGGCCAGTTCGCCGGATCGCGACCGGGCCGCGCCAGGACGGCGTGCGGGAAGACTCATCACCGCCGCAGGCCGTCGCCCCGCGGGCGGGCACGCCGGAGCGGCGCCACACCCCGGCCGGACGGCCACTCGTCAGCGGTGCAGGCCGCCGCCGCTGAGCCGGAGCGCCGCGTCGATCACCGCACTGCCGTACAGCCGGCCCGGGGTGCTGCTCATCTCGGTCACCGGTCCGGAGATGGACAGCGCGGCCATCACCCGGCCGCCCGGGCCGCGGACCGGCGCCGCCACCGCGGCGATGCCGTGCTCCCGTCCGCCGATGCTCTGCGCCCAGCCCTGCCGCCGCACCCCGGAGAGGGTGGCCGCGTTGAACTGCGCCCCGCGCAGGCACTCGTAGAGCTCGTCCGGCCGCTCCCAGGCCAGCAGCACCTGGGAGACCGGTCCGGCGTTCATCGGCAGCGCGGCGCCCACCGGCACCCGGTCCCGGGGACCGGGGTCGCCCGGTGCGGCCACCTCCGCCACGCAGACCCGCATGTTGCCGCGGCGCCGGTAGAGCCGGGCGCTGGCGCCGGTGATGTCCCGCAGCTCGCCCAGCACCGGCTCGGCGGACAGCACCAGATGGTCCCGGCACGCCTCCATGGCCATCAGCCCCAGCCGGGGCCCCAGGATGAACCGGCCCTGTGCGTCCCGGGCGAGCAGCCGCAGCCGCTCCAGCGCGAGGACCAGCCGATGCACCGTGGGGCGCTTCAACCCGGTGTCCGAGACCAGTCTCGACAGCGAGGCCGGTCCGCCTTCCAGCACGCCGAGCAGGAGCGACGCCTTGTCGAGAACACCGACTCCGCTCAGTGCCTGTTCCGGAGTTGAGGTCGTCATGGATGTGTCTCCTCGTCGGACGGGCGGAGGCCCGGCGTGGCTGGGGAGGGTATCCCGAACCTCCGCGCCGGCGACCCGCGCGGGGATGAGGGCCACCGGGGAATTCATCATCCAACTCCCTGAAGTGGGTTGAGAATTCCTATGGTCATGTCTAGTCGCCGCCGCCAAACACCCGCAACGACGACTACAGGAACCTGCCAGCCCCGCCGGGCGCGCCGTCGCCTTCCGGTCTCCTGACTATTTGTTGAAGTGCGGCCGTCCCGTCACCCGTGGCGAGCTTTGGAGGCTCACTGAATCCACCACGGATGACGGGACGTGCCCTGGGCCGCCGCGCTCAGCGCCGCAGCTGCGGTGGCTCCTGGGAGGGCGCAATGGGCAGCAGACCCAGCTCCGCCGCCCGAACTCCGGCCTGGAAACGGGAGTTCGCCCCCAGGAGGGCCATGATTTCGGCCACGTACCGGCGATACGTGCGCACCGAGACGGACAGTTCCCGGGCGGCCACCTCGTCGGTGACGCCCAGCCGCAACCACTCCAGGATCGGCCGGACCATGTCGGTCCGGGCCCGGTCGCCGAAGTCGATGCGCTCGGTCACCTGGAGCGCGTTGCGCCAGATGCCGTCGAACAGCGTCTGCAGGGTCTCGATGACCCCCGGGTCGCGGATCGCCGAGGCCCGCCGGCCCACCGCCGAGTCGGCGCAGACCAGCGCGGAGCGGCCGTCCGCGATCAGGGCGGCCAGCAGCGGGATGCGGGCGACCCGCACCTCCAACGGCTGGCCGTCCCCGGTGTGCCGCTGCACGAATTGCCAGTCCAGCGTGGACTGGGCGCACAGCATCCGGGTCCTGACCGTGATGCCTTCCTCGGTGAGCCATTCACTCAGTACGGAATGGATGACGCGGGCGTGCGCGGCTTCCGCCGCGAGTACCACGTCAACGGTTTCCGAGGCCTGCGCGAGCAATTCTCGAGCAGCCCGGAGAATTTCCCTGTCCTCGGTTTCGACGGCAGCCACCCAGGAATTGCGGGACTGCCGGTCGCGGTGCTTGACCACCGTCGACTCAATGAGCTCGCGAACCGCGAGGAGTTCCTGCGCTATGTCATCTTCGACATGCGCATGACTGAATTCGCTACTTTCGATGCCGGCGGCACCATCAGCCCCGCCCTCGTTTCCCCAGCCGGTACCCGCCCCGGACAGTGCGGGATCTTTCAACTACCTCACCCCGTGACATCTATCAGCCGATCAGCCCAAGTCAGTCACATTGCGACAGAAGCCCCAGCTCAACGGCGCGAACCCCCGCCTGGAAGCGGGAGTTGGCGCCGACGTCGCGCATGATGGCCGCCACATGGCGGCGGTAGGTGCGGAGAGACACCTGGATCTCCTTGGCCGCCACGTCGTCCGTGTGGCCGGCGCGCAGCCGCTCCAGGATGAGCCGCACCGCCTCGGTTCGCAGCCGCTCCGCCAGCCGCAGGTGCTCGGCAAGCGGAATGGCGCTCCCCCAGATGCCCGCGAACATCAGGTCCAGCGCCCGTACCGCGGCCGGGTCGCTGATGACCGAGGCGTAACGGCCGTTGCGCTCCGGGCCGGTGCGGCCGAAGGACCGACGCCCGTCCACGATGATCGCGCCCTGCAGATCGACCTCGGTGACCCGCACCTCGTACCCCGGAACGCCCCGCCGGGCGGCTCCCAGGATCCCCAGCGGCGCCAGCACCTCCGGCGAGCACAGCACCCGTACCGCGACCCCCGAGCCCCCCAGCGCGCTCAGCTTGCCCAGTAACGGAATGATCGGCTTGGCACGCTCGAAGCTGCCCGGCACGATCACGCAGACGCTCCGCTTGGCCTGGGACAGCAGCCGCGCGATCTCCCGGCGCACCGCCGGGACATCCGAGGTCAGTACCATCGGCGAGCGCTGCGCCGGCGCACTGCGGTGCATCGACACCGCGGACTCGATGAGCCGGCGCGCCCGCATCAGGGCGTCCTCCACACCGTCCGCGCTATCGGCCGTTTTCGACAGCTCTGTCATGACTCCCCCATGTGGCGCGCGCCCTCGCGATCGCGCACCCGTCGATTACCGTCGAACACCCAGGTGGACAGGGGTCACCGAAACTGATCATCGATACCCGAATCCGCTAATTGAATCCGCAATTAAATGTCCGTCTCACGGCGACTCCGGTGTCCACCCGTACGCCACCGACTCTTAACTCGCGAGTAAGAACTCGCAGGTCGGCCATGCTTTGACTTCGAAACTCGTCACCAGCACTTGACGCGCGAGATTAGTTCGCTGGTTCCAACCCAGTCAACGCGCGACTACTGGTAAAGGTCAAGCAAAACCCCCCTTGCGCACAAGGTCTCCCATAAGCGGAGCCCATAACGTTGGCGGGATTGACATCAAGCTGCACTCCAAGCCCGAAACCGACCCCGCACGGCCACCCCGCGCATGCACAGCGCAGCCGTTCCACGACGCTGGGCTATCGCAGACGCCCCCGTTGGCCTGTTGTTGACAGCTCCCGGAGCGTCTGCAAACGACCTGTCCGATCGTCTCGTACGGGTCTTACCGATCTATCCCGGGCATGTCACCAAACCGCCACACACGCCCCACGCCCCCGGGACGACCCGACGACCGAAACGGCCGCGGCGCCGCCGGCACCGGAGCGAGGGAGTACGGCCCACCCCGGACCCACCGGCGGCGCCACACCGCCCCGCCCCAGGAGAAGCTCGAGAGGACCGATGAGGAGTCCGGCCGGCCCCCTCCCGGATGGCGACGATCCTTCCCACCCGGTCCGGCGCCGGGTGTCCCGCCCCCTCACTCGTCCGCCGCGTACGCGAAACGGCCCCGGACCGGTGTCCGAGGCCGTGAGGGACGCCTCCCCCGGAGATGGAGCGTCCAGGGCGGGGCGGTGGTGCACAGAGCCGACTGTCGGGTTCGAACCGACGACCTTCGCTTTACAAGAGCGGTGCTCTACCAGCTGAGCTAAGTCGGCGAGTCCTCTGCAGTGTACCCATCACCGTGACCCGTCCGAGCCCCATCCGCCGCATCCCCGGCCGGTTCGGCCGAACCGCCCCCTCGGCGCGGCGGGGCGGAAGGCACCCCTCCCTACTGACACGGGGGGATCCGCCGGGTACCGTCACGGCAGGTTCGCGCGAGTGGACCGGAAACATCCACCTTTACTCGGATCGTCCGGCACGTTCCTGCCGGTGAAGGGATGCATCACCATGGCTACGGTCACGTACGACAAGGCCACCCGGATCTACCCGGGCAGCACCAAGCCCGCCGTCGACCAGCTGGACATCGCCATCGAGGACGGCGAGTTCCTGGTTCTCGTCGGCCCCTCCGGCTGCGGCAAGTCCACCTCGCTGCGCATGCTCGCCGGCCTGGAGGACGTCAACGGCGGCGCCATCCGCATCGGCGACCGCGACGTCACCCACCTGCCGCCGAAGGACCGGGACATCGCCATGGTGTTCCAGAACTACGCGCTCTACCCGCACATGACCGTCGCCCAGAACATGGGATTCGCGCTGAAGATCGCCGGCGTGAACAAGACGGAGATCCGGCAGAAGGTCGAGGACGCGGCCCGCATCCTGGACCTCACCGAGTACCTGGAGCGCAAGCCCAAGGCGCTCTCCGGCGGCCAGCGCCAGCGCGTGGCGATGGGCCGCGCCATCGTGCGTGAGCCGCAGGTCTTCCTGATGGACGAGCCGCTGTCCAACCTGGACGCCAAGCTCCGCGTGCAGACCCGCACCCAGATCGCCGGCCTCCAGCGCCGGCTGGGCATCACCACCGTGTACGTCACCCACGACCAGGTCGAGGCCATGACCATGGGCGACCGGGTGGCCGTGCTCAAGGACGGACTTCTTCAGCAGGTCGACTCGCCGCGCAACATGTACGACCGGCCGGCCAACCTCTTCGTCGCGGGCTTCATCGGCTCCCCCGCCATGAACCTGGTGGAGGTGCCGATCACCGACGGCGGCGTGAAGTTCGGCAACAGCGTGGTGCCGGTCTCCCGGGAGGCGCTGAGCGCCGCGGCCGACAGGGGCGACACCACGGTGACCGTGGGCGTGCGCCCCGAGCACTTCGACCTGGTCGGCGCGGGCGGCGAGGTCAGCGGCAAGTCGCTGACCAAGGACGCCCCGGCCGGTCTGGCGGTCACCGTCAACGTGGTCGAGGAGCTGGGCGCGGACGGCTACGTCTACGGCCACGCCGAGGTCGGCGGCGAGACCAAGGACCTGGTGGTCCGGGTCAACGGGCGGCAGGTGCCGGCCAAGGGCTCGGTGCTGCACGTGGTGCCGCGGCCGGGCGAGACCCACGTCTTCTCCACCTCCTCCGGCGAGCGGCTCAGCGACTGACCTCGCCCGGTACGACCCGAGCGCCCGACGGCGCCGCCCTCCGCTCACCGCGGCGGGGCGGCGCCGTCGCCGTTTCCCCACCCCGCGCTCCCTGTCTCGATAAGTACTGCGACAGAACGGGCAATTCACCGCGAGATGTCAACGCAGCACAGATAACTACCCTTTCGCCATCCCTCATCAGGGTGACTCAATGTCGCCATCTCATCACTCCTCGCTACGATCTCGGCGTCATCGCAGTTCCCTCCCCGAACGTCCACGAGGAAGTCCCTGTGAACACCGCCACCCGCCACATCGGCAGAACTCTCGCGCTGGTCCTCCCCGTCGTCCTGGTGCTCTCCGGCACCCTCGCGGTCGCCCGCGTGCCCTGGGCGAACCCCCACGCGGAATCGCAGATCCTCACCGCCTCCTCCGGTCGGGCCTCCACCCACGCGGCCCCGCGCGCCGCCCACGAGGTGCTGCGCGACCAGCTGCTGGCCGAACTCCAGCGAAGGGATCCCGGGGTGGCGCTGACCCACCTCCAGATGGCCACCGACCGCCGCCCCTCGCTGGCCAAGCACTGCGCCACCATCGCCCGCGCGCTGGGCCGGGCCGCGGTGGCCAAGTACGGCTCCGCACAGCGCGCCCAGGCGTACTCGCGGCCGGTCTGCGACACCTCCTTCGCCAGCGGGGTCTCCCAGATCCACTGACTCCGCGGGTCCCGCCGTCCCTCACCCCACCCCAGCCCGACGCGTCGCACGGTGCCGCGGGCCGTACCGCACGCCGGATGCGCGCGTCGGGCGCCGCCATGTGCCGCCCTGTGCCGTCATGCGGGTCGTACGCCGGTACGCGGGTGGGTGCCGCGCCGTGCTCGCGGCCTCGCGGCGTACGCCGGGCACCCGAGGCGCCGCCTCGCCCTCACCCCGTACGGCGGACGCACCCACGCCGCAAGGGCGGCGCCCCGTACCGCATAAGGTGCGGACCATGACAGGTGACGCCCGAACCGCCCCTCAGCCGCACGCCCATCCGGTACGGCCCACCCAGGCCGTCGTCCTGGCCGGAGGCCAGGGCTCGCGACTGCGCCCGTACACCGACGACCGGCCCAAGCCGATGGTCGAGATCCCCGGCACCGGCACGCCGATCATCGGCCATCAACTGTCCTGGCTGGCGGCCGAGGGCGTCACCGATGCCGTGATCTCCTGCGGCCACCTCGCCGACGTCCTCCAGGAGTGGTTGGACTCCGCCGACCTCCCGCTGCGGGTGACCACCGTGGTGGAGACCGAGCCGCTGGGACGCGGCGGCGGCCTGAAGTACGCCGCCGCCTCACTGCCCCACCCCGACCAGCCCTGGTACGCCACCAACGGCGACATCTGGACCCGCTTCTCGCTGCGCGACATGGCCGACTTCCACCGCGAGCGGGACGCGGTCGCCACCCTCGCCCTGGCCCGGCCGCGGATTCCCTGGGGAGCCGTGGAGACCGACGAGTTCGGGCACGTCCTGGACTTCATCGAGTCGCCGCCCTCGCCGTACCTGATCAACGCGGGCGTCTACGTCTTCTCCGCGGCCTTCACCGCGCTGCTCCCGGACCGCGGCGACCATGAGCGCACCACCTTCCCCCGGCTGGCCAGGGAACGCCGCTTGGCCGGATTCCCGCTGCCGCACGGGGCGTACTGGCGGGCCATCGACACCGCCAAGGACCTCACCGAGGCCGCCAAGGAACTCGCCGGCACCGCCGCCGCACCCGGCCTCCCGGAACCCCGCTGACGGACACCGCCCGGCGAGACTCCCGAAAGCCGAACGGAAGCCGGACCCCAACGCCGGCGGCAGCCAGACGAATCAGGACCGGGAGCCGGACCGGAATCCGGACTGGCAGCCGGTCACCAAGGCCGCTCCAGGGCCGGACCTTGGTGCCCGGGCCGGAAGCCGGTACGCCACACGGGCCCGTACGGAGCGTCGGATCGCTCCGTACGGGCCCGCGGTCGCTGCCGTGGCGGGAAGCGCCACCGGTCCGGGCGGTCGGTCAGCCGAGCAGGCCGCCCAGGGCTCCTCCGCCGCCGGAGGTGGAGCCGGAGCCGCCGGAGGCCGAGCCGCCGCCACCGCCGGAGGCGGACCCGCTCGGGGTCCCGCCGCCCGCCGAGGTGGTGGGCCCGGAGGGGGCCGCCGGGGGTGCGACGGGCCGCCGGGGAGCCTGCGGCCGGGTGCCCTGGGGGACGCTCTGCGTCTGGCTGGGCACGCCGCCGGCCCCGCCGGTGCCCGTGGGAGCCGCCTCCCTGGTCGACCGCGGCGCCGCGGGGGACGCCGAGGTGGACGGGCTCGCCGAGCGTTGGGCCGCCGAGGGGGAACCTCCCACGTGCGCGGGGCGCTTGGCGTGATGGCGGGTGCTGTGCCCGGAGGGCTGGGGCAGCGGCGAGCCGGGCAGGCTGTTGTGCGGCGAGTCACCGTGGTGCGGAGCGTGGACCGGGTGCGAGGAGCGCACCGCCCCGCCGAGCATCGCGCCGAACAGCAGCGTCAGCCCGCACACCACGGCCGCGGTCAGCCCGCCGCGGCGCAGCACCCGCCGCCGCAGCTGCCACAGTTCGACCCGCGGGCCCAGCCGTCGCCAGGCCTCGCCGGTCAACCGGGCGTCCATCGAGTAGACCGGGGCGCCGGCGATGATCAGCGGGCTCCAGGCGGCCAGATAGATGATGTCCGGTGCGTCGTAGGCCGGCAGGGTCCGCCAGCTCACGGTGACCAGCAGCGCGGCCGACAGCGCCGCCCCGAACCCGGCGGCGACCCGCTGCCAGAGCCCCATGACGGTGAGCACGCCGACCACCACCTGGATGAACGCCACGCTCAGCCCGGCACCCACCGGGTGGTTCAGCGCGAAGTCGCGCAGTGGCTCGGCGACCGGCCACGGGTCCAGGGACCGCAGCCACTTGACCATGGAGCCGCGCTCGCCGCCGTCGAAGTAGACCGGGTCGGCGAGCTTGCCCAGGCCCGCGTAGACCGAGATCAGGCCGAGGAAGATCCGCATCGGCAGCAGCACGATGCCCAGGTTGAGGCGGCGGGCGGGGTAGTACGCGTGCCGCACCCCGGCGTTCGCGTTCGCCGCGCCCGCGGTGCGCCCGCGCCGGTGGCCGGGCTGCGGCTCACCGCCGGGCGCGTCGTCCGGGTCGCCGTCCCGCTCCGGGTCCGGTCCGCCGGGCAGGCCCGCCCCGGGGGTGCCGGGCGTGCCCGGGCGGGCACCGCCGTACGCCGGCCGGCCGGGGCGTACCACCGGGAGCCGCTCGGTGCCGTCCTGGGACAACCGGGGCTTGATGACCAGGGTGGGCGGGTCCTGGAGCGCCACCCGGGGGATGACCCGGGTGGCCCCGGCCGGCTCCTCGCCCTCGGCACCCGCGGCCCAGGTGCGGCCGGACTGCCGCACCGCCTGGAGCAGCTGTGCGGCCGGGTCGCCGCCCGGCACGGTGTGCCCGCTCCAGACCACCGGCGCCCGGCGGCGGCGCGCGCCCGGCGGTTGGCCCGTCCGCGCGGCGTCCACCCGCGAGCGGCCCCGGACCGGGCGGGCGAGCTGCACCCGGAAGCTCGCGTGACTGACGATGACCTGCGCTGGGTCGCATGGCACCTTGGCCATGTTCAGCAGCGGCTCCTCATCGAACCCGGGCGAGCTTCCCCCCGACGGCGAGCGGGGTGTTCTGGTGTCCACGCTCATCTAACCGAGTGACGCCCGGTTAAGACACTGCCCGGACCGCCATTAGCTGTCCGAGGCCCGTCAAGTCAAGATCAACACGGTGTGTTCCCGCCGGTCAGCGCCGAATGCCGTACGCACCCGACACCGCCGACACCCGACGGCGCCACGGCACCCCGCGCACGGCCGCCACCAGGCGGCGCACTCCCAGGCGCGGGCTCCCGCACCACGGCCCCCGACCCGGAACCGCACCGCAGCCCGACGGCGGCGCGGGTGGGGACGGCGTCACCCACCCGCCCAGCGGTCAACGCTCAGCCACCCCGCCCGGCAGGGCACAGCGCACCCGCACACCCGCCCGGCAGGGGCGATCCCGCACGGCGGCGCGAGGCCTCGTGGCACCACGCCAGCCGCGCGACACCCGCGATGGGCCGCACCATGCCACCCCGCCCGGCAGGGCACAGCGCACTCCGGAGACCCGCCCGGCAGGGCGGTCAGGCTCGGCGGCGGGAGGCCTCGTAGAGGACGACACCGGCCGCGACACCCGCGTTGAGCGACTCCGCGCCACCCGGCATCGGGATCCGCACCCGCAGGTCGCAGGTCTCACCGACCAGGCGGGACAGGCCCTTGCCCTCGCTGCCGACCACGATCACCACCGGGCCGTCGAGGACCTCCAGCTCATGCAGCTCGACCTCGCCGTCGGCGGCCAGTCCGACCACGGTCAGCCCGGCCTTCTGGTAGGACTCCAGCGCCCGGGTGAGGTTGGTGGCCCGGGCCACCGGCGTACGGGCCGCGGTGCCCGCCGAGGTCTTCCAGGCGCCCGCGGTCATCCCGGCCGCGCGCCGCTCGGGCACCACCACGCCATGCCCGCCGAAGGCGGAGACCGAGCGCACCACGGCACCCAGGTTGCGCGGGTCGGTGACCCCGTCCAGGGCCACGATCAGCGGGTCCTCGCCCTCGTCCGCGGCACCGTCCAGCAGGTCCTCAGGGTGCGCGTAGTCGTACGGCGGGACCTGGAGCACCAGGCCCTGGTGGTTGAGGCCGTTGGTCATCCGGTCCAGCTCGGGGCGGGGCGCCTCCATGAGGTTGATGCCGCCGCGCTCGGCGGCCAGCTGCAGCGCCTCGCGCACCCGCTCGTCGTTGTCGATGAACTGCTGGACGTAGAGGGTGTTGGCCGGCACGCCCTCGCGCAGCGCCTCGACCACCGGGTTGCGGCCCACCACCAGTTCGTTGGTGCCCTTGGGGCCGCCGCGGCGGGGCGCCGGACGGCGGGTCGCCGCCTTGGCGCGGGCGTTCGCCACGCGCTGCTTGACGTGTCCCTTGCGCATCTCCGCGGGCGGGGTCGGGCCCTTGCCCTCCAGGCCGCGGCGGCGCTTGCCGCCGCTGCCGACGGTGGCGCCCTTCTTGTTGCTGGTACGGCGGTTCCTGCGCTGGCTGTTGCCGGCCATGAATGTCACACCTGTTCTGTTCATTGCTCAGCACTGCTCAGCAAACGTACGTCTGTCATCCAGTGTGCCGCCCCGGGAGGCCGGACGGCACACGGCTGCGCGGACGGGCCGGGGCCCGTCCGCGCGTCACGGCCGGGTCAGCGCGAGCCGAGCTCCCAGCGCGGTCCGGACGGGGTGTCCTCGATCACCAGCCCGGACTGCTGGAGCTGGTCGCGGATGGCGTCCGCGGTGGCGTAGTCCTTGCGCGCGCGGGCGGCCTGCCGCTGCTCCAGCACCAGCTGGACCAGCGAGTCCACCACACCGTGCAGGTCCTCGCCGCGCTCGCCGGCGCCCGCCCACTGCTCGTCCAGCGGGTCCAGGCCGAGCACCCCGAGCATGGCGCGCACCTCGGCCAGCCGGGCCACCGCGGTCTCCTTGTCGTCCGCGGTGAGGGCCGAGTTGCCCTGCCGGACGGCGTTGTGCAGCACCGCCAGCGCCTGCGGGACGCCCATGTCGTCGTCCATCGCCTCGGCGAAGGCCGGCGGCACCTCGGCGGCCGGCTCCACGGGCTGGCCGGCCTTCTCGGTGGCCCGCTGCACGAAGCCCTCGATACGGGCGAAGGCGGACTCCGCCTCGCGCAGCGCCTCCTCGCTGTACTCGATCGTCGAGCGGTAGTGCGGGGTGCCCAGGTAGTAGCGGAGCACGATGGGCCGCCACCGCTGGAGCATGTCGGCGACCAGCACCGAGTTGTCCAGCGACTTGGACATCTTCTCGCCGCTCATGGTGACCCAGTGGTTGTGCAGCCAGAAGTTGGCGAAGTCGTCGCCGAAGGCCTTGGCCTGCGCGATCTCGTTCTCGTGGTGGGGGAAGATCAGGTCGAGCCCGCCGCCGTGGATGTCGAAGGCCGCGCCCAGGTACTTGTGCGCCATGGCCGAGCACTCCAGGTGCCAGCCGGGGCGCCCGCGGCCCCAGGGGGTCTCCCAGCTGGGCTCGCCCGGCTTGCTCGCCTTCCACATGGCGAAGTCGCGCGGGTCCCGCTTGCCGGCCTCGACGTCCCCGGCGGCCTGGAGGTTCTCCAGCTGCTGGTTGGACAGCTCCAGGTAGTCGGGGTGGGAGCGCACGTCGAAGTAGACGTTGCCCTCGGCGGCGTAGGCGTGGCCGCGCTCGATCAGGCCGCGCATCATCTCGATCATCTCGGGGACGTGCCCGGTGGCCCGCGGCTCGTAGGTCGGCGGCAGGCAGCCGAGACCGTCGTAGGCCGCGTTGAAGGCGCGCTCGTTCTCGTAGCCGATCGCCCACCACGGGCGGTCCTGCTCGGCCGACTTCCGGATGATCTTGTCGTCGATGTCGGTGACGTTCCGGATGAAGGTCACCTGGTAGCCGCGGTACACGAACCAGCGGCGCATGATGTCGAAGTTGAGGTTGGACCTGATGTGCCCGATGTGCGGGGCACCCTGCACGGTGGCGCCACACAGGTAGATCGAGACACAGCCCGGCCGCAGCGGGGTGAAATCACGGATCTGCCGGGCGCTGGTGTCGTACAGGCGAATCGTCACGCATCAAGGGTAGACGCAGCACGCCAGTGCCCCGCGACCGAATGGCCGCAGGGTCACCGAAGTGTGATACCGCGGATCTCCCACCGCGCCGGGCGGGTCCGGCGCCGGGCCTCAGCCCAGGCCCATGCCGACCACCTTGCGCGGCTGGATCCGTACCACCACCCGCTGGGCGTCGTTGACGGAGTCCGGGTTGAAGTCGCGGTAGTCCTTGCCGGTGTACTTCCGGGAGAGCCGGTCGATCAGCTCGTCCCCGCCCTCGGTGGTGAGCGTGGCGGTGCCGCGGATCTCCGCGTAGTTGTAGGGCGCGTCGGCGGGCTGCACCAGCACCGTCACCCGCGGGTCCCGGCGCAGGTTCCGCTCCTTGCGCCGGCCGACCGTGGTGGAGAAGAGCACGTCGTCGCCGTCGTGGGTGACCCAGACCGGGGACAGCTGCGGGCTGCCGTCCGGCTGCAGGGTGGCCACGATGATGAAGACGGGCGTGTCGAGGAGCTCCTTGAGCTTGTCGGAGAGCTCGGCGGCCATGGGTCCTCCCGGACGGGTCGGTGCGGATGGTCGGTGCGGGGCGCGGGCGCGGCGGGTACGGGTCCCTCCCGGGAATCCGTACCACGCCGCACGCTCCACTTAGCCGCCATGCCCCCTGGCGGGTGACCCATGCGCGCGCCACCCGGGATGGACCCGCGAGGACCACCCGGGGTGCCGGGCGCTCAGCCGGCGGCGCCCTCGGGGGCGCGGTAGACCAGTGCCGTGGCGATCGCGGTCAGCCCCTCCGCGCGGCCGGGGTAGCCCAGGCCGTCGGTGGTGGCCCCGGAGAGCGAGACCGGGGCGCCGATGGTGTCGGAGAGCAGCCGCTGGGCCTCGTCCCGGCGCTTGCCGATCTTCGGCCGGGCGCCGACCACCTGGACCGCGACGTTCCCGATCTCGAAGCCGGCGGCGCGTACGATCCGGGCCGCCTCGGTCAGCAGGGTCACCCCGGAGGCACCCGCCCACTCGGGGCGGCCGGTGCCGAAGTGGGCGCCCAGGTCGCCCAGGCCGGCCGCGGAGAACAGCGCGTTGCAGGCGGCGTGCGCCACCACATCGGCGTCCGAGTGCCCGGCCAGGCCGTGCCCGGCGTTCTCCGGGTCGTCCCAGAGCAGGCCCGCGCACCACAGCTCGCGGCCCTCCTCGAAGGCATGGGTGTCGGTGCCGATCCCGACCAGCGGGACGACCGGGACCACCGGGGCCCCCGGATTCGCTGCGCGATCAGAAGCCATCGGTGGCCCTCCGGCGGGCGATGACGGCCTCGGCCAGCACCAGGTCCAGCGGCCGGGTGACCTTGAACGCCTCCTCGTGGCCGGGTACGACCACCACCGGCACGCCGAGCCGCTCGACCATCCCGGCGTCGTCGGTGGCTCCCTCGCCCTCCAGGCGTACCGTCTCGTGCGCCTCGACGAGCGTGCGGCGGTCGAAGCCCTGCGGCGTCTGGACGGCGCGCAGCAACGCCCGCTCCGGAGTGCCGACCACCGGTTCGGGCTCACCGGCCCGCTCGCCGGTGCGCGGTTCGACCTGCTTGACGGTGTCGGCCAGCGGCAGCGCCGGGACGACCGCGGGGGCGCCCTCGTGGACCGCGGCGACCACCGAGTCCACGGTGTCCACCGGGACCAGCGGGCGGGCCGCGTCATGCACCAGCACGGTGGTGACGTCCTGGGGCAGGGCGGCCAGCCCGAGCCGGACGGACTCCTGGCGGGTGGCTCCGCCGGGGACCACCACCGCCTCGGTGGTGCCGGGCAGCGGATGCTCGTCCAGCATGCGGCGGACCTCCGCGACGCCGTCGGCGGGTGCCACCACCACGACGAGGGAGACCGCGCGGGACGCGGCCATCGCCCGTACGGCGTGCACCAGCATGGGGACGCCGCTGAGCGTGCGGAGTGCCTTGGGGGTTCCGGGGCCGAGGCGCACGCCACGGCCGGCCGCGGGGATGACCGCGGCGGTGCGGGTGGACCGCTCCGAGGGCTCCGCACCCTGGGAGGCGGACATTGCGTTGGCGTTCAGGTTTGCTTCCTCGGCTCGAATGGGTATGGCCTGGAGGTACCCCGCTCGTGAGGGCTTGGGGTGCCCGGGCGCGATGCCCCGACCAGACCCTTCCGTGACGGCTGGTCGCGCCGGCGGTCCGGGCCCGGCACCCCGGGCACGATGGGGTGCCCGAAGAGCATCGGCGCGGTGCGGTGCGTGAAGAGCATCGCAGAGCGCCGGGGTTCAGGGCTACCGTGCGGCGCCCTGTTCGGGGCGCGGAGTGGCCTCGGCCGTGCGCCGCGGGGCGGGAGCGGCCGGAGCGCGAAATGCCGCAGCGCCCGGCGACTGTGGACACGGATCGGATCGTCACCATGTCGGGTCGCGGGCGCCGCGGCATCACTGCTGTGGCATCTCACTGCTGTGGATCGAGCACCGCGTCAGACGGGTGGATCCGCTGGGGTCAGGACGCGAGAACCTCGTCGAGCAGGGCCTCGGCCTTGTCCTCGTTGGTGCTCTCGGCAAGCGCCAGCTCGCTCACCAGGATCTGCCGGGCCTTCGCCAGCATGCGCTTCTCACCTGCGGAGAGGCCGCGCTCACGCTCGCGGCGCCACAGGTCGCGGACCACCTCGGCGACCTTGATCACATCACCTGAGGCGAGCTTCTCCAGATTCGCCTTGTAGCGCCGGGACCAGTTCGTGGGCTCCTCGGCGTACGGTGCGCGCAGCACCTCGAAGACCCGGTCCAGCCCGTCCTGGCCGACCACATCGCGGACACCGACGAACTCCGCATTGTCCGCCGGCACACGAACCGTGAGGTCGCCCTGTGCGACCTTCAGCACCAAGTAGGTCTTGTCCACGCCTTTGATCTGGCGAGTTTCGATGGCCTCGATCAGCGCGGCCCCGTGATGGGGATAGACCACGGTGTCGCCAACCTTGAACGTCATGTGACAGGTACCCCTTCCGTGGCTATCCAGGGTAACACGGCAACGCTCTGTTCTGAATGGCGTTTTCGCAGGTCAGGGCATATCTCGGGGCTTGACAACAACGGCCGTAACGTGCTTCGAGGGGTCTCCGGAACGGGGTATTCGCAGGTGGGAGCGGCTGTTCGGGCGAAGCGAAAGGCGCACGTTACAGCTTCCGGTCGACCCGCGCGAGTGGCTGAACGTCCCGTTTTGCCGGACTCCTTCAGCGGTACTTCCGGTACTCCGTTCGGTCGCCGGAGGCTACATCGCGAGCGATTCGCGAATTGATCACGCCACAGATGATCGCAGGGGTGATCAAATTCCCCTGGTGGCTCATCGCATTCCTTACCGATAATCCGCCGACCGGCCGCCGGGAAGATATTCCGACCTGCGGGAGATCGTCTGGGGCGGGTCGGGTGCGGCGCGCCGAGGGTGGCTCGGTAACCTAAGCGCGCTGATCCAACCTTTACTTCGTCCTAGGAGATGCCGCCGCCGTGAGCAGCGACCTTCGACGCGGCGCCCTCGCCGCCACCGCCCTCGTGCTCTCGATCGCCTCGCTCTCCGCCTGCGCGGCCGGAAACGATGCGCAGAGCCTGGAGATCAAGCCGGACAACGCCGCCACCTCCGTCGGCGACATCGCGGTGCAGAACGCCACGATCATCACCCAGCCGGACCGCAACGCCACGGGCCCGGCGGTGGTCAACGCCCGGATCTTCAACAACGGCACCAGCGACCAGACCCTGAAGTCCATCACCGTCGCCGGGCACCCCGTGAAGCTCTCCCCGGCCAAGGGATCGGGTCCGGTCGTGGTGCCGAAGGGCTACGCGATCACCATCGGCGGCAAGGGCAACGCGTCCGCAGTGCTCGAGAAGGGCCGGGAGGCCGCCGAGGACGGTTCGGCGCAGACCGTGGCCTTCGACTTCAGCACCACCGGCGAGGTCAAGCTGGACGCCTTCGTCGTCCCGGCCACCAGCTACTTCGACAAGTGGGGCCCGTCCGAGATGCCGAGCGCCCCGGCCCAGTCCGGCCCGCCGGCGCAGAAGCCGAGCGACAAGGCGAGCGACGTGCCGGCCGGCGAGCACGACGCGGGTCAGCCCGCCGACAAGCCGAGCGGCCAGGCGGCCGACAAGCCCGCCGACAAGCCCGCCGACCGGCAGGGCGTGGCGACCGGCGAGCCCAACCCGAACGGGCAGACCGCCGGCCACTGAGCGGAGGCGCCTTGGGCGGGTCGGCCGACCTGAGCCGAGGTGCCCTTGGGCGGGTCGCCGCGGCCTGCGCGGAGGCGTCGTTCGCGGGCCGGCGCGGGGCCTGGGCGGAACCGCTCGGGCCGGCGCGGGCCTGAGCGGGACCGCGGCTTGGCCGGTCCGTGGCTGAGCGGAGGCGCCGCGGTCCGGCACCCCGAGCGGGCCCGCACCGTGGCGCGGCCGAGAGTAGGACATGCGCGAGGGCGGCCGTCCGGAGGATTCCGGACGGCCGCCCTTTGCACAGTGCTCGCGGGTGCGGCGCCGATCAGGGCTCGAACTTGTAGCCGAGGCCGCGGACCGTGACCAGGTAGCGGGGCGCGCCCGGGTCCGGCTCGATCTTCGCGCGCAGCCGCTTGACGTGGACGTCCAGGGTCTTGGTGTCGCCGACGTAGTCCGCGCCCCAGACCCGGTCGATCAGCTGCATGCGGGTGAGCACCCGGCCCGCGTTGCGCAGCAGCATCTCCAGCAGGTCGAACTCCTTCAGCGGCAGGTCCACCTTGCCGCCGCCGACCGTCACCACGTGCCGGTCCACGTCCATCCGCACCGGTCCGGCCTCCAGCGCGGCGGGGGCCACCTCCTCCGGCACGCCGCGGCGGCGCAGGACGGCACGGATGCGGGCGACCAGCTCGCGGGAGGAGAAGGGCTTGGTGACGTAGTCGTCGGCTCCTATCTCCAGACCGACGACCTTGTCGATCTCGCTGTCCTTGGCGGTCACCATGATGACCGGGACGTTGGAGCGGCTGCGGAGCTGGCGGCAGACCTCGGTGCCGGGCAGCCCCGGCAGCATCAGATCGAGCAGCACCAGGTCGGCGCCGTTGCGCTCGAACTCGTCCAGGCCCTCGGGCCCGGTAGTCGCGATCGCGACCTCGAAGCCCTCCTTGCGGAGCATGTACGACAACGCGTCGCTGAACGACTCTTCGTCCTCGACGACGAGCACTCGGGTCACGGAAGGACCTCCGGGGAGAGTGGATCGTTGGTGAAGGTCTCGTACGCCCGGTCCTGGTCCTCGCCTTCGAGGTCCTCGGGACCGAGCAGTGAGCGGCTGCCGTGGCGGCCCTCGCGGGCCGCCTCGGCTTCGGCGCGGTCCCGGGCACTGCCGGGTTCCGGGAGTCGCAGGGTGAACGTGGAGCCCTGGCCTTCGGCGCTCCACACCGTGACCTCCCCGCCGTGCGAGGCGGCCACGTGCTTGACGATGGCGAGACCGAGGCCGGTCCCGCCGGTCTGCCGCGAGCGGGCCGGATCGACGCGGTAGAACCGCTCGAAGATCCGCTCGCGGTCCTTCTCCGAGATGCCGATCCCCTGGTCGGTGACCGCGATCTCGATCATTCCGGCGGGGCCGCCGGCCGGGCCGGGGATGCGGCGGGCGGCGATGCCCACCCGGGTACGGGCCGGGCTGTAGTTGACGGCGTTCTCCACCAGGTTGCCCAGGGCCGCCGCGAGCTGGCCGCGGTTGCCCCAGACCCGCAGGTCCTCGGTGCCCTGCCGCCCGCCGCCCTCGGAGGAGTGCCCCGCGGGGGCCACCACGTTGGTGGCCATGGTGATCTGCTTGGTACCCGCCTGGTGGCGGCAGCGGTCGATGGCCTCGGCCACCAGCTCGTCCACCCGGACCGGCTCCGCGTCCTCCAGTGGGTCGTCGTTCTGCACCCGCGAGAGGTCGATCAGCTCCTGCACCAGGTTGGTCAGCCGGGTGGCCTCGATCTGCATCCGGCCGGCGAACCGGGTGACCGCCTCGGGGTCGTCGGAGGCGTCCATCACGGCCTCGGAGAGCAGCGACAGCGCGCCCACCGGGGTCTTGAGCTCATGGCTGACGTTGGCCACGAAGTCGCGGCGGACCGCTTCGATCCGCCGGGCCTCCGTGAGGTCCTCGACCAGCAGCAGCACCAGCCGGGAGCCGAGCGGGGCCACGCGGGCGGAGACCGCCAGCGCCTCGCCCCCGCGGCCGGTGCCGCGGCGCGGCAGGTCCAGTTCGATCTGGCGTATCTCGCCGTCCCTGCGGGTGTCGCGGGCCATCGCGAGCATCGGCTCCACCGCGAGCTTCCCACCGCGCACCAGTCCGAGGGCGTACGCGGCGGAGCTGGCCTTGACCACCGCGTCCGCCTCGTCCAGCACCACCGCCGAGGAGCGCAGCACCGAGAGCACGGTGTCCACGCCGGGCGGCAGGGCGGCCTCGGTGTGCAGGGAGGAACGGGTGGGCCTGGCCTGGTCGCGCTCGCTCCAGCGGAACGCCAGCATGGCGATGACACCGGTGCACAGACCGGCGACCGCTGCCAGTGCGGCGACCGCCGCGTCCACGTTCATGCGTCCAGGTTATGCACGGAATGCGAGGGCTCCACAGCCTCGGAAGCGATCGCTCGAACAGACGTTGCCGAGAGTTCACCGAGGGGTCGGCCCTGATTCACTCCGCACGACCCGTGTACCGCCCAGGCATACCGCCGGTTTCCCGTGATCCCGCCGCTCTGACCGCCTCCGGCGCAGGTCGGAGGGTTGTGAGCAGCGCCACCCGCCGAGACGCCGGGGGGAACGTGCGTTACCCAGAGTTCACCGAGGGGACCATCCCGATTCACACGAGGTGCTGGAGCCCGACGTGTTCCCACTCGAGCGTGGGACCGTGGGGAGGGGCGCGCGACCAGTCCGGCGCGCTCCCCGCACCGCGTAGCCGTCAACACCCTGCCCACCAGGCACCCCGGACGTGCGGGAGCACCTGCGGGGACGCGTGCAGGGAACAGGGTGCGCAGGATGAGTACGCGGGACACACCACGGACACCGAACGCCCCCGGGGCGCGAGAGCGAGAGAAGGTCACTGATGCGGGACGCCTACCACGAGGAGCTCGATTCGATCGGCGAAGACCTGGTCGAGATGGCCCGGCTGGTCGGTTCGGCCATCGGCCGCGCCACCACGGCGATGCTCGACGCGGACCTCAAGCTCGCGGAGAGCGTCATAGCCGCCGACGAGAAGGTCGACGACCTCCAGCGCGACCTGGAGCAGCGCGCGATAACCCTGCTGGCCCGCCAGCAGCCGGTCGCCACCGATCTGCGGATCGTCGTCACCAGCCTGCGGATGAGCGCCGACCTGGAGCGCTCCGGCGACCTGGCCCAGCACGTCGCCAAGCTGGCCCGGCTCCGCTTCCCGGCCTCCGCCGTCCCGGGCGACCTGCACGCCACCATGCTGGAGATGGGCCAGCTCGCCCAGCGCCTGATGGCCAAGGCCGCCGAGGTGATCATCACCAAGGACATCGACCTGGCGATGCAGCTGGAGCACGACGACGACGCGATGGACCTGCTGCACCGCACGCTCTTCCAGCACCTGATGGACGACCGCTGGAAGCACGGCATAGAGACCGCCGTGGACGTGACCCTGCTGGGCCGCTACTACGAGCGCTTCGCCGACCACGCGGTGTCCGTCGCCAAGCGGGTGGTCTACCTGGTCACCGGCGAACACGCGGACGAACTCCCCACCCCCGAGCCGGTCGAGGGCACCTGACCACCCACGCGCCCGCTGGTGCGGTACGGGTTGGGGGGTGGCCGGCCCTCCTGCCGTAGAGGATGGTCCGGGGCGGGATGCGGGCGCCCGCGCCGGGCCGCGCCCCCGCCGCGCGCCGTTGGTGCGCGGGAGCGCACCTCGGGTGCGCCGCGGACGCGCCGTTGATGCGCCGGGGCCCCCAGGAGTGCAATGGACGGCAGGACCGAGCCGATCCCAGGAGGTCACCGATGCCTACCGCACATCCGGCCAGCCCCACGTCCCACGCCACCTCGAGCAACTGCTCCTGCGGCCCCGGCTGCTCCTGCGGCTGCCAGTCCGGCGGCTCGTGCAGCTGCGGCGGAGGCTGCGGCTGAACGACGCGCCCGCACCCACCGAAGGGCCCTCGACCGGACACTACCGGCCGGGGGCCCCGCCGGTGCCGAGCCGCGTCCACCGCCGCCCGACCCCGGGTGTACCCCTACGCCCACTTCCACCACACCTAGGGGCTGCCTCCCCCCGCATCCCTCCCGAGACGGACCCGCAGACCGATCGTGCGGGGGATCTCCGCCACGGGCACGTGATGGGACGCTGTGATCAGCGAGCACCATCGAGGGGGAAGTGATGATCCACCGTTCGGCAGTCCGCCTGCTCAGCGCCGCCGGCGCCGCCACCACCGCGGTCGCGCTGCTCTCCGCCTGCTCCATGCTGGGGCCGGACAAGCACCGCGAGGTCAGCTACGAGGTGGGCGCACCGGTGCACAAGCTGGTCATCAAGGGGGGCACCGGGGACATACGGGTGGTCGGCGGCGGTTCGGCGGTCAACGTCACCGAGAAGCAGAACTACAAGAGCTCCGCACCGCACACCACCCACACCACCGCCGACGGCACACTGACCCTGACCTACGACTGCCATGACTGCGGCGTCGACTACGACGTACGGGTTCCGACCGGTACGACGGTCTCCGTCACCACGGACACCGGCGACGTGTCACTCACCGGGGTGAGCGGCTCGGCGACGGCCAGGACCGACACCGGCGATGTGTCACTCACCGCGATGGGCGGCCCGGTGACGGCCGGCAGCAACACCGGCGACGTCTCCGGGATCCGGCTCAAGGCCGCACGGGCACGTTTGAGCACGCAGACCGGCGGTGTCCGGGCGACGTTCAGCAACGCCCCGTCCGCCGTCCACGCCACCAGCCAGACCGGCGGAGTCCGTATCGCCGTCCCACCTGGCGCGCCGTACGCGGTCCGGGCCGAGGCTCAGACCGGCAAGGTCGACGTACGGATCGAGCAGGATGACAACAGCCCACACACCATCACGGCGAAGACCCAGACCGGCGACGTCACGGTCGAGCGGACGTGAGCCCGTCAGGCGTCATCCTGTGAGATGAGGCTCCGGACCGGCCCGATGACGGTGCCGGGGCGACGGTGAACAGGCCGTCGGCGGCGGACTCGGTGGGGATCACCCCGTCCGGGCGGTCGGCCCGTGCGCCTCGTGGCCGCCATCCTTGTTCCCGCTCCGCGGCGCGGGTGCAATCCCCTCGGGCGTCCTTTGCGTATGACTTCACAAACAGCAATGGGGTTTCACCACCCATCTCGGCCCCCGCCTTCTCCCTCCGCAAGAACACCTGGAGTCATCATGAACTCCGCCTCTGTCGCCGACGTCACCCTGCGGGGCCTGGGGGTCTGCTGCGCCGTGGGAAATGTGGTGCTGCACGGTCTCCTCGTCCCCGATCACCTTGAGGAGAAGTTCTACATCGGCCTCCTGTTCGCCGTGGGCAGTGCCGTCATGCTGGTGGTGACGGTGGGGCTGGTGACCTTGAAACGCCCGATGGGCGCCTGGCTGACTGGCGCCTTCGTCAGCCTCGGCATGATCGTCGGTTTTCTGCTGTCGCGCACCGTCGGCCTGCCGGGCGGCTACTACGAACCCGGTTGGGAGCTGCCATACGGCCCCCTGTCCTTGATCGTCGAGGCGGGCTTCATCCTCGCCTTTCTCGCCTGGGCGGGGCAGAGGTCGCGGCCCCGTACTGTCCGGAGGCCGTCGGAGGCACCAGACCGTACGCGCATCGCGCCGGGTCGTCGGAGTGGAAGCACTGAGGCCGACGCCTTTCCGATCGACGTCCGATCGGCGACGCGTCGGCGATCGGACGTCGATCGGAAACGCGCCACGTCGTCCGGCAGCTCGAGCCGAGCCGTGTTCTGACGGCCCACAGGCGGCCCCAGGGCAGTGCAGAGCCCCCCATCCGCGGCGAAACCGCGGGTGGGGGGCTTGACCGCTGCTGCCTACTTCTTCTTGCCCTGGTTCTTGACCGCTTCGATGGCGGCCTTGGCGGCCTCCGGGTCGAGGTAGGTGCCGCCGGGGACGACGGGGCGGAAGTCCGCGTCCAGCTCGTAGGAGAGCGGGATGCCGGTGGGGATGTTCAGGCCCGCGATGTCCGCGTCGGAGATCCCGTCGAGGTGCTTGACCAGCGCGCGGAGGCTGTTGCCGTGCGCGGCCACCAGGACCGTGCGGCCGGCCAGCAGGTCCGGGAGGATGCCGTCGTACCAGTACGGCAGCATGCGGTCGACGACGTCCTTGAGGCACTCGGTGCGCGGGCGCAGCTCGCTGGGGATCGACGCGTAGCGCGGGTCCTCGCTCTGCGACCACTCGGTGCCGTCCGCCAGCGCCGGCGGCGGGGTGTCGTACGAGCGGCGCCACAGCATGAACTGCTCCTCGCCGAACTCGGCCAGGGTCTGCGCCTTGTCCTTGCCCTGGAGCGCACCGTAGTGGCGCTCGTTCAGCCGCCAGGAGCGGTGGACCGGGATCCAGTGGCGGTCGGCGGTCTCCAGGGCCAGCTGCGCGGTGCGGATGGCGCGCTTCAGCAGGGAGGTGTGGAGCACGTCGGGGAGCAGGCCGGCCTCCTTGAGCAGCTCACCGCCGCGGATCGCCTCCTTCTCGCCCTTCTCGTTGAGGTTGACGTCCACCCAGCCGGTGAACAGGTTCTTCGCGTTCCATTCGCTCTCGCCGTGGCGGAGGAGGATCAGCTTGTACGGTGCGTCGGCCATGCCTCTGAGCGTAGATGACACCCCGCGGGCGACCGCTGCCAGGCCGCCGGGGCCCGCCGCCGCGCCGTCCGGTGTGCGCGGCCGGTATTCCCACCGTCGGGACGTTTGACGGGTCGCGTCAATTGACTGGCGTGCGAGGAACACCGGAGCGTAAGTTACGCAGGCCGTTGGAGCCACTTACACCCGTCGCCGACCTGCACGGCTTCCCGTCGTGCCGATCGAGCGCGCCCGCATACCAGGGGGAGAGAACCCATGTCCGCAGCCGCCGTCAGACGGGCCCTGCGAGAGAGTGTCTCGGGGCTCCCCCGGGACTTCTGGTGGCTGTGGACCAGCACCCTGATCAACCGGCTGGGCGCCTTCGTGGCCACCTTCCTGGCCCTGTACCTGACCGTGGAGCGCGGCTACTCCGCCACCTACGCCGGACTGGTCGCCGCCCTGCACGGTCTGGGCGGGGTGATCTCCTCGCTGGGTGCCGGGGTGATGGCGGACCGGCTGGGACGCCGGCCCACCCTGCTGATCTCCCAGAGCGCGACCGCCGCCGCGGTGGCCGCGCTCGGCTTCGTCCAGCACCCGATGGCCATCGCCGGTGTCGCCTTCCTGGTCGGCATGGCCTCCAACGCCTCCCGCCCGGCGGTCCAGGCGATGATGGCCGACATCGTGGCCCCCGAGGACCGGGTGCGGGCCTTCTCCCTGAACTACTGGGCGATCAACCTGGGCTTCGCCATCTCCTCCACCGCGGCGGGCTTCATCGCCCAGTACAGCTACCGGGCCGGCTTCCTCGGCGAGGCCGTGATGACGCTGGCCTGCGCGGTGCTGGTCTTCATCAAGCTGCCCGAGTCCCGCCCCGAGCGGGCCCCGGTCGCCGGCCCCGCCGCCGAGCCGGAGACCGGCCTGGGCACCGTGCTGCGGGACGGCCGCTTCATGAGCGTGGTGGGCCTCTCCTTCCTGATCGCCCTGATCTTCCAGCAGTCCTCGGTGGCGCTCCCGGTGACCATGGGCCTGGAGGGCTTCTCCAGCTCCGACTACGGCATGGTGATCGCGGTCAACGGCGTCCTGATCGTGGCCCTGCAACTCCCCATCACCCGGATCATCGAACGCCGCGACGCCCGCCTGACGCTGATGGTCTCCGCGCTGCTCGCCGGATACGGCTTCGGGCTCACCGCCTTCGCGGGCTCGCTGGGCGTGTACGCGCTCACCGTCGCCGTCTGGACCCTCGCCGAGATCATCAACTCCCCCACCCAGATGGGCCTGGTGGTACGGCTCTCCCCCACCCATGCCCGCGGTCGCTACCAGGGCGTCTACACCATGTCCTGGTCGGTGGCGGCGCTGGCCGCGCCGCTGATGTCCGGTCAGATCATCGACCGCTTCGGCGCCGCCTGGCTGTGGGCCGCCTGCGCCGCGATCGGCACCCTCGCCGCCGCCGGCTACTGGCTCCTCCTGCGCACCCTGCCGACCGAACCGCGCGGGAAGGCCGCGGGTACGGGGGCCGGTGCCGGTACGGAGGCCGGTACGGGTGCGGAGACCGGTCCCGGCAAGGAGGCCGGCGGCGCGCCGGAGGCCGGGGACGGTACCCGGTCGGACTCGGCGTCCATGGCCTCCTGACGGGCACCAGCCGCCGGTCGGTGGCATCACCCACGCATGAGAGGCGCCCCCGCCCGGCCCGCACGGCCCGGGCGGGGGCGCCGCCTCAACGGCGGCTTCGGTGGTCCGGCGACCGACCACGGGCATGCCGCCCGCGCCCCGGCGGGATCCGGGGTGCGATCTCGACACGGACAGGGGCCTGCCAGCACAGACAGGTGTAGGTGCCCCCGGGCTCGTCCAACGGCGGCGTGACACCGCGCTGCCCACTGGGCATCCAGGCGAAGAGCGCGACCAGGACGAGGAGGCTGACGCAGATCGCGACGACCATGCACGTCAGCAGGAAGCCGTCAGTACTCGTCATCGGCCCTCCCGTTCGCGACGGAATCCAGCAGGAACCACACGGACTTGCGCTCCGGGGCCGCACGGCCGTAGATGGTGGTGCCCCACAGATCGGCGTACCTGCTGACCAGCCGCAGTCCTCGGCCGTGCTCGGGGATGTCACTCTCGTTCGCCTGCGGCACCACGACGCCTTCGGGCATGTCGTCGTGAACGTGCACGGTCAGCCTGCCGGCGGCGAGTAGGGCCTCGACCGTGATCACGGTGGTGGCGGTGTGCTTGTGCGCGTTCGCGACAAGCTCCGTCACGCACAACTTCGCAGCCTCGACAGGTTTCTCGGCGACACCCGCCGACAGCAGAAGGTTCGCGAGGAACAAGCGGGCGAGTCCCGCCATGGTCGGACTGCTCGGCCCCGTCAACGAGTAGGCGTGAAGCGGCAGTTCAGGTGGCGCCGACGGCGCCGTTAAGGCAGATGTGATCTTCATTCGACCTCTCCCAACGCGGGTACGGCTCGCGCCGCTCACCACCGTGGCCCGGTCACCCCCCAGGGGCGCCCCACAAGAGGGCACGCGGATGACTGCACTGCGGACTTACTGGCGTGCGACGCGGTGCTGGGAAGCACCGTAGCGCGCCCGTCTCACAAGTTGTACCCCTCGGAAGCAGAAGTGATACGAGGTGGACCACTCCGAGGTACCAGGCCAAACTGAGAAGCCACATGAGAAGGGGAGGCCAGATGCCACCGAGGAAGGCGCCGACCGCTCGTCAACGACGGCTGGCCGCGGAGCTTCGGAAGATGCGCGAACACGCCGGGCTCACCATAGGCGACGCCGCTCAACTCCTCAGCACAGACCGAACCACAATAAGCAATATCGAATCTGGCCGCTTTGGCGTGAGTGCCGATCGAGTGCGCACATGGTCGACGAACTACGCCTGCCCCGACGCAGCGTATGTAAATGCACTCGCCAGCATGGCCGAGGAGCGGGGAAAAGGGTGGTGGGAGCAGCACCGCACCACGCTGTCGACAAGCGCGCTTGACCTCGCCGAACTCGAATATCACGCCCGGAGCCTCACCGTTTTTCAGGTGGTATACGTCCCCGGCTTGCTTCAAACCGAGGAGTACGCACGCGCACTGTTCAGCCAGACGGTTCCCGAACTCTCCGCCATAGAGGTCCAGCGACGAGTGTCGCATCGAATGCAACGAAAGTGCATCCTCGAGCGCTCCCCGCAAGGCACCGAGTGCACCTTCATCATCCACGAGGCAGCACTGCGGATGCTCTTCGCGGGCCAGGATGGCCAGCGGCGCCAACTCGATCGACTCGCTGAACTCAGCGAACAAGATCGCATCACCATTCGCATCATCCCGTTCTCGGCGGGAGCGTTCCCTGGCGCGAACAGTTCCCTCACGTACGCCTCCGGACCGGTCCCGCAACTCGACACGGTATCACTCGACACGGCGCACGGATCGCTTTTCCTGGATGCCGAAAACCACCTGGAGAATTACCGCAGCATCCTGCGCCGAACGCTAAAGGTTTCCCTGGCTCCAAACGAGTCACGGGATTTCATTCACACCATGGCCAAACAACTGTGAAGGCACCCAATGTCTGAGATCAACTGGCAAAAGTCCTCTTTTTCGGGTGACAGGGATGACTGCGTCGAGGTGGGGCAGGCCGGCGACAGCATCCTCATGCGTGAAAGCGATGAACCCCACGCGGTCATCACCACCACGCGCGAAAAGCTCGCCGCGTTTATCCTCGGAGCAAAAGCAGGCGAATTCGATCATCTGATCTAACGCTCACCCGCCGGGACGAGCCCGGCCTGCATACGCCCGTGACCCGTATCAACTGTTGGCATATGCCGTCTCTCGGATTAGACGTACAACTATTGATACGGGCCCGCGAAGAGCGCTACGGTCGCTCCACGTGCCGCCTGGGCGACCGACTGTCAGTCCTCCCCCTGCCCGAGGCATGTGTGCCTGCGGGCAGTTCGCAGGGCCGCTCCGCTTGGACAACAGTGGGGCAACCGACAGCGAGAGGAGCACCACCAGTGTTAGCCGCGCTCGCCCACCCTCTTGAGGGGTTCCCCCTCACCGCCGAAGGCGGATCCCTTCCGTACAGCAGCGAGGCCCCCACCGGCCCGAACACCCGTCCGTGGATTCTCCGCCACGTCCAGCGCCCGGACGCCACCCAGGCCATCGTCAAGCCGGCCGCGGTCTACGACGAGCAGGCGCAGATGTCCATCAGCATCTACGACGGTCCGCTGCCCTACATGGCCACCCACAGCCCGACAGTGCCGGACGGAAACGTCAAGAATCCGCCGCCGCTGGACGAGGGCGCCAAGGACTGACATGGGCAACATCCTCGTGATCGCCGCCCGTGACGACTGGCCGACGGACCGCGTCGTCAAGGTGCTGGCGGACCGAGGCGCGGAGGTGTTCCGCATGGACGCCGCAGAGTTCCCGCAGCAACTCACCCTCGCCGGGCGTATCGACGCCCGGCGAGGGTGGACCGGCGGACTCACCAACGCACACCGCGCCGTCGACCTCGCCGACATCCAGGCTGCCTACTACCGCAGGCCCACCGCGTTCCAGCTGCCCAAGGGCATGTCCGAACCCGAGCGCAGGTTCGCCGCCGCCCAGGCGCGCGCCGGACTCGGCGGCATCATCACCGCCCTTGACTGCCGATGGGTCTCCGACCCCGCCGCCATGTCCCGCGCCGAGTACAAGCCACTCCAGCTCGCCACCGCCCGACAGTGCGGACTCGCCGTACCCCCGACCCTCATCACCAACAGCCCCGACGCCGTCCGGGCATTCGCCGGCGACATTGCCGGCCCGATCATCTGTAAGCCGGTCGCCTCGCCCGTACTCATCGAGGACGACGAGCTGAAAGTCGCCTACACCCGCCGCATCACTGAGGACGACCTCGCCGACCTGCGCGGCATCGACACCACCGCCCACCTGTTCCAAGCCTGGATCGAGAAGGCATACGAGGTGCGCCTCACCGTGGCCGGCGACCGCCTGCTCGCCGCAGAAATCCACAGCACCACCAGCGCCGGCCAGACCGACTGGCGTAGCGACTACCAGTCCCTCTCCTACCGGGTCACCGACACACCGCCCGTGATCGGTGACGCGGTGCGCCGCCTCATGCGCAGGCTCAACCTCCGGTTCGGTGCCCTCGACTTCATCGTGTCTCCTGACGGGCAGTGGACGTTCCTCGAGGTCAACCCGTGCGGCGAATGGGACTGGATACAACACCGGACAGGACTACCCATCGCGGAAGCCATCGCCGACGAACTGCAAGGAGTACCCGCGTGAGTACCGACCCCACGCTTGCCGACGTTCGGCCGCGACTCGGCGCTCTGGTCGACGAGCTGAGCACCGCCGGCGCGATCCGCACCCCCCGGTGGGCCGAAGTCTTCGCCTCCGTGCCACGCCACCCGTTCGTACCCCGCTGGTACAGCCAGGAGACCAACGACAGGGGACTCACCGTCTGGCGCCTGCACTCCGCGGCTGAGGACCGCGACGCCTGGCTCGCGGCCGTCTACAGCGACCAGACCCTCGTGACCGCCCTTGACCCCGAAACCGCCGAGCAGGTGGACGAGCACGCGTGGACGGGCGTGCCCACCTCTTCCGGCACCATGCCGAGTCTGCTCGCCGGCATGGTCGAAGAACTCCTGGTCCATGACGGTCACCGGGTATGGGACGTGGGTACCGGCACCGGCTACCTCACCGCCCTACTGTGCTCCCGCGTCGGCGCTGATCTCGTCTACTCCTCCGACGTCGATCCCCAGCTCGTCGACGCCGCCCGAGGGCGCCTCGCTCAGCTCGGCTACGAGCCGCACCTCGCAGCCTGCGACGCACGCGACGGCCATCCCGGTCCGGACGACGTCCAGTTCGACCGCACCATCGCCACCTGCTCAGTACCTGCCATCCCACAGGCATGGATCGAGCAGACGCGGCCCGGCGGCCTCATCGTGACCGACATCGCGCTCGGTATCGAAGGAGGTCTCGTCCGCGTCAGGGTCGACAAGGAACACGCCTCAGGCGCCTTCACCATCACAGGTGGCCGCTTCATGGCTGCCCGCGGCAACGCCACCACCTACCCGGCGAAGCACCGCGCCCCGTACGCGTCGGCCGTCGACACTCGCCGCACCGACGTCACGGCAGCGGACATCCGTGCGCACTACCCGTTCCGTCTCCTCCTCGCGTTCCACTTCCCGGCCGCCGAACTCGTCTACAGCATCGACGACGACACAGGCGCCATGGCTCTTCAGCTACAGCTGCCTGACGGCACCTGGGCCCGCACGCCGCTCTCCGGAGCGCAGACAGTCACCTACGGAGGGTCACCCGGGCTCTGGCAGGAGGTCGAGGAGGCGTGGCGGTGGTGGAACGAGCAGGACCGCCCCACACAAGACCGGTTCTGCTACCACCGCGACGCCGACGGCTGCGCCCACGTTCGCCACCTCCCGACCCGCCGCCGCTGGGCACTGTGACCAGCAACCAGGCCGGTCGGCCCGGTGGGTCAGAGCAGGGGGCCCAGGGGGCCGAGGTCCAGGTTGAGGTCGTCCATGGTCAGCCCGTATCGGTCGCACAGTTCGGCCATCCGGTCGTGGAGGAGCATCAGGGTGAGGCCCAGGCGCTCCTCCTGCTCCTCGGTGAGGCCGCCCGCGTCGACCCGGTGCAGTGCCTGCCGTTCCATGAGCTGGCGCAGCAGCTCCACGATGGTGAGCACCAGGCGCACCAGGTCCCGCTCCACGGTGTCCGGGTCGCTGTGCAGCCGCTCGGCCAGCGAGCCGGGGTGGGGGTGCAGCTCGTCGGGGCGCGCGGGGGACATCGACAGCGCGCGGGCGGCGGCCTGGGCGGCCTCCCGTACGGGGTCGGGGGACGGGCGATCAGTAGGGTTCGGCACGGTCGGCACCGTCCTCGGCGGAGCTGGTGGGCAGTTCGAGCGTCCAGGTCCGTTCGGCTTCCTCGCGGATGGCCACCACCACGGCCCGCAGGGAGACGCGGACCAGGTCGATGTCGGCGATCGACAGGATGAGGTCGCCGGTCAGCACGGCACCACCGCTGAGCAGGCGGTCCAGCAGGTCGATCAGGGCGACCTGCGGCTGCACCAGGGGGCGATCCCCGGGCTCCGCGCCCGCCGCGTGCCTGGTCATGGCGCCGGCGCCTCCTCCGGGGCACCCAGGCGACTGAAGGAGTACGGGGCCCAGGGGCCGGTGATGTCCACCCGGACGCCGGGGCGGCCCTCGGCTGCGCGCAGCACCCGGTCACGGAACTCCTCGGCCAGGTCGTGGGGGACGAGGTAGGCGTCGTTCGCGACGTTCTCGCCGGAGGTGTCGGCCAGCCGGCCCTGCTGCGGCCGGTGGCGGGCGTGCTCGGAGACCACCTCCCGGACCCCGGCGTCGATCCGGCGCACCACCTCTTCCGCGGTGTGCCAGACATCCTGGCGTTCCTGGTGGTGGTGGCGGCGTTGGCGCAGATAGGCCCGGCCCGGATCAGCCGCCTCCGCGGCGGGCGTGGTCGCCTGGGGTTCCGGCGCGGCGGGAGTGCTGACGTAGACCTTCACGCCCCACTCCGCCTGTCCGGCCAGCCGGTCCAGCAGGGCGGCGAAGGTCTGGTGGCCCTCGCGCAGCATCTGCGCCACGCGCTCCTCGTCGAGGTAGACGGTGGCCAGCCGGAGCGGCAGGACCGTGGTGTGGGCGGCGAGGGAGTCGACGACCAGGTGGTGGGCCCTGGCCGTGCGCTCCAGCCAGTCGAGGTCCTCCAGGTGCGCGGTGAGGGCCGCCTGGGAGAAGTCGGTGTCGGGTACGGGGCTGACCGCCGCCGCCAGGTCCGCCGAGCGGACCAGGGTGACGGGTCCGTCGGCGACGCCACGGCAGCCGGCCAGCGCGCTGTGCTCCAGCGGATCGGAGTACCGCACTATGGCGTAGGCGTAGCTGAGGGTGCCGGCCATCGCTCCGGCCATCGCTCCTCCCTGTTCCCTGTCGGTCTCGGTCAGTCGGTCTTCGTTCGGTCCCTGTCGGTCCCGGTCAGTCCCTGTCAGCCGGTCTTCGTTCGGTCCCTGTCAGTCCCTGTCAGTCCTCTTCTCGGTCCCGGGTGCGCCGCCTGCCACGGCTCGGTTCGGCCCCTCGGGAGCGGTCCGCCGCGCGTGGGCGTTCCGTCTCGCGGGGGCTTCGCGCGTCGCTCGGAGGTTCGGGGGTCTCGCGTGGGCGCTGCGCCTTGCGGGGACGTTCCGCCTCGCTCGTACTCTCCGCCTCGCGCGGGCTTTCCTCTTCAGGGGCCCGCTCGGTGACGGCCGGGGGCTCGGTGGTCTGCCTCCGCAGCTCCTGGACCTCGGCCCGCAGGCGCTCGTTCTGCTCTTCCAGGCTGCGCCGCTTCTCCTCGCGGGAGGACAGCTCCGGGTCCGCCCGCGAGGAGAGCGCCGGGTCGTGCTCCCACCAGTCGATGCCGATCTCCTTCGCCTTGTCCACGGAGGCCACCAGCAACCGGAGTTTGATGGTGAGGAGTTCGATGTCCAGGAGGTTGATCTTGATGTCGCCGACGATGACGATGCCCTTGTCGAGCACCCGCTCAAGGATGTCGGCCAGGTTGGCGCCGCTCCCCGACCGCTCGGGTGGGTAGAACGATCGGGCGGGGCCCCCGGGGGAGGGAACGGGCTCGGTCACGGCGGGATCGACCTCCTCGGTTCATCGCCTGGATCGGCGGGGCCGCTCTTCCTCCTCGGGCTCCTCGTCCTCGTAGGCGTCCTCGGCGTCTTCCTCGAACGTGTCCTCGTACGGCTCGTCATCGCGCTGGCCGCGGCGCCGGCTCCGCGCCTCGGGCTGGTCGTGGGCCGCGTCGTCCTCCTCGTCCTCGTCGTCGTAGGAGTCCTCGCCGTCCTCGGCGCCCTCCTCTTCCTCGTCGCCCTCGCCGTACTCGTCCTCGTCGGCCCGCTGGTCCTGCTGCTCGCCGGACGCGGCCTCCTCGTCCTCCTCCGGCTCCCGGTCCTCCTCGGCCTCCTCGTCGGGCCCGCGGACCACCTCGCCGTCGCGGATCTCTCCGCCCCAGCCGCCGGTGGCCTCTCCGCGCATGGTCAGGAAGGACCGGTAGCGCTTCAGGTCGAGGCGGGCGCGGCGGCCCTGGGCGCGCCACAGGGCGCCGGTCTTCTCGACCAAACCGTGCGGGTAGTACTCCATGACCAGCAGCACCCTGGTCAGGTTCTCGCCGAGCGGGTGGAAGGTGACCACGCCCTTGGTGGTGCCCTTGGCCCCCTCGGAGGTCCACGCGATGCGTTCGTCGGGCACCATCTCGGTGACCTTGCCCGTCCAGCTGCGGTTCGACTTGGCGATCTTCACATGCCACTGCGACTTGACGTCGTCCTCCCTTTCGACCTGCACGACGCCCTTGGCGAACCTGCTGAAGTGCTGGAACTGGGTCCACTGGTCGTACGCCTCGCGCACCGGGACACCGACGTCCACGTCCTCGATCATCAACAGGCTCTTGCCGCCGGCACCGGACCGCTTCCCCCCGCCGCCCTTCTTGCCGGTGAGCCCCTTGACCTTGTCCATCAGCGAGTCCTTGGCCATGCCCAGGACGGCCGAGCCGGGAGAGGCGCCCGAGGCCAGCCGCTGGCCGCCCTTGCCGAGGGCCGACACCAACCCCTGCGGGGCCAGACCGCCCAAGTCCCCCTGGCCGAGCTTCTCGGCCGCGCCCTCCAGTCGGTGCGTCATGTCCCCCAGCCCCTTCTCCAGGCGCGCCTGGAGATATGCCTCGGCTTCCTCGACCAGGCGGCTGGTGCCCGGATTGTCCTGGAGCCGGTCTCGCAGACCGCGCGACTTCTGCTCAGCCATCACCGGACCTCCTCGTCCTGCGCGGGCGCTCGGCCGAGGGGCGTTCGGCCGCACCGCCGTCCTTCCCGCCGCCGCGGCCCTCCCTGGAGCCGGAACCCTTGGAGCCGGACTCCTTGGAGCGCGGTGTCCGGCGCGTACCCTCGCCTCCGCCGCGGGAGGGGGACTCGGTCCGGCGCCCGGACCGGCCGCCCGCCGCGGGCTTCTTCTCCCGGCCGTCCTCTGCCTCTTCCGCTTCCTCTTGCGCTTCCTCTTCCTCGGCCTCGTCCGGCGCCGACTCCTCGCGCAGCGCCGCCGTCCGGTCGTGCAGGGTGTCGGCCAGGCGCTCCGCGCTGGAGGTCATCACCGAGGTCGCCGCCGCCTTGCCCGCGGACAGCAACTCACCGCGTACCCGCTCGTCGACGCCGCCGAGGAGGGGAGCACGGCCGAGGGCGCCGCCGAGCTGCCCGGCTCTGATGTGGCGGCCGGCCAGCAGACTGCCGATACTCAGCGCGAGCTTCGCCTTCTTGGTACGCCCCAACACGTATCCCCCCAGCACAGCCGCGCCGATCTTGGCATTGCTCATCGTCTCCACCCTCGCTTTCCTTGCCGTCCGGTGGTCATCACTGCCGTCCTGCCATCAGCTGGGCCAGCAGCTCCTCCTCCCGCTGACCGAACTCCTCCTCGCTGATACGGCCCTCGGACCGCGCCCGCTCCAGGGAGGCGAGTTCCTCCTGGAGCGCGGCGGGGTCGTCGAGTTCCTGCTCCGCCGCGAGGCGGACCTTGTCCACCACCCAGCCGACGCCCCTGACCGGGGCGAGGGGCAGCGTCAGAATCCCGGTGATCAGTCCCACGGCTCCTCCCTCACTCGGCTCGTCACGCGAAGCTGTACGGCGGCAGCGGGCCGCGCACCCGTACCTCCGCGGTCTCGCCGTACCGCTCGGCCAGCTCGTCGGCGGCCCGGACGAACTCCTCGGCCCGGTCCTCCTCGACGAGGAAGGACGCGTTGAGGAAGTACCGCTGGGAAGGCGGCGAGAGCTGCTGGGAGTGCACGAGCGGACGCAGCGCCTCGACGATCTCCGCGGCCAGCGCCTCCTCGGTCGCCTGCACCTCCTGGGCGAGGAGCTCGCCCAGCGCCAGCCGGTCCTCGTAGCTACCGCCGCCCGCGCGGGTGGCCTCGTTGAGCCGGCGGGCCTGTTCGGAGCGGGACAGCACCGCGCGCAGCAGCCCGTCCTCGTTCTCCACGGCCTTGACGTTGAACTCCACCCGGCCGGAGAGCGTCTCCAGGGTCTTGGAGAACTCCTCGGCCCGTTCCCGCAGCACCCCGCGCACGGCCTCCTCGTCCGCCGCCACATAGCCGAAGCTCAACGGCAGGATGCTGCCGTCGGCGCCCAGGCTCTGCTGGACGGCGTGGTGCGCCTCCAGGTCCCGCCGGGACATCGCGAGGTCCTCGGGGACCTCGCTCACCACGGCCCGCAGCGAGTCGCCACCGATCGTGTGCAGCGCGACGGGCGGGTCCCCCACTCCGTGGAGCTCCTCCAGACGCAGTGGGTGCGAGTCCGAGGTGATGGCGTAGACGTACACCGGCATGACGCTCAGTCCCCCCTCGATCGCGAGGAGCGGTGGGACCGGGGTTCCGGCTCCTCCTGCCGGGAGCGGCCGCGCCGCTCGGAGACGGTGTCCTCTTCGTCCTCGCCCTTGTGCAGCGAGTCGGTGATGGCCTCGACCGCGCCCGCGAGCGCTCCCTTGCCCTTGCCCTTGGCGACGCCTTCGGTGGTGTCCTGCACGATGTCGGTCAGCTGGGCGGGGGCCTTGCGGCCGGATTCGAGGTCGAGGCGGTTGCACGCCTCGGCGAAGCGGAGGTAGGTGTCGACGCTCGCCACCACCACGCGGGCGTCCACCTTCAGGATCTCGATGCCCACCAGGGAGACCCTGGCGAACACGTCGATCACCAAGCCGCGGTCCAGGACCAGGTCCAGCACGTCGTAGAGGTTCCCCGTACCCCGGCCGCCGCCTGCCGCCAGCCCACCGCCGCCTTGCGGAGTCACAGTCACGATCTTCTTCCTTTCACGAGGTCGTGACGTAGGGGCGTTCCTCGCTACCGGGCGTCCCTGTCCGTCTGCGCACGCGTGTAGCGACGTCCCCGCTCGTATCCCAGCAGTTGGCCGGCCGGACCCAGCACCACCTGGTAGCTGGCCATCACGCTGGTCGTCTCGGGGATCCGCTCCACCTCGACCACCTCGACCTGAGCCTCCCAGCCGTCCTCGGTGGGCCGCAGCGCGGAGACGGACTCGGGCCGGTGGCCCAGCAGCTCGGTCAACTGCTCGGCCGCGCTGCGCATCGCCTCCGCCGCGGACAGGCGCTCGGGCTCGCCTCCACCGTCGCGGTCACGGTCATCTTCGCGGTCGCGCACGCGCTCACTCTCGTGCTCGCGCTCGCGATCGCCCTCGTGGTCGCGGTCGCGCTTGCGGGGTTGCCTCGCCGCCTTGGGCTCACGGTCGTTCGTGATCTCTCACCTTCTTAGGCATGACATCCTAATTGTCCCTCTTGTCCCCGATGTGCGAAAGTCGCCCTCCCGGCCCATCGCCCCGGCGGGTTCTCCACGGGCCCGCGACGGGGCCGCCGGCCGCCTCCGGGCCTGGCCGAGGCGCCCTCCCAGCCGCACCGGGCACCCCGTCCCACGCGCCGCGCCTCCCTGCCCGGCCCCACACCGGGCGCCGCCCTTATGGGGCCCGCGCACATGCCCACCCGGGCGCCCCTTGCCTAGCGTGTGCGCCGCGCGGACATCGATCGGTACGGAGCCCTGGGGGCCAGGAGCGAAGGGGGTCAGGACATGCGATTCGGACGAGGCCGGCGGGGCTGGTGGCGGATGCTGCTCACGCTGTTGATCGGGGTGGCGGCGGGGCTGCCGGCCGCGGGGGGCACCGCGGTCGCCGCCGGGCCGCCCTCCTACCTCACCATGGAGGCGAGCTACGGAGCCGGCACGGTGAGCAACGGCTGGGAGCGGGTGGAGCGTTACCTCGACACCACCAGCGGATTCCGCACCGAGGGCTTCCCCGCGGACGGCCGCGGCGACCAGGACGGCAAGCGGGTCACCTACTTCGGCGGCGTCGCCCGCCCGTACTCCGGCCGCTTCCTGCTCTACTCGGCCCCCGGCTGGGACACCGGCAGCCGCGCCACCCCGGTCCTGCTGGTGCACGGCGCGAACGACACCGCGGACCGCGCCTGGGCCAACCCCGGCGAGTCCGGCGGCTACGGCTGCGGCGCCATGTCCTGCCCGTCCACCGGGCTGATGCAGTACCTGTCCGCGCGCGGCCACCGGGTCTTCGCGGTGGGCTTCGCGCACAAGCAGGGCGACAACCTGATGCAGGCGCAGGTCGTCGGTGACGCCATCGCCGTGATCAAGGCGAAGCTGGGCGTCAGCAAGGTCGACCTGGTCGGCTGGAGCAAGGGCGAGATGTCGACCCGGGCGTATGTGTCCTCGGTCAAGCCGAGTTGGGGCCGGCCGTACGCGGGCGACGTCCGCAAGCTGATCACCGTCGGCGGCCCCAACGGCGGCTACGACTACCCGTACGCGCACGGCTGGGCGCATGACTTCTCCATCTGGCCCGAGTGCGGCGGCAAGGTCAACGCCCCCTCCCCGCACGCCAAGATGACCTGCTACGGCACGTACACCGCCCACCCGGAGTTCTCCATGACGCCCTCCGGCGGCCAGGACAACTACCCCGGGCAGCGCCAGATGCTGGCGCGCTGGGACGGGGTGTACGGCGTGGACGGCGCCGCCCAGGACTGGTACACGACCTACTACGGCGGCCAGGGCTTCTACACCTCGGGCGACGGCATCCAGGCGGCCATCGACGCGGGCTCGCTGATCAAGCCGCTGCACCAGGCCGGGGTGCCCTCCTCCGTCACCACCTACCTGCTGGCCGGCGGCTCCCCGACCGTCGTGGGGATCTTCAACGAGAACCGCGGGCCCAGCGACGGCGTCGTCTTCGTCTCCAGCGCGCTCGACACCACCGGCGTCGCCACGGTCGGCGGCAAGGCCACCGTCGCCGACGCCAACCACCTGGAGCTGGGCTGGAAGAGCTCCTCCGCCTCCCAGATCGCGAGCTGGCTCGCCGCGTAGGCCGCCGGGGGCGGACCACCGGTCGTAGCACCGGCCCGCCCTCACGGATCACCGGCCGACCGGCACGGACCCCGAACCGAACCCCGCCGATCACCGGCACCGACCAGCCCCCACCGTTCACCAGCCGGCCCGCGCAGCTCGCGGGCCGGCTGGTGTGATCGTCCGCCCACCCCCGTACCGCACCGAAGCTCGCCCGCCGAGCCCCACGAAGGACACCCATGACCGCCGACCAGCTCCGCACCCGCCGGGTCCCCACCGACCGGCTGACCGTCCAGATCACCGAGACCGCCCGGGAGGAGGGCGAACCGGTGGTCTTCGTCCACGGCAACGTGTCCTCCGCCGCCTTCTGGCGCACCACGCTGCCCCTCCTCCCCGAGCGCTACCGCCCCATCGCCGTGGACCTGCGCGGCTTCGGCGGCACCGATCCGCTGCCGATCGACGCCACCCGCGGGCTGCTCGACCACGTGGACGACCTCGCCGCGCTGCTGGCCGCCCTCGGGATCGAGCGGGCGCACCTGGTGGGCTGGTCGATGGGCGGCGGCGTCGTCATGCAGTACCTGCGCGAGCACCCGGCCGCGGTGCGCTCGCTGACCCTGGTCAACCCGGTCTCCCCGTACGGCTTCGGCGGTACGCACGGGGTGGACGGGATCCTCAACTCCCCGGACGGGGCGGGCTCGGGCGCCGGGACCGCCAACCCGGAGTTCGTCGCCCGCCTGGCCCGGGGCGACCGGGGCGAGGACTCCCCGCTCTCCCCCCGCGCCGTCCTGGCCGCCTGCTACGTCAAGCCGCCGCTGCGCCCCGCGCACGAGGACGCGTACGTGGACGCCATGCTCACCACCCGCACCGGCGAGGACCACTACCCGGGCGACAGCGCGGGTAGCGAGGCGTGGCCCGGCGTGGCGCCCGGCGGCCGAGGGGTGCTCAACTCCCTCTCCCCGCTCCACTTCCGGATCGACGACCTGCATCTGGTCGACCCCAAGCCGCCGGTGCTCTGGATACGCGGCGAGGACGATGTCATCGTGTCGGACACCTCGATGTTCGACCTGGCGCACCTGGGCGCGATCGGCGCGGTACCGGGGTGGGACGGCACCCCGGCCCAGCCGATGGTGGCGCAGACCCGCCACGTCCTGGACCGCTACGCGGCGGCGGGCGGCGCGGTGCGGGAGGTCGCCCTTCCCGGTGCCGGGCACGCGGTGCACCTGGAGCGGCCCGAGGAGTTCGGTACGGCGCTCAAGGAGGTTCTGTCGGCATGACGGTGCGCAGCACGCGGCAGGGGGCGGTCCGCGGTCGCCCCGGCCCGGACGGAGTGGTGTCCTTCCTCGGCATCCCGTACGCCGCCCCGCCCTTCGGCCCGCTGCGGTTTCGCCCGCCGGCCCCGCCCGAGCCCTGGACGGGGGTACGGGACGCCACCTCCTTCGGGCCGACCCCGCCCCGGGCCCCCTACGCGCCGCCCTTCGACGCCCTGATCCCGGAGGCGGTCCGGCCCGGCGAGCACTGCCTGAACCTCAACGTCTGGACCCCCTCCCCCGACCCGGACGCCGGACTGCCGGTGATGGTGTGGCTGCACGGCGGGGCCTTCTCCAACGGCGCGGGCTCCACCTCCGCGTACGACGGCAGCGCCTTCGCCCGCAACGGGGTCGTCTGCGTCACCCTCGACTACCGGCTGGGGACCGACGGCTTCCTGCGGCTGCCCGACGCCCCGGACAACCGCGGGCTGCTGGACCAGGTGGCGGCCCTGCGCTGGGTCCGCGAGAACATCGCCTCCTTCGGCGGCGACCCGGACCGGGTGACGGTCTTCGGCGAGTCCTCGGGCGCGATGAGCATCGGCCACCTGCTCACCCAGGACGGGGCGCGCGGCCTGTTCCGGCGGGCGATCCTGCAGAGCGGCGCCTGCCACCACTTCCTGCGCCCCGCCTCGGCGGACCGGATCGCGGCGCACCTGGCGGCGAAACTCGGCATCGAGCCGACCGCGGAGGCGTTCGGCGCGGTTCCGCTCACCGAGCTGCTGCCCGCCCAGGGCGCCCTGCGCGCCGAGATGGCCGCCTGCCCGGACCCGGAGCTGTGGGGCGAGGCGGTGCTCAACATCATGCCCTTCGAACCGGTGGCGCCCGAACTCTCGCTCCCCGGCCCCGACCTGGGCGTGGACCTGCTGATCGGCAGCAACCGCGAGGAGTACCGCCTGTTCCTGGTGCCCACCGAGCGGCTGGACGCCTTCCCCGAGGAGCGTCTGCGCGGCATGGCGGCGGCGTACGGGCTCGACCCGGACCAGGCGCTTCCGGTCTACCGCGCCACCCGCCCCACCGCGTCCCCGGGCGAACTGCTGGACGCGGTGGCGACGGACTGGTTCTACCGCCTCCCCGCCGTGCGCCTGGCCGAGGCCGTCCCCGGCTCGTACGTGTACGAGTTCGCCTGGCGCTCCCCGCAGTACGGCGCCCGCCTCGGCGCCTGCCACGCGCTGGAGCTGCCCTTCGTCTTCGACCGCCTGCACGACCCGGCGTACGCCGCGATGCTCGGCCCCCGGCCGCCCCAGGCCGTCGCCGACGCGGTGCACCGCGCCTGGGTCGCCTTCGCCAGGACCGGCGACCCAGGCTGGCCCGCGTACGACACCGCCACCCGCGCCACCATGGCCTTCGGCACCGAGCCGATCGTGGAGACCGACCCGCGCCCGGAGGAACGGAAGCTGTGGGAGGGCGTGCGCTGAGCCGACGGACGGGGGCGTGCGGCCCTAGGGCTGGGCCAGCTTCTGGAAGAGCGTGGTGATCTGGTCACCGGTCGCCACCAGCGGCAGGGTGTCGAAGTACAACTCCCATGCGCCGTCCGGGCCGAAGCGCTCCACGATCCCGAACGGGATGTTCTCGCCCTTCTCGCCGGAGACCGTGCCGTGCCACTCCACGTATGTGGTGGTCGCGCCGATGGTGACCTGGCCCGCCTTGAAGCGGACGTCCGCCCTGTCGAAGAACCGCTTGAGGTAGGCCCGTTTGCCGGCCTGGGTGACCAGCGGCTCCGCGAGGCCGGGGCCGGAGAGCCGGGCGTCGGGCGCACGGGTCAGCAGGGCGTCGACGTCCTCGTCGTTCCACGCGGCCAGCCGGTCCGGGATCTCCGCCGCCCGGAACGGTTCCGGTTCGACCGGGGCGCCGGACGGCACCGGTCCGCTGTCCTCCACCCCGTGGAACAGCGCCTTGGGCACGTCCTTGGGGAGCGTGTCGCGGAACAGGACGTACCGGTCGTAGTAGCGGCGGGCCTGGATGGTCTTGCCGTCGTCGCCCAGCACATTCCGCGCGATCTGCGGATAGGCGACCGTACGGCCCTTGAGTGTCACCTCGTTCCACTGCCCGAACATCACCGAGCTGTTGTCGGCCACCACGTCCGTGCCCCGGTAGCGCAGGTCGGGCACGAGCCGCAGGGAGCCGGCGATGGAGGCCCCGATCACGTCACGGCCGCGCTGCGGTTCGGCCCCCGCCTCCCAGAGGGTGGCGTCCTTGTCGAAGATGTCGAGGTACGCCTGCACCCGCGGGTGCTCCAGGTCCCCGGGGGCCGGCGGGGTGCCGGTCGGCAGCTCCCCGAAGGTGATCTGCCGCTTCATGAACGCGCAGGCGTTCGGGGTGATCCGCCCTTCCAGGCGCTCCACCTTGGCCCGCGCCTCGGGGCAGTCGCCGTCCGAGGCGTCCGCCGCACCGCGCGGTTGCGCCGCCGCGGATGCCATCACCCCCACGACAGCCATCGCCACCCCGATACCCACCAGTCCACGGCGACGTCTCACGGCCATGCCCCACCTCGTCCACGTTCATCCCGCCACGGCCCACTGCCGTCCGGTGGGACCACCCTGGCCCGGCAGCCGACGCGGAGTCGATTACGTGAGAGGTAATGTCGCAGGTCAGAGCGGTGGGGGCCGGCCGCCCGGCCGGTCGTACCCGGGCCCGCGACCGCGGCACCCTTCGGCCCGAGGCCGCCTCGGGCTCCCTCCCCGCCGCCGTTGGACCCTCGCCCCGGAGGTAACTCTTCGCGCTCCAACTCCCAGGGTGACAGGAGCCACGATCCCGGTCCTCGCTGCCCGTCCCAGGCGTAGCGTGGTGAGCCGGACCTTTTCGCGGGGGTGGCCATGCAGTTCCCTGAGGAACCCGGCATCGGAGATCGCGTCGCCCGGCTCCGTACCCGGCGCAAGTTGACGCAAGAGGGGCTCGCCGAGCGAGCGGGACTCTCCGTCGACGTCGTACGGAAGCTCGAACAAGGCGTACGGCAGACCGCGCGGCTCACGACGCTCAACGCACTCGCTCGGGCGTTGGACGTGGAACCGTCGGTACTCCTTGGTCAACCCGCTACGTTCGAAGTCCGGGAGGACGGAGAGCAGCCTTCCGTCCTGGCCCTGCGGCAAGCCATCTCGCCCATCTCCGACCTGCTCGCCGAAGAACCGGATCCTGAGGATCCGCCCACCATCGCGGAGCTGCGGCACTCGCTGAGGTCCACCGAACGCATCCGGCGCGAGGGGCGCCTGGGGGAGATCGGCACCCTTCTGCCCCAGCTGATCCGCGATGCCAAGTGCGCGGCCCGCGCCCACTCGGGAGGCGAGGCCGCCGCCGCCCAGTCCGTGCTCGCCGAGGCCTACCAGGTCGCCGCCACCACGCTCACGGCACTCGGCAAGGAGGACGCTGGATTCACCGCCCTTGAACGCTCTTTGGACGCGGCGCGCAAGGGCGACGATCCCCACCTTCACACGGTGGCGATCTCCAGCCTGGCCTGGATCCTCACCAAGCAGGGCCGGCTGGCCGACGCCGAGCGGGCCGCACTGGCCACAGCCGAGCGCATCGAACCGGGATTCCGCTCGCAGCCGGTCGAACTGGCCCTGTGGGGCGTCCTGCTGCTCCGCGCGGCGACCGCCGCGGTGCGGTTGGAGCATCGGGACACGGTCCGCGAACTGCTCAACCTGGCCGGCGCGGCGGCAGCGAGGATCGGAACGGACCGGCTCGACTACGCCACCCCCTTCGGCCCCACCAACGTGGGTGTCGCCAAGGTCAACTTCCTCGTCGAGATGGAGGAGAGCGCCGAAGCCGTCCGAGCTGCCCGCACGGTACCGGACCTGGAGTCCCTGCCACCCACCTGGCGCGCGCGCTTCCATGTGGACCGCGCACTCGCGTACACGGATCTGAACAGGGAAGAGTTCGCGCTGAACGCGCTGCTCACCGCTGAGCGCACCGCGCCCGAGTGGATGCGCTACCACTCCACGAGCCGCCGCCTCGTCGCCGAGCTGCGGGGCCGGGAGCGGCGCCGCACCTCCCCCCTGACCGCACTCGCCGACCGGCTGGACATCGACGGGTAGGACAGGACGTCCCACCCCGCTCGAAAGGTGGCACATGACGTCACTGTCCGTACCAGGGGGCCTGTCCTAGCGTTACGGCACCCGTCGCGCGTAGGCGGACCTCGCAGCCGTACGAACGGCTCGGGGCGTGGCCGAGTACGAAGGAAGCAGGTCGACATGGCGAACCGCGTCGCCGTCCACTTCGCCCGGTTGCTGGACCGGGTCCTGCCGTCGAGCGGCCGGCACCGGGCCATCGGCTTGGCCGGAGCCGGAGCCGCACCCGGAGCCCAGCCGGGCACCCCACCGCCGCCCACCCGCTGGAAGACATACACCCAGACGCACTCACCGTCTCCGCTGCGCGCCGAGGACTGCGCCCTGGTCCGCCCCTACGTACGCTCCCCCGGCGAGGGTCGCCGCAGGCTGTGGCTGGCCGTGCGGGGTGTCGACATCCCGCCCCGGCTGTTCCACCCCGCGAAGGCGGCCGCCTGATGGAGCCGACCCGCGTCACCCGGCTGCTGCCCTGGAAGAGCCCGGACGGGAAGCCCTGCTACCTGGACACCGACGGCGAGAACACCGGGTACGTGTCCCGGCTGGCGGACGAGATGGAGGCCCTTCAGCTCGGGATGGCCATCGAACTGATCGGTCACGCCGAGGCGTTGCTGGGCGCGGCCAAGGCCGATGCCCGGGAGCTGCGGTTTCTCTCGGCGCGACTGACCGAGGCCCTGCGCGACACCACGCGCATCGCGGAGAGCCGGGGCGATCGGCTCGCGGTCTACTGCCCACCGGCCGCGGGGCCGACGGAGCCCGCTGCCCACCGGCCGCACGGCCGATGACGGCGCCGGCAGCCGGGCCCCGCCGCACCCCGGGGACAGCCGGCCGTCGCGGTCCCGCCCGCGCGGACGTATCCGGCGCCGGACCCGCTCTGTAGTGTGGGGAGGCGTGAAGGCGGAGAACCTGCGGGGCAATCTGGAAGGCATGCTGCTGGCGGTCCTCGAACCCGGCGCGCAGCACGGCTACGCCGTCATCGAGGAACTCAGGCGGCGCAGCGGCGATGCCATCAACCTCCCCACCGGGACGGTCTATCCGGCACTGCACCGGCTGGAGGCCGCGGGGTTGATCGACAGCGAGTGGAGCACCCACAACGGCCGCCGCCGCCGCAACTACTTCCTCACCGCGGCCGGGCACCGGGCCCTGGCCGACAAGCGGGCAACGTGGCGGGAGGTCTCCTCCGTCATCTCCGGCGTACTGGGCGGGCCCGCGTGACGGCGGCCGTACTGCGGCGCTACACCGACCGCCTGGCCGAGCACCTGGTCGGTTCTCCGACGCGCCGCTCGGCCATCCTGGACGAGGTGCTGGACGGCCTCCAGTGCGCGACGGACTGCCACCTGGACGACTGCCCCGACGCCGAGGAAGCGGCGCACCGCGCGGTCCGGGAGTGGGGCCCGCCGGCCGAGGTCGCCCGCGCCTACAACGACGCGACGCTGCGCATCAGCGCGAACCGGCTGTCCCTGCACACGATCTGCGCCCTGCCCCTGCTCGCGGCGGCCTGGGCCTCCGCACTGCTCTCAGGCCCTGCCGGGCCCTGGCCCCAGCACCCGCCGCTGCTGCTGATCGGGCTGGCGATCATGGCGTTCAGCTGCGTGCTGTCCCTGGCGGGGGCGTTCTCCGGGCTCCGGAAGGGCACCGGCCTCGCCGCCGCGGCCGCCCGGCGCGACCAGACGGTCACCACCGGCACCCTCACGGCCCTCGTCGGACTGCTCTGCGTCCTGGGGGCGTTGGTCCTGCTCCTGCTCAACCGCGGCCTGAGCCATCCGGAATCCCTGGACTGGGCCCTGGTCACCATCCCCGCGACGCTGACGCTGGCGGCCGGCGCGTACTTCGGTACGGCCTTGAAGCGCTTCGTCAGTGTCCTGCGCGGGGCCGATTCCCCTTAGCGCCCCACCCCGTTCGGCCCGGCCGCCATCGGCCGCCGGGCCGCCGGAGCGGTCCGCGAGCAGAGCCCTCGGCGGGCGTCGCCCTTCCCGGGGTACGCCCGCCGGGGGCTCTGCTCGTCGTACGTCCGCCGGGCCCGCGTGTCGCTCCCTTGCGGGAGTCCTTGCGCCTTGCCGGAATTCGTCACTCCGCTTCAACTCCGCCCCTGCGTACGCGCCTTGGAGTTGCGGCACCGCGCCCAGCGGGCTAACTTGACCCTCCCGCATATGTAGCGTGGCTACACAGTAGCGTCCCTACAGGAGGGTCACCTTGGAACGCATGACGCGATGGGTGCTCTCCCATCGGCTCCCCGTCGTCCTGGTCTGGGTGGTGCTCACCCTGGCCGGCGGTGCCCTGACGGGCGGCACGATCGACCGGCTCTCCTACGAGTCGCGGCTTCCCGGCAAGACCTCCCAGGCGGCCGACGACATCCTGGACCAGCGCTTCTCGCGGACCGGCGGCAAGAACGCCCCGCTGCTGCTCGTGGTGACCGTGCCGAAGGGCACCACCCTCGACAACGGCGAGGTACGCGAACAGTGGGGCGACCTGATCGCCGAGGTCACCCCGGAGGGCGGCCGAAGCGTCTCGTACGCGGGCCCCGGCGGCGAGTCCCTGGTCTCCCGGGACAAGCGCACCACCGTGGCGCTGGTCTATCCGCCGGCCGCGCCCTCCGAGACCCCGTACGCCCAGTCCCTGCCGGGCATCAGGACGGTGGTCGAGCACACGAGGATCGCCGGCGCCCCGGTCGAACTGACCGGTCAGCCGATCCTCTCCGGCCGGGACAGCGGAGCCGCCCGCAGCCCGATCCACGAGACGCTGATCGGCGCCCTCGGCGCCCTGGTCGTCCTGGCCCTGGTCTTCGCCAGCGGCCTGGCCATCGCGCCCCTGCTGATGGCCGCGGTCGCCATCCCCACCACGTTCCTGCTGGTGCGCGGCATCACCGGGATCACCGACGTCTCCTTCATCGTCCAGTTCCTGGTGGCGCTCATCGGCCTGGGCATCGCGATCGACTACTCGCTGCTCATCGTCACCCGCTGGCGCGAGGAGCGGCAGAAGCCCGGATGCGGCGGCGCCGACCCCGCCGCGCGACGCGAGGCGGTCGTACGGACCGTCGCCAGTGCCGGGCGCGCGGTGCTGCTCAGCGGCGCCACGGTGGCGATCTCCCTCGCCGCCCTCGTCGTCCTGCCCGTACCCTTCCTGCGCAGCGTCGGATACGCGGGGCTGCTGATCCCGCTGGTCTGCGTCGCCGTCGCGGTCACCCTGCTGCCCGTCGCGCTGTACAGCTGGGGCGACGCGCTCGACCGGCCGCGCCGGGTGCACCGCCCGGACAGCAGGCTGTGGAGCCGGATCGCCGAACTCACCACCCGCCGCCCCGCCTTGTGCGCCCTGCTCAGCGGTGCGGTCCTGCTGGCGCTGGCCGCGCCCGTCCTCGCCCTGCGCCTGGGGGAGCCGGCCACCTCGTCCCTCGCCCAGGGCGGGAAACCGGCCGCCTCGTTCCAGCGGATCGTCGACGCGGGCTTCGGCGAGGGCATCGCCCAACCCCTGGAGGTCGTCGTGCCCGCGGCGGGCCAGGAGGCCCTGCACGCCAAGCTCGCCGGGCTCGACGGCATCGCGGGCTCCGTCGCCCCGGCCGACTGGGCGCGCGGCGGTCAGCGCGTCATCGACGTGTGGACCACGGCCGCCTCCTCCAGCGGCGCCGGCCGGTCCGCCGTGACCGAGGCCATGGACCTCGCGGAGGAAACCCCCGGCGCCCGCGTCGGTGGTGGGCCCGCCACCGACGTCGACTTCATCGACGCGGTCTACGGCTCCCTGGGCCCCATCCTGGCCTTCGTCGCCCTGCTCACCTTCGCCGTGCTCGCCCGCACCCTGCGCTCGATCGTCCTGCCCCTCAAGGCGCTCTTCCTCAACGCGCTGTCCACCTGCGCGGCCTACGGGGTGGTCGTCCTCGTCTGGCAGAAGGGCTACGGCAGCGAGGCGCTGTTCGACACCCCGGCGATCGGCGCGGTGACCATCTGGGTCCCCATGGCGGTCTTCGCCTTCCTGTTCGGGCTCTCCATGGACTACGAGGTCTTCATCCTCCACCGCATCCGGGAGACCCACCTGGAGCTGACGGCCCAGGGCGAGCGCGACACCACGGCCCGCTCCGTCGTGACCGGCATCAGCCGCACCGGCCGGCTCGTCACCTCCGCGGCGCTCATCCTCTTCCTGGCGTTCACCGCGCTGGCCGGCATTCCGATCACCGACGTGAAGGTGTTCGCCACCGCTCTGGCGGCGGGCATCCTCATCGACGCCACCCTGGTCCGGGGCCTGCTCGCGCCGGCCCTGGTCACCCTGTTGGGACGGGCCAACTGGTGGTTCCCGCGCTGGTCACGGAGGGGGTCTGCGTCCCAGCGGGCGTAGTGCGGCGGGCCTCGCGCCGGTCGGGGAGTCGGCTCGGGTGTCACGGCTCCAGGGTCCCCGGGCCGTGCGGCCGGTTCAGAGGAAGATGACCAGCATGGCGATGTCGTCGCGGGCGGGGCCCTCGGACATGCCGAGTTCGTCCAGGACCGCCTCGGTGATGTGCTCGACGCCGACGCCGACGGACCGGGACAGCGCGGTGGTCAGACGCTCCAGGCCGACGTCGATGTCCTCACCGGGGCGCTCGATGAGCCCGTCGGTGTAGAGCACCAGCGCGTCGCCCGGCTTGTACAGGACGCTGGCCTGGGAGCGGGGGACCTGGACCATCAGGGCCCCGAGCGGCGGGTCGACGACCTGGTCCAGAAGCTCGGTGGTGCCGTCGGGGTGCAGCAGGATCGGCGGGGGGTGGCCGGCGCTGCTGTAGACGATCGCGTGGGCGCGCTTGTCGATGAGGGCCTTGACCGCGGTGGTGCCCAGGGCCCCCTCGATGGATTCGGCATACCGCTCCAGGGCTTCCAGCGCCCGGGCGGGGCCCTCGGAGGCGCGGATGGTGGCGCTGAGCGCGCTGCGGAGCATGCCCATGATGGTGGCGGCCTTCAGGCCGTGGCCGACCACGTCACCGACCGCGACGGCGACCCGGTCCTCGGAGACGTCGGCCACGTCGTACCAGTCGCCGCAGACGTTGAGCGAGTGGGTGGCGGGCATGTAGCAGACCGCGATCTCCCGGTGCCGTTCCGCGTCCGGGGCGTGGAGCATGGAGCGTTGCAGGGCCAGAGCGACCTGGCGTTCCTCCGCATGGGCCTGGCGCAGTTCGTCGTTGAGTTCCTTGAGTTCCCTGGCCCGCGCGAACAGCTCGATCTCCATCGCCCGCATCCGGTCCGCGGACGTGTCGGGCGGTCGGCCGGGCTCGTGGTCGCGCACGTAGCCGGTGATGTCCTCCACCCGCTGGATGATCCACGCCACCTCGCCGTCCGGGCCGAGGACGGGGGTGTTGATCGGGCTCCACCAGCGCTCCTCGAACACTCCCGGGTTTCCCGGCTGCGGGATGTCGTACTTCTGCGGCGCCACGACATCGCGTACCCGGCGCTTCAGGACCCTCTGCAACGAGGCGCGGAGGTTGCGGGCCCCCTCGGCCTCCGGATCGGCCGGGTTCTCTGGGAACACCTCGAAAACATGCCGACCCAGCAGCTCCTGGCGCCCGCGGCCGATCGTCTCCAGGTACGCCGCGTTGGCCTCCACGATGACCAGGTCCGGGCCCATGACCAGGCAGGGAGCCGGGATCGCCGCGAACAGCGCCGCGTAGTCGAGAGCACCTGTCATGGCGCCGCCCTGGCCGGATAGGGGGTCGTTTCCGCCCAATCTACGCCGCCGCCGCTGTGCGGGCTCGCCGGACGCTCGGGGCAAAGGCTCGGGGCCCGGACGCGGGAGTGTCAGTCCGTGTCCAGGTCGCGGGTCAGGTGGGCGAAGGCGGCCAGGTTGCGGGTGGACTCGCCGCGGGAGGTGCGCCAGGCGTACTCCTTGCGGATGGCGGAGGCGAAGCCCATCTCCAGCAGGGTGTTGAAGCTGCCGTCCGCGTTCTCCAGCACCACGCCCAGCAGCCGGTCCAGCTCCTCCGGGGTGACGGCGGCCAGCGGGAGGCGGCCCACCAGGTAGACGTCGCCGAGCCCGTCGATGGCGTAACCCATGCCGTACAGCCGGGTGTTGCGCTCCAGCAGCCAGCGGTGCACGGCCTCGTGGTTCTCGTCGGGGCGCCGGATCACGAAGGCGTTGACGGACAGCGAGTGCCGGCCGACCCGCAGCGAGCAGGTGGTGGACAGCTTGCGGGTGCCGGGCAGCTTCACCACGTAACCGCCGTCGGCCGACCTCTCCCACTCCAGCTCGGCGTCGCGGAGGGTCTGCTCGATGATCGTGCCGGCGTCCGCGTCACCAGGCTCGGACGGAGTGGTGTCCTCCCAGGTAGGCACCCGGGTGATCACGGCACTACCCTGTGCGCGAGTGAGAGGAGGCGGTGTGCTGCTGAGATTCCGCGTGGCGAACGTACACTCGATGCGCGATGAGCAGGAGCTGTCCTTCACCGTTCCCGCAGGTCAGGATGGGGGACCAGCGCGCACCGTAGCCTTGTCGAGCGGCAAGGACATCGAGGTCTACCCGTTGGTCGGCATCTTCGGCGCGAATGCCTCCGGCAAGTCCAACGTCCTGGCCGCCCTCTCGAAGATGCGCGACGCCGTACTCACCTCGTACGCGGAGTGGACCTCGTACCGGGAGATCCCCCGGCAGGTTTTCGCCCTGGATGACACCTCTGAACACGACAGCTCCTTCTTCGAAGTCGATTTCGTCGCGCAGGACGGTGTCCGGTGGACCTACGGCTTCGAGCTCGGCGCGACGCGGGTGGAGGCCGAATGGCTGCATGCCTATCCGCACGGCCGGCGCCAGGTCTGGTTCGAGCGGGACGCGACGCGGGACGAGGAGTACGACTTCCGGGGCGGCCGGGTACAGGACCGGGCGCGGCTGGCCCGCACCACTCGCCCGAACGCCTTGTTCCTCTCTCGCGCCGCCACGGACAACCACCCGCAGCTCACCCCCATCTACCGCTGGTTCGATCAGAACTTGTGGCTGATCACCCCGGAGCACGAGCTGCGAGAGCGCGAGGCGTACACCGTGCGCCGGCTCCAGGACAAGCAGTCCCGCCGCCGGATCGAGGAGCTGCTGCGCGTCGCGGACCTCGGCATCAGTGGTACCGCACTGGAGCAGCAGCCCGGCCGGACACCCACGGTCCGGCTGAAGCACAGCTCTGGCAGGCTGCTCGACTGGAGTCAGGAGTCCTACGGCACCCGCTCCTGGTTCGCCCTGCTCGGCCCCATGCTGCTCGCCCTCGACGAGGGTGCCGTGCTGCTCGTCGACGAGCTTGACGCCAGCCTCCACCCCCGCTTCGCCGCCGAGGTCGTCCGTCTCTTCCACGACCCCGCCGTCAACTCACGCGGCGCTCAACTGGTGTTCACATCGCACGATCCGTCGCTGCTTCGGACTCCGAGCGGCAGCCGTCTACTCGATCCCGGAGAAATCTGGCTGACCGAGAAAGACCAGGACGGGGCCACCGAGCTCTACCCCCTGACATCGGCCGAGCCCGGGGAGCGGGAGGACCTGATGAGCTCCTACCTGGCCGGTGCCTTCGGCGCTGTGCCAGATGTCACGGAAGGGCAGATCGCGCGCCGCCTGCTGGCGGCGCGCGCCATGGGAGCGGAGGCGGGACAGGCCTGATGGCGCGCACGAGGGGGAAGGACTCGACGGACCGGAAGCAGCGGCCGTCCAAGCGACAGCCCACCGTGTGGGTCTACACCGAGGGCACACTCACCGAACCGCAGTACATCGACATCGTGCGGCAGCGACGCGCCCCGGGCCTGCGGATCTCCGTGCGCATCGCCAACGACGAACGCACTCACGGCGGCACCAAGGGGCCCAGGAACCCGACCTACGACCGCAAACCACTCGATCTGGTAGAGCAGGCCGTCGCCAAGCTGCGCGAGGAGCGGCGCAAGGAGAAGCGGGAGAAGTGGCCCGATCCGCCGAAGGGCACCACCTGGACCACGGTGTGGTGCCTCTTCGACCGCGATGACCACCAAGGGGTCGACAAGGCGATCGGTCAGGCACAGGCCGCCGGCGTCAAGATCGCTTACTCCTACCCGTGCTTCGAACTGTGGCGGCTGCTGCATCACCGTGACTACACCTCCACCTTCGGCCGTGACTGCGACAACGTGACCAAGCGGCTGCCGTTCATCACTGCCCAGACGTCGAAGGAGGAAGCGAAGATCGTGCGCCCGGAGCAGATCCTCAAGGACCCCTCGGACGGGTACCTGAAGGCGAAGGCGCGGGCCAAGCGGATCAACGCCCAGTACGGAGATCACGTCCCGCACAGCAAGCGCGACCCCTACACAGACGTCTGGAACTTCGTGGAGGACGGCCTGGGCGTGACCGATTACTGAGCCTGAAGTGCGGGGTTTCCGGCCCCGGGCCAGTCGGCCGTAGGCTTCGGACAGTACGTGGACCCGCACAAGAGCACAGGGAGTCCGTTTCGTGGCCAAACTCACGCTCGCGCAACTGGAGCGCCATCTTTTCGCGGCGGCGGACATTCTGCGCGGCACGATGGACGCCGCGGAATACAAGGACTACATTTTCGCCCTGCTCTTCCTGAAGCGGGTCAACGACGAGTTCGAGGCGGCACGCGAGCGGATCATCGCCGAGGAGCTGAGCCGAGGCGCCTCCCAGGCCAAGGCCGAGGAGGAAGCCGAGAACCTCGACAAGTACATCATCCGGCGGGTGCTGTACGTGCCGAAGAAGGCTCGCTGGGCGACCCTGCGCAGTGCTGTCGATGACGTGGCCACACAGTCGCTTCAGCCCGCCCTGGACGCACTGGAAGCGCAGGAGGGCAACGAGGAACTCGAGAGCCTCTTCAGCCACGTGAACTTCAACCGCATCGGCGGCGGCTCCGGGAGCGGCTCGGCGTCCGCCAAACTCGCCGACCAGCGGCTGAGCGCCCTGATCCAGCACTTTGACACTCTGCGACTGCGCGGTGAGGACTTCGAGTTCCCCGACATGATCGGTGCGGCCTACGAATACCTGATCAAGGAATTCGCGGACTCGGCAGGCAGCAAGGGCGGCGAGTTCTACACCCCCCGCGCGGTGGTCCGAATGATGGTCGAGCTGGCCAGGCCACACTCCCGCATGCGGATCTACGACCCGTGCGTCGGCTCCGGCGGAATGCTCATCCACGCCAAGGAGTACATCGACGAGCACGGCGACAACTCCGAGGACCTCTTTCTCGCGGGCCAGGACGCCAACAGCGGATCCTGGGTCATGGCCACCATGAACATGCTGTTCCACGGGGCCCACGAATTCGAGCTACACACCGGCGACACCCTGAGCAACCCGCTGCACACGCGGCGCGATTTCCATCTCGTACTGAGCAACCCGCCGTTCTCGATGGACTACAGCAAGGCGGCCATCGGTGACATCGGGGCCCGCATGCCGTACGGGGCGACCTCGGAGCGCGGCAAGGCCGACCTGATGTTCCTCCAGCATATGCTGGCCATGACGCAGGACGCGGACGGCTCGGTCTTCACGGTGATGCCGCACGGCGTCCTGTTCCGTGGCAGCACCGAACAGGACATTCGCGCGCGGCTGATCGAAGACGACCTGATCGAGGCGGTCATCGGCCTCGCCCCGAACCTGTTCTATGGGACGGGCATCCCGGCGTGTGTGCTCGTGCTGCGGGCCAAGGGCACCAAGCGCGCCGACCGGCGCGGCAAGGTGCTCTTCATCAACGCGGACCGCGAATTCCATGCTGAACGGGCCCAGAACGTGCTGCTGCCCGAGCATGTGGAGAAGATCGTCTCCACCTTCCACGCCTCGGAACACAAGGATGCCTCGTTCGCGCTGCTCGTAGACCGCGACAAGATCCGCGAAAACGACTACAACCTCAACATCCGCCGTTACGTCGACAACACGCCCCCACCGGAGCCGCAGGATGTGCGGGCTCACCTGAGGGGCGGGGTACCGCTCAGAGAGATCGAGGCGAAGCGCGGTCTGCTCGACGCGTATGGGTTGAAGGTCACCGATCTTTTCGCGCAGCGGATCGATGCCGAGGGCACCGTGGACGACGCGTACGTCGACTTTCTGCCGGAGGGCGAGGGCCGCCCGGACGCCGCCCGGCTCGCGGAGCTGGCGGTACCGCGAGAAGCGGAGCTGCGGGAGGCGTTCGAGGAGTGGTGGACCACCGAGTCCGCCGCCATCGCGGACCTCGCACCACCGGAGAAGGGCGACGACCGCACGGAGGGCGAGCGCAAGGCGCAGCTGGCCAGGTTGCGCGCCGACCTGATCGACACGTTCACGGGGCGGCTGGGGAAGGTCGGGCTGCTCGACCGGTACGCGCTGGCGGGCGCCGTCGCCGGCTGGTGGCACGAGGCGAAGTACGAGCTGATGGCGCTGGCCGCGAACGGGTTCGGCGGGGTCGTGGACGGCTGGACCGAAACGGTCGAGACCATGCTGACGCCGGACCGCGACCCGAGGACCGGCGGCACCCGCAAGCGGACCGGCGCCGAGCGGCGCCAGGCGTACGACCACAAGGTGGTCGCGGCGATCGCCCCTGACTTCTTGAGCGAGCTGGCCGAGGCCGACGCGCACAAGGCGGACCTGGACGCGAAGTGGAAGCGGGCGCAGGAGGCGGACGCGGCGGCCTCGGCGACGGGCGACGCGGATCCGGACGAGGGCGGGGACGACGCGGGGGACGTTGAGGCGACCCCCGAGGCGCAGCGGCTCAGCGCGGACCAGCTGGCGGCGCTGAAGAAGGCACGTACCAAGGCGAACGCGGCGGTGAAGGCGCTGGAGGACGACTTCTGGCCGCTGGAACCCGCGCGCAAGGCGAAACCGGCGCCGCAGCGGGCCGCCGCCGCTGCGGCGGAAGGTGCCCAGCAGACCCTGCTGGACGTCGCGGCGACGGCCGGGGGCGACGTCGCGGCATCGGCTGAGACCGAGCAGCCACCAAAGCCTCGCCTGCTCCGGGCGCGCCATGCGCTCAACGCACAGGGCGAGCATGACACGGTGCTGGGGATCCTGCGGGCGGACCTGGCGGCAAAGCTGGACGGGCATGTGGCGCGGCGCCGACGGGAGTTGGTCGCGGCGTATCGGGTGTGGGAGGACAAGTACGCGGTGTCGTTGCGGGACATCGAGGCGCGGCGAGCCAAGGCAGCCGAGAAGCTTGAGCGTCTTCTTGAGGAGCTCGGCTATGCGGGATGACTCTGCGGTGCGTTGGATCCCGGTGGGAGAGCTCGGTGACGTCCGCATGGGCAAGCAGCTGTCCCCGGCAAGCCGGATGTCCGGAAAGCAGCTTCCCTACCTACGGGTGGCCAATGTCTACGACGGGTACATCGACTATTCCGATGTGAAGACAATGGGTTTCACTTCGGCTGAACGAGAGACCTACAATCTCCGGCCGGGAGACATCCTGCTAAACGAGGGACAGAGCCTGGAACTCGTCGGACGTAGCGCACTTTACGATGGCCCCGAAGGGGCATACTGCTTTCAGAACACTTTGGTGCGCTTTCGCCCAGGCGAAGAGATCGTACCGGAATACGCACAGATCATCTTCAGCAATTGGCTGGCTACAGGGGTCTTCGCTTCCATCGCCAAGAAGACAACCAGCATCGCCCACCTCGGCGGCGATAGGTTTGCAGCATTGCTGTTTCCTGCACGGACTCATCGAGAACAGCAACGCATTATCGAGGTCCTCAACGCCATGGGCGACGCGGAGCGCTCCATGAAGCAATCAATCAAAAAGTTGCAGGACATTCACTATGGGGCAACGGAGGGCCTGGCGGGAGCCAAGCTGACTTGCCTCGCCTCAGTCATAGCATCCGGACCCCAGAATGGCCTCTACAAGCCCGCTTCCGCATACAGCGCCATCGGCACGCCAATCGTCAGGATTAACAGCTTCTCAGGTGGCCCCTCCGACCTCACACGGAACCTGCTCCGCGTAGAGACCTCCGAGGGGGAGGTCTCGCGTTATGGCGTACGCCCGGGTGATGTCCTCATCAATAGAGTTAATTCCATCGACCTTGTGGGCAAATCGACCACCGTCCGCACACTTCTGGAGCCCACAGTTTTCGAGTCGAACATGATGCGCTGCAGGCTTCACGAAGATCGCGCGCTTCCCGAGTTCGTCGAATTGTGGTTGTCTAGCACCGCAGCTAAGCGCTATTTTCGACAGCGGGCCAAAAGCGCGGTTTCCCAAGCAAGCATCAACCGCACGGATGTACTAGCTACACCGTTCCCGAACATCGGAATCGAAGAGCAGCGGAGTTTCCTGAACAGCATTTCCGCGATCGACAATCAACTATCCACCCTGAAAGAATCTCTTGCGAAGCATGGCCTACTCAAGAAAGGCCTCACCGAGCGCCTCCTAACTGGCAGGTCAGATCAATCAGGCGTGAATTCGTGGGCCACCATCGCCACCCCATGACGTCAGCAATTTTCCTTGAGTGCATCAGCCAATTGACGTCCCTCGTGGGTGCCTCTCCGAAGCAGCATCGCCGCAGCGGTGTGCAGCTCGTTCCAGGCGTGGGGGCGCCCGACGGCCGCTGCGTCGGGCACGCTCATCAGGGCCACCTCCAGTGCGTGCTGGGGCTCGTCGGCTCCGGCAAGCGCATGCGCGAGACAAGCCCTGTACCACGCCTTGTCCCGCCGGTATTCGCCAGGTAGGGCTTCGAGCCCAGCGCTGGTGAACGCCACAGCGCCACGCCAATCGCCAAGATGCAGTGCCGCCATCCCTCGTTGCATCGCAAACCACGTATCGTCGTAGAAGTACATCCACGGCGGTTCGTCCTCGGGCCGCTCGGCAGCACGCTTGATGAGGGCTTCGGCCTCGTCCAGCAGGCGTAAGGCACTCGTCGCGTCCTTGTTGAGCGCGTGCCCGCGGGCCATCATCTGGGCCGCCATGCCCTGCACGCCCGGAGATGCTCCCGGGGCGGACCAACGGGCAGCTTCGGCGAGCCGTACGCACCGATCTCCCCTGCCACCAGACCAGGCCATGTGCGCCTTCATGCTCAGCGTCGTAGCCGCCATGTTGGCGTCCCCGGCCTCCAGAGCCCATTCGTGGGAGCGGTCATACCAGGCGAGTGCGGCAGCCGACTGCCCTTGGTCCTGTGCCATCCACGCGAGAAACTGAGCGTGCTCCGAAGCGAGTCGGACGACGCGCTCCGCCACAGCGGCTGGAGCTCCCGCGTAAAGATCCACGACTGTGCCCAGTTGCTGACGCATCACGCCGACCAAGGGTCGAGACCCGATGAAGTCCTCCGCCCGACGGTGCTCACTCAGCAACCGGTCAAGCCAGTCGAGTGTCGCCGAGTCCACGTGTCGCTCTCCTTGGACCGCACTGGTGACTCGCGTCAGGAGGTCTTCCTCCGGCCCGGCACCCGAGCCCACCAGGCTTGGCACCAGGCACCCACTGGCCGGGAATGTGCCTCCGGGCGGCGTAACCGTGGTGACACCAAGGCCCGTAACAATGCGCTGTCTGACCTCCGTTGAAGTCACCTGCCGACGACCGCGCTCAATGCCAGAGACATCGGGTTGGGCCAGGCCAACGCGCTCGCCAAGCTTCGTCTGGCTGATTCCCGTGAGCTGTCGGTAGACCCGGAAGACAGCCCCCCACTCTTCTTCAGCAACTGCCGCAGCAAGCCGAGGGTGACGCCAGATGTCTACCTGAAAGTCCCGCATATCTCGAATATAGGGCGGTCCTATAGCTCCGTGGGATGGAACGAGGCAGCGACACACACCAGGGTCGATCCGCAAGGACCCCCGCGACCGCGCGAACGGCCCGGGGGCATGGCCAACCTGATGAAAGCAGGTCGACGTGCCGAACTGTATCGCTCTCCTCTTCGAGCGGTTGCTGAAAATGCTCCTGCCATCGACCGGCCGGCACCGAGCCGCGGCGCTGACCGGAGCCCTTGCCCGAACCGGACCCGGAGCCGGGCCCGGAACCGGAACCGAAGGCTGTCCCCAGGCCGAACCCCCAACCGCCCCACCGCTCACCCGACGGAAGAGGTACACCCAGACCTACTCGCCCACACCCCTCCGCGCCGAGGACTGCGCCTTGGTCCGCCCCTACGCCCTCTCCCCCGCCGAGCGGCACCGCGAGCCGCAGGCACAGCGACGGCGCCGCCGCACCCTGTGGGTGGCCGTGCGCGGCGTCGATATCGGGCCCCGGCTCATCCACGGAGCGAAGGTGGCCGCGTGATGGAGCCGACCCGCGTCACCAGGCTGCTGCCCTGGACCGGCCCGGACGGGAAGCCGTGCTACCTCAACACGGACGGCGAGGGCTCCGGGTACGTGTCCCGGCTCGCTGATCAGATGGAGGAGGTTCAGCTGGGGATGTGCGTCCAGCTGATCGGGCATGCCGAGGCGTTGATGGGCGATGCCAAGGCCAGTGCCCGGGAGTTGCGGTTTCTCTCGGCGCGGCTGACCGAGGCCCTGCGCGACGCCGTGTGTATCGCGGAGAGCCAGCGGGACCGGCTCGCCTACTACTGCCGCCGGGACCCCAAACCGATGAGGGGAGCGAGCCCCAGGCGCGCTGAGAAGCAGCGACGACGCCCCGCCGCACGCCAGGACCACCGCAATCGGGAACCGGTGACCCTGGCGTGATCCCCATGCCGTCAACTCCCCGTCGCGGCACTGCCGCACAATGGACGCTCGTGGCGATCGAGCGGACGCGAGGGGTGGACCGTGGGGCGAGGCGTGGCGGGGCGGCGTCGGGACGAGGTGGAACGGGAGGAGGTCGAGCGCCCGTTCATCCAGCAGCTGGAATCGATGGGCTGGACGCACGTCCACGGGAAGGACCTCGTCGCCGAGGGCCGCGCGTACACGGACGTACTCCTCACGGACCGGCTCTCCCGTGCTCTGCGTCGCGTCAACCGGCTGCCCGGCAGTGACGCCGAGTGGGTCGAGGACAGCCACGCGGCACGTGCCATCGCCGATCTGGAGGCCGTCTCCGTCGGGCCGAACGGCCGTCACCTGCGCTCCGCGAACTCCCAGGCCACCACGCTTCTGCTGCACGGGACCCAGCCCATGCGGGGACATGCGGTCCACCACAAGGGCAAGGACGTCTTCCTCCAGTACATCGACTGGGACATCGAGGACGAGAAGAAGATCAGAGAGCGAAACGATTTTCTGGTCGTCTCCCAGCTGCGGTTCCGCACCGCCGCCGGTTACGAGGAGATCCCCGACCTCGTGCTGTTCGTGAACGGTATCCCGGTCGCGGTGGTCGAGTGCAAGAGCCCAGACCTTCAGAACCCCATCGAACGGGCGATCCAGGACCTTCGCGCGTACACCGGACATCCGGTGGAGCACGACAGCGAGGAGCGGGATGCCAGTGACCTACCCCGCGGTATCCCTGCCCTGTTCAAGACGGTCCAACTGCTGATCGCCGCTTCGGGAACCACGGCTCACCTGGGCACGATCACCTCACGGGAACGTGACTTCGCGCCGTGGCGCAGTGTGGAACCGGACTACAAGGACACCGAGGAGCTCCGGGTAGCACTGCGCAAGGTCGGCAGCGAGCCCAGGCTGCTGGAGGCCACCGAAAAGCCATCGGAGCAGCAGCAACTCATCGCCGCCGTGCTCAAGCCCGTCAATCTGCTGAACATCCTGCGGCACTACGTCATCGAGATACCGATCCAGCAGAAGAAGAGCAGAGGTGGGTCGGGCTCGCGGAAGGCGGAGGCGCAGTCAGAGGGTGCGCCCAAGGCCAAGATCGTCTGCCGCCACCAGCAGTACCGGGCCGTGGAGAAGATCGTCCAGCGGCTGCGAACCCGCCGGACGCTTCTCGACCCGGGGGCCACCGATGACGAGCGTGGTGGGGTGATCTGGCACACCCAGGGCTCCGGTAAGAGCCTGACCATGGCGTTCCTGGCCCGGCGACTGCACCGCAGCCGCAACCCTGAGCTGAACGGGTTCACCATTCTGGTGGTCACCGACCGCATCCAGTTGCAGGACCAGTTGGAGGCGGCGGTCCGCAGGGGCGGCAGGTCGGTGAAGGTCGCCAAGCGGCAGGCGGACATCGAGGGGATGCTGCGGGACGGTGGACGCCATGTCGTCTTCGCGATGATCCAGAAGTATGGGGTCCCGGGCTTCGCGTTCGCCGGAGCGAACAAGGGTGCGGGGGCCGGCGACGACCGGTCGTTGGCCGACGAGTACCAACAGGTACGGGACCGGATCGCGGAAGGCGAGAAGCCGGCCGAGGCGGCCGATCCGACACCCGACGTGAGCGACGCCGACCTGCCCCGCTTCCCGCGGTGTACCAGTTCGACTCAGGTTCTGGTTCTGGTCGATGAGGCGCACCGCTCACACACCTCGATGCTGCACGCCTGTCTGCGCCAGGCCGCCCCGAACGCGGCGCGGATCGGTTTCACGGGTACTCCGATCATGGAGGGGAAGCTTCGGGACACCGCGCGGATCTTCGGACCGTTCATCGACACCTACACGATGGCGGAGGCCGAGGAGGACAAGGTCGTCGTCCCCATCCGTTACGAGGGCCGGACCGGTCCGGCCGATGTACGGAAGGGAGAAGATCTCGACAACACGTTCGAGAACCTCATCGCTGACCGTACGGAGGAGCAGCGCGAGCTGCTCCGCAGGAAGTACTGCCGCCCGACGGAGCGCGATGTCGCCGAGTCCGTGACGATGATCCGGGCCAAGGCCGTTGACATGCTGAAGCACTACGTCACGCACGTCCTGTCCGGGGGCGGCTTCAAGGCGCAGGTGGCCGCGGTCAGCCGCCGGGCGGCAGTGGCGTACCGCGACGCGCTGCGTGAGGCCCGGGTGGAACTCCTTGAGCGTGTGGCCGAATTCGCCCCGGGAGGACGGCCTCCGGAGCGGCTGCGCGGCGTTGCCACTGAAGACCTCACCGAGGACGACCGGCTGCTCCTCACCGCCTGGAGGTTCCGGGAGATCATCCGACGGATGGAATTCGTGCCCGTCATCTCCACAGGGGACGAGAAGAAGGAGCGGCACTGGCGCGAATGGACTGACGAGAAGCACCAGCGGAAGCACATCGAGCGGTTCCTTGAGGAACTGCCCGCGCTGCCCAGGGACAACCCCTGGACAGCGACCCATGTGCCGGAGCCGGATCCGCCACGGGCTGGCGCGATCGGCCGGAACCCGTGGAGCACCACCTGTCCCGTACCGCAGACGACACAAGCAGTGGTGCCTGACGACGCTCCGATCACCTTCCTCATCGTCAAGTCCATGCTGCTGACCGGCTTCGACGCGCCTATCGAGCAGGTGCTCTACCTGGACAGGCCGATCCGGGACGCGGAGCTTCTCCAGGCCATCGCCCGGGTCAACAGGCCCGCCCCCGGCAAAGAGGGCGGGCTGGTGGTCGACTACTACGGCGTACTCGACCCGCTCAGCGACGCCCTGTCCGGATACGGGAAGAAGGAAGCTCCCGCGGTGCAGGCCGGCCTGCGGGACATCGCGTCCGCGGTGCGGGTCACCGCGGACGCGGCGGCGAAGGTCAGAGCGTTCCTCACTGGCAAGGACGCCACGGATCTGGACAGCCGCGGCGGACGAGCACGCGCGATGCTCGCTCTGCGCGACGAGGACGACCGTGCCCTCTTCGACGAACGGCTCGGTGACTTCCTCAGCGCGCTGGAGCGGGTACTGCCGCATGAGGAGGCCCTCGGCTTCGCCGGTGACGCCAGGCGATGGGCCCTGCTGCAGCAGCGCGTCCGCCGCCACTACCGGGACGCACCGGGCGGTGACTTCAGCCTGCGCGGCTACGGGCGTAAGGTGCGGGCGCTGATCGCCGAACACCTGGAGGCTCCGGAGATCACGCAGGTCATTCCTCCCGTCTCCATCCTCGCCGAGGCGTTCGACGACGATGTGCGGCACATCGAGGATCCGCGGGAAGCGGCTGCCGAGATGGAGCACGCTCTCCGGTACCACCTGGAGGAACGCGTCCGGCGGGAGGACGAGGAGAAGTACCGGCGGCTGTCCAGGGCTCTGAAGGACGTGCTGGAATCCATGGACGCGCGCTGGCAGATCGAACGGCTCGCCGATCTGATCGACCAGGCACGCCAGGCAGAGGACGAGGATCCGCACCTGGCCGGGGCCGGTGTCATGGAACGTCGGGTACACACCTGGCTGAAGAACGCGATCGACGAGTCCACGGCCTTCGCGTCGATGGAGCCCACCACGCTTCGCGCGCTCTCAGCCGGAGTGTACGAGGTGGTCCGCGAGCAGGTCCGCAGCGTCGGCTACCGCGCCGAGGCCAAGCATGTGACCCGTCTCACCGCCTTCGTCACCGAAAGACTGCGCGAGGACGGCCTCAGCCCGTCGGCCGGGAGCACCCAGGACGTGCGGGCGGTTGCCCGCAGCGTGGTGAACCACGTCCAGGAGCACCTGGAGGGCTTCCGGGACGAGCGGTAGGCACAATTGCGGTGTGCCACCCCGTACCGGACCTGCCGTCCCACACGCTCAGCCAGCCGCCTCCCCGGCGACTGAGCTGCTGACCGACGGCCAGCAGCTGCGTCTCGGGGAGTTCGTCCTGCATGTCCGGGTCAGCGCGCGCCGTGGTCGGCTCGCGCTGGCCGTGGAGCGGGACGGAACTGTCGTACTTCGAGCGCCCGCGTCGTGCGACATGAAGCGCGCCGAGGTGTTCGTGCGAGCTCATGCGGGCTGGATCGCCGACAAGGCGCGGCTCCGGGACCGCTTCCGGCCCGCCCATCCATCCCGCGCACTGGTCGATGGGACCGCGTTCCGCTATCTGGGCCGGGAGTACCGTCTGCTGCTGGTTCAGGGCAGCGAGCCAACCCGTCTACGTGCCGGACGTCTCCGGCTTGGGGCAACGGCTGCGGCGAACCCGGCCGACGGCCGCAAGGCGATCATCGACTGGTACCAGCGGGCCGGAACCAACTGGGCACTGGGCAGATTCCAGCCCTGGGCCGGACGGCTGGAGGTGCGCGAACCGGATGTCGAGGTACGAGACCTTGGGGACCGCTGGGGTGCTTACACCCCGGACGCGGGCGGAGGGTCCGGCCGTATGACGCTGCACTGGGCGATCTTCCAGCTTCCGATCCGGCTCGTGGACTACGTGATCGCCCACGAGCTGGCCCATGTTCGGATCTCGGGGCACGGCCCCGACTACTGGCGGCTGCTGCGTCGAGCCATCCCGGAGTGTGAACGCCTCAAGGACGAGCTGGACGAGATGGGACGCAGGGTCTGGCTCGGCGAAACCGCGGATATTCCGCCCGGCGGCGGGTCTGACCCGAGCGCCTGAAGCTGACCTCTGGTCTACTCGGTCGGGATCTTGCGGCGGTCTGGTTCGGAGCAGGCCCGCCGAGCGCCGTCAGTCCGTGTCGAGGTCTCGGGTGAGGTGGGCGAAGGCGGCCAGGTTGCGGGTGGACTCGCCGCGGGAGGTGCGCCAGGCGTACTCCTTGCGGATGGCGGAGGCGAAGCCCATCTCCAGCAGGGTGTTGAAGCTGCCGTCCGCGTTCTCCAGCACCACGCCCAGCAGCCGGTCCAGCTCCTCCGGGGTGACGGCGGCCAGCGGGAGGCGGCCCACCAGGTAGATGTCGCCGAGCCCGTCGATGGCGTAACCCATGCCGTACAGCCGGGTGTTGCGCTCCAGCAGCCAGCGGTGCACGGCCTCGTGGTTCTCGTCGGGGCGCCGGATCACGAAGGCGTTGACGGACAGCGAGTGCCGGCCGACCCGCAGCGAGCAGGTGGTGGACAGCTTGCGGGTGCCGGGCAGCTTCACCACGTAACCGCCGTCGGCCGACCTCTCCCACTCCAGCTCGGCGTCGCGGAGGGTCTGCTCGATGATCGTGCCGGCGTCCGCGTCACCCATGGCCATGCGCTGCATGCGCTGATCGTAGGCGACGGCGCTCCTGCATCGCGGCCTGGTACACGTCCGCCGTACGGGCGGCGGCGGTGTCCCAGCCGAAGGACTGCGCGTGCCGGGCGGCGGCGGCGCCCATCCGGGCCACCAGGGTGCCGGCCGGATCCGCCGCCCCCGGCTCCGGGACGAAGCGGCGCAGCATCCGGGCGTAGTCGGCCGGATCATGGCCCTCCACCAGGAATCCGGTCTCCCCGTCGCGCACCGCCACCGGCAGCCCGCCGACGGCCGCCGCGAGCACCGGCGTACCGCAGGCCTGCGCCTCGATGGCGACCAGCCCGAAGGACTCGCTGTACGAGGGCATCACCAGGACGGACGCGGCGCGGTACCAGTCGGCGAGCCGGTCCTGGCCGACCGGCGGCCGGAAGCGCACCACATCGGCGATGCCCAGCCGGGCGGCGAGCTTCTGCAACCCCTCCGGCTTGGCCATCCCGGTGCCGCTGGGCCCGCCGACCACCGGCACCACCACGCGCGACCGCAGCTCCGGCTCCTCCGCCAGCAGGACGGCGACCGCGCGCAGCAGGATGTCGGGGGCCTTCAGCGGCTGGATGCGGCCCGCGAACAGCGGGATCAGGGCGTCCTGCGGGAGGCCCAGCCGGGCTCGGGCGGCGGTCCGGGCGGCGGTCAGGCCGGTGCCGGGGGTGTGGCCGGGGTTCCGGGGCTGGTCCTGGGCCGCCGCCTCGCCGGAGGGGGTGGAGCCGAGGGGGCGGAAGCGGTCCAGGTTGACCCCGGGGTGCACCACGGCCACCTTGCGCGGGTCGGCCTCGTAGTGGCGGACCAGCTCGTCGCCCTCCTCCGCCGTGTTGGCGATCAGCCGGTCGGCGGCTCGTACGATCTGCGTCTCACCGATCACCCGGGCGGCCGGTTCGGGGGTGTCGCCCTCGGCCAGCGCGGCGTTCTTGACCTTGGCCATGGTGTGCATGGCGTGCACCAGCGGTACGCCCCAGCGCTCGGCGGCCAGCCAGCCGACATGGCCGGAGAGCCAGTAGTGGGAGTGCACCAGGTCGTAGTAGCCGGGGCGGTGGCCCGCCCATGCCTGCATCACCCCGTGGGTGAAGGCGCACAGCTGGGCCGGCAGGTCCTCCTTGGCCAGTCCCTCGTAGGGCCCCGCGTCCACATGGCGCACCAGCACGCCGGGGGCCAGGTCCACCGCGGGCGGCAGGCCGCCGGTGGTGGCGCGGGTGAAGATCTCCACCTCGATGCCCAGGTCGGCCAGGCGCCGGGCCAGCTCCACGATGTAGACGTTCATCCCGCCGGCGTCGCCGGTGCCGGGCTGATGGAGGGGTGAGGTGTGCACGCTGAGCATGGCGATCCGGCGCGGCTGGAGGTGCCGCGCGCCCCGCAGGCTCTGCGGGATACCGGCCCAGCGCGGACGCTGGGGCGTCGAGGCGCCCACCGCCTCCGGGGTACGGCCTCGAAGGTTGCCGAGCCGGGATATGTACTGGCTCACCTCGCGATACCTCCTTGCCTTGCCACGGCGGCCACGGGCGTTCTGGTGCTCCCAACCGCTCAACATCGGAACATTGCGTTCCCATTTCCGCTTTGCCAAAGCGTGACGCATCCCTCACCGGGAGGGTGGGGGGC
>NZ_SRID01000300.1 GCF_004684805.1 Streptomyces palmae
GTGGGGCTCCGCGGGGCGTTGGGGAAGACGGGTTCGGGTGACCGGGCCGCTTGTGGCGAGTCGGCGGCGCAGGCGCCAGGAGCGAAGGCGGCGCAACAGCAGCAGGGGGCGGTTCATCGGCTCCGCCGCCCTCGGCGGTCTTGGCGGGCGCGCTCGGCGTCCTCCCACGCCTGACCCTGCCGGTCGGCATCCCGCGCGTTGCGGTGGTGAGCTTCGCGGCGCTTGCGCGCCGCCTTCTCGGAGGCGGACTCGCGGTCGTTGTAGTCGGACTTGGCCATGGACCGGTCGTTGCCGATCAGCCCGAAGAACGCCATCACCGACCCTCCGTCCATGAACCGAAGGGGATGAGGATGCGGCGTGTCATCCTGGGTCAGCTCCTTACGAAGTCGGGGCGATGACCGCGGCTGGCAGGCCCTGGAAAGCGGCCAGCACGCGGTCTGAGTTGAAGGCCGTGCTCCCAGCTAGGCCCTGGAAAGCTGCTGGCAGCACGGGGCCCCGGTGCTCACGCGGTGAGCGCCGGGGCGATGTCAGCGGTGGTGCGGTTGGTACGTCGGCTGCTGGGTTATCGGGTTCGGCAGCGCTCACCGGGTCTGCTGTCGGATCTGCTCGCCGGTCGCGGACATAGCCGCGGGCCGGGTCACTCACCGGCTGCTCGCCGGGTCTGCGATGCCGTGTCGACTTCCGGCAGTCGCAGCAACGGCCAGCCCCCGTCGAGAGGGCTGGCCGTCACTGGTGGTGCCGGACTACTGGTCCGTCGTGCTCTCACTCGCCTCGCCCGCGTCCTCGACGCCGGCACCGGCTTCCTCGTGGGACATCAGCTGACCCCACGCCTTGCGCACTCGCTGCTCCCCGCCGACGTACCCGCCATCCCGGAACGCCGTGACGGCCTGCCGGTAGGACAGGGGCGGATCCTCGGAGTACCGCAGGTGCCTCAGCACGACATCGAGCTGGTCGTCCGTGAGGTGCTCGCCGGGCACGGGCGTGGGCACGCCCGCCACAGCCGCCAACTCCTCCAACGTCGGGGCCCCACCAGCAGCCGACTCGGCCGGGTCATCGACTCCGTCGGATTCGCCGGGCGTCACGGGCGTCACGGCAGGCGTCACGGGGGGCGTGACGGGTGCCTCCGCCGCCGTCGGGACAGGGTCGGCAAGGGGCACTGCGGGCGGATCCGGGATGGTGACCTGCGGTTCGGTGTCACCGCCGTCCGGCAGTCCGCTCTCCAACGCAGGCCGGTTACCGTCGGCCGGCAGGGGGGCCGTCACGGGCGTCACAGCAGGCGTCACGGGGTCCGTGACGGCCGTGACGGGGGGCGTCACGGCGAACATGGCGGCCAAGGCGGCGTCGGCGCCGTCCGTGACGCGGTCCTGCTGGACCGCCAGCAGCCGCGGCGCCAACGACGGATCACCGGCACCGACCTTCCGCGCGAGCCGCCACGACTTGCGCTCCGACCGATCCTTGACGCTCGCCTTGGGGTGGTTCGCCGCCCGGGCCCGGTGGTAGGCCAAGGCCCGCACCGTGGCGGCGGCCTTACGGTCAGCCTCGGCATCCCGGCCGGACACGTGGACCACGATGCGACGCGCCAGGAACGCCATGCCCTCAGCCGAGACACACATGCCCATCGGCGTCACCGCGTAGATCACCATGCTGCCCGCGCCATCGGCAGCCATCGCCGACATCGCCGACGCGCCAGCTGGCAACGCCCACAGGCCCACCCGGATCACCAGGGGCGAAGACTGGCCCAGCATCGTCAGCCCCAGCACCACCAGCGCCAGGACAGCAGTTGCGCCCTCACCGGCCGCCACCGCGCCCGACGCCGTCCCCTTGCCGTAAGCATGGCTGACGTTGCTGAAGGTGCCGAAACCACCGGCAACCCCAGTGGCGAGCATGGGAGCGAACGCACCGCTCAGAACCCACCGTTGGGTTGTGGTAAGCGGTTTGGGCGAAGAAGTGCTGTGCATCAGGCCACCGCCTCCAGGACGTCGGCGGGGTGGTGGACGCCGCCAAAGCCAGTCACGTACAGGCGGATACCGGCGTAGTCGACGCTGGCCTCCAACACCAACGGACACCCCGCCCGCGGGCCGGAGCACGTTACCGACTCGACCGGGATACCCAAAGCCTCCCGCCACACCTCGAAGACACCGAGGCCCTCATGAACGATCAGCTCCAGCCGCCCCGGGTAGCGCCGGGAGACCTCCACGTTCACGGCCGGCAGATCAGGGAAGTCCGCCACCAGCACACGCAGCGCCCTCATCGACGCCGCGAGGTCGGACATGGTCAACTCGCTCACTGGTTCTCCCCTCGCAGCGCCGCGGCTTCCTGCCGGGCGGCTTCGGCCGCCTCGGCGGCCTGCTGCGCCTCCTCAAGGCGCTGCTGGGCGAGCGCATCGGCAGCCTGCTGCTCAGCGATCTCGCTCACCGGGAACCACCCCCGGCCCTGACGCGCCGCAGCGCCTCGTCGAGATCCGGGTCGGAGTCGGTGGGGTGCGGGGGCGAAGCATGGGATGCCATGCTGTGGGTGATCACAGGTAGGTCCTTTCGACAGGTGCCTGTGGTTCGCGCCGCCCGGGTAGGCCCCCGGGCGGCGCTTCCGTTGTGCGGTACGCCGCAGAAAGCCCGGGGCCAGCAGCCCCGGGGATGAAGCCCGTGTTCGGCTCCCCGCACTCCCGCCCGTACAGCACCGCGAGCACGGCCTGGACGGTCGGGAGAGGCAGCCGACCGCAGCGCTAGACGCTGCGATGCCGGGAAGAGGGGCGACCGGAAGGGGTGAGCCCGGCGCCGCCGGCCGGTCGATCACGGCGACGCCCAGATGTGTTGTCGGTTCACACCGCCTCCAAAACCCGCACATAGGGGCAAGGCTTCACTGGCCCGCCGTTGCCGCGGCGGGCCAGTCCCGAGCCTGAGAATCGGGCGCGTCATCGTCACTGCTCTGACGCCAGCAGGGCGGCGCGCACCAGGTGGCACCGCAGGGGACGGGCCCCAGCGGTGTTCTCCAGAGCTGGCACGCGGGCGGGACAGGTTCACCCGCCGCTAAGTGGCCGCCGCGGCCATCACCCGGCCGCCTCGGGGGCGGGGACTTCCACCCCGCCGTTCGTTCACATCTCTGTTGAGTTCTCAAAGTGCGATCGCTTCCTTCGGGCCCGTTTCAGAGGCCCTCCGGTGCTTAGCGCAGCGCAAACTAGACCTTGATTGGCCTGGTTTGCTTGCTCAACTTGTAGGCACAAGCTGTACCGTGATGGTGCACCGACGGAACGTGACGCGTCAAGCGATTGGAGGGCCACATGTACCGACAAGTTCAGCGAGTGCGACATGATGACGGCATGACTCCGCCCAAATACCGCCAGGTGGCCGACGCTCTGCGCCGGGAAATCGACAGCGGGAAGTACCCGCCAGGGTCTCGCCTGCCGTCGGAAAGTGAGCTGTCCGGCCGCTTCGACGCATCCCGGAACACCGTGCGGTCCGGACTGGGTGTCCTCGTCAGCGAGGGGCTGATCACGTCAAGCCAGGGGCTCGGCTACGAAGTGCGGTCGCACGAAGTGTTCGAGCTCAACGCCTCGAAGTTCGAGAACCTGAACTTCCCGCAGAACGGCGACGCCTACAACACCGACGTCACGAACGCCGGCCGCCGCCCCCACCAGACCTTCCGGGTGGAGATGCTCCCTGCTCCGAAGGACGTCTCGGAGCGGCTGAGAATCGAGGCCGGCACCAAGTCCGTGCTTCGGTTCTGCCACCGGTACGTGGATGACGTGCCCTGGTCGACTCAGGCGACGTACTACCCCGGGTGGCTGGTCGAGGAGGCACCACGGCTAGCCGAGCCGGGCGACATCGCCGAGGGAACGACACGCTACCTCGCGGACCACGGCATCACGCAGGTCGGGTACTTCGATGAGCTGTCCGCCCGGATGCCCACGCCGGATGAGGCTCGTCTGCTGGAGGTCGGCGCTGGGGTCCCCATGCTGCTGTGGATGCGCACGGGCTACTCCGAGAGCAAGCCCATCCGGTGCACGATCACGACGTTCCGGGGAGACCTCAACCGCATGAACTACGAGATCGGCGATCTGTCCGCGCGAGGGGAGTCGCTGTGATCATCACTCTCGCCGAGCCGGGTGATCTCCCCAAGCTGCTGGACTTCCGGCGCGAGGCCGCGGCTTGGCTGAGCGAGCTGGGCACCGATCAGTGGAGCCGCCCTTACCCGGCAGACCGCCTGCTGGCGACCATCGAAGCGGGGATGGTCTTCATGCTGCGCGATGGTGAGGCGACCGCGGCCACCATCACCCTGACGCCTGAGGCGGAAGACGGCCTGTGGTCCGCCGCTGAACTCGCCGAGCCGTCGATGTTCATCAACAAGCTCACCGTCGCACGGACTCATTCCGCTCAGAACCTGGGCGGCAGGCTCATCGATTGGGCCGGTGACCGTGCACACCAGGCCGGAGCCAGGTGGCTCCGGCTGGACGCCTGGACGACCAACGAAGCCCTCCAGCAGTACTACCTGCGGCAGGGGTTCGCACACGTCCGCACGGTGACGGAAGGGGGCGCGGTCAATGGCGGGCCCCGGGTGTCCGGATGGCTGGCACAGCGCGCGACCCGGCCGGCAGAGCACGGATTCACGGATCGAACCCCGAAACCAGCACTCCTTGAAGCCTGAGGGGCGGAAGCCGGCAAGGGGTGGTCGTTGTCCTGATCTTTGTTCAGTGCGCTGACGGATGCCACCGTTCACCGCCGTACACGCACCCCGCCTGACCTGCCCCGCGAACCCCCGTGAACGCACCCGTACGGCCACGCGCACAGTTGGAAAGCGTGTTGGGGGCAACCCCTCACGAGTTCGAATCTCGTATCCTCCGCCACGGCCCACCAGCCGAACCGAAGGTCCCGACCGCGCAGCGGCCGGGACCTTCGTCGTTCGCTGGTTCCCGTGTGGGGTTGATCGACCGGCTACCGCCCGTTGAGGACGGCCCGGCACGCCCTGCAGTACAGGGCGGCGTTCCGCCCGTAGCGCCGCATCAGCTGGTCGCAGCCGGCGCACGGCCCGAGTTCCCACACCGGGCATCCCAGCGCGGCAGAGGCGGCGGCGCGTTCCACGGTGGTGATCCGCATCGGGTCGCGGGAGCGCTGGACCGGCATGCGGGGAAGCGTGAAGCCCCCGGTCGGCTGGTCAAGGTCACGGATAGGCCGGCCGTCACTGACGAACCAGCCCTCCTCCCCCGCTCGGCAGGCGCGGTCGATCTCCTGCTCGGCGAAGGTGATCACGTCGTCCTCGTCTTCGGCCGGGGCCGTCGGGGCAGGCGTCGTCTCGCCGGTGAGCTCCTGCCACAGCGCGCGGTCGTCGGCCGAGACCCACATGTGCCGGCCGGCGCGACCGTTCCCTCGGTTGGGCACGTAGACCGGGACGCTCGCGCCCGTAGCGCTCCGCAGGACCAGGTCCTCGATGTGGACGGGCTTCCGCTGCGGGAGGCACAGCGCGGGGACGAACCAGTCCGCGTGGATCGTGCCGCAGTGGCCGGCGCCCCCGCTGACGAGGCAGTGACGCTCGCTGCTCGGCACGCACTTCCAGACTTCGAGGTGCCGGTACCCGCCGCGGATCACCATCTCCTTGCCGTCGGCGATGTCCTTCCACGGCATGTCGTCGACCCGCGCCCACGGAGCGCGGTCGATCAGGGAGGCCGTCCGGTCCTTCGCTACCCACAGCGGGGTGATGCCGTGCTCCACGGCGTTGACCGAGCGCCGGTGGACGCTGCTGGGACTGAGGTGGTGGTACTGGATCTCCCAGCCGATCCGTGTGCCGCCGGGCCCGACGACGACGGCGTCCGAGATGCTGCGCCGGTTGCCGATGGGAACCTCGGCCTCGGCGTCCAGGCCGTACCGCCCGGCGGTCTCGACGATCCGCTCCTTGGTGGCCTTGTGCTGGGCGCTCTCCGCCGGCGTCGCCCGGTGCGTGATCGGCAGGTGCGAGGCGACGAGCGGTCGCCGACCGCCCACGCGCCCCCGGCGGATGAACATCCAGGGCGACTTCCCGCCCGACTCCGACAGGCACTCGCGCTTCTCGTGGTGCGCCAGGCATTCGAGCAGTTGCGGATCGCGCTCGGAGACGCTGGCGGTGATCTCCTGGAGCAGATCGGGACGGTCCGGGTGACCGAGGTCGGGCAGGGACAGATTGATCTCTATGCCATATCCGGTGTGCCACACCCCATTTGCCATCTCCCAACCGTAGGGAGAACGGGTGGCGTCCGACAGGTCGCCGCCGCGCCCACCGGGGATCCGCTCGCCATCGCGACGGAGAGCGCGCGTCGTAGGCGTTCACTCGTCCCCGAGGTACCCGAAGCAGCTGGTCACCTCGGGGTCCGGTCACCGACTCCGGCGTTCGCCTGTGCTCGGCCATCGCCCTCGTTAGGCTGAGGCAGCGGTGGGGGGAGTGGGGATCCCGCCAGGGCACAGGGCCGAGCACAGGAAGGCCACCGTGGTGGAGAGATTGCGGCTTGCCGACGTCGAGCACATCGCCACCGATGAGCTCGTGCCGCTGATCACGGACAGCTTCGACAACCTCGTCACCGTCTCCATCGCGGAAGCCACCAACGGCTACATCCCGCAGAAGACCCGCCGCCTGCTGCGGAAGGCGGAATGGCGGCTGGACTGGCAGGACGCGCTGCTCTGCGCCTGCGGGGAGCTCCAGGTCGCGTGCGAACGGATGCGCTACACCGGCGATCCCCGCCTGCAGCCCACCGAGCACCGTCTGCACCGCGTCCGCAACCGCAGGCACGAAGCCGGCATCCTGGCCAAGAAGTTGCGCCGCAACGACTTCAACAACAGCACCGAGCGGAAGAACGGCACGAGCTCCCACAGAACCGCCCAGGGCTGGCTGAGGCAGGCGTTCCCCGACGAGTACACCGCCCTCGTCCAGCAGGAGCGGGCCCGCCGGCACCTGGACGACGCGCCCGAGACACCGGCTTTCCGCGATGTCCACGAGCAACTCGCCTACGCCTGCTCCCATGGCCTGATCACGGCCCCGCGCACCGCTGAGGTCGAGGCGCTGCTGGCGGCCTCCGACCTCACGGTACGGAACGCCGCCGCCGACGACGCCAAGGCCCAGGAAGAACGCAGCATGGCGCTGCGCCATCCGCTGTTGCTGGGGCGCTGGGAGAACGCCCTGCGAGAGCTCGGCTACATGGTCATGGGGCAGGCACGAGCCAAGACACCACACGGCTTGGGGGCCCTTCCGGACCACTTCTACACACTCCCGCAACCGGAAGCGATGGAGGTGCTCAACGCCCGGCGCTTCCTCGCGGCGGTCCAGCAGCGACGCACGGAGTACAAGCGCTGCGTCCGCCAACTCACCCTCGCCCTGCGCGAACGCCGGCGGGAGGCCCCCCGCGCGGTCGCCTTCACCGAGGCCAAGGAGGAGGCCAGCCGACTCCTGGTCGAGGCCCATCCGGCCGAGTACGCCTACATCCGCTCGGTGCTCGGCCCCTACGAGGTGCGGGACGGCTGTCTGCCCACCGAACTCGTCGGCAACGGTCAGCGGGCGCGGATCAAGCAGAGCGTCCTGACCGCGTTGGCACAGGGCACATGGCCGCAGCCGGCGCCGACTCAGCCGGACCGGCCCTAGGGAAACCGGACCCCATACGATCACCCCTCATGGACTGGCTTGAGCGCGCCGCGAAGCTGAGGCAGTGGACCCGGAGCGGGACACGTGCTCCGCACAAGCCGCTGCTGTTCCTGTACGCCCTCGGCCGCTACCAGCTGGACAGCGACGGCGAGTTGGGCTACAGCGCGGTGGAGGAGGATCTCAAGCGGCTGCTGACCGAGTACGGCCCGTCGAACAGGTCCACGCCCGCCTACCCGTTCCACCACCTGGTCAGCGACGGGGTGTGGGAGGTGCGCACGCGCCATGGGGCGGGCAGCCCTGGCACCGGAGTGCGCGAGCTGCGGGAGACCGGGGCCGCGGGGCGGCTGGTACCGGAGCTGCGGGCGGCGCTGCGCCGGGAGCCCTCGCTGCTCGGACGGATGGCCCAGGTCCTGCTCGACCTCAACTTCCCGCCCTCGCTGCACGGCGAGTTGTGCGAGGCCGTGGGCCTGGAGCTGGAGCCCGCGCGGACCGAGCGGCTCTCGCCGGCCCGGCGGCAGCGGGACCGGCGGATGCGCGAACTGGTGCTGACGGCTTACGAGTACCGGTGCGCCTTCTGCGGCTACGACGGCCGGATCGGCGCGGTGCCGGTCGGATTGGAGGCCGCCCATGTGCGCTGGTGGGCGTTTGACGGTCCGGACGAGGTCGACAACGGACTGTGCCTGTGCTCGCTGCACCACAAGCTCTTCGACAAGGGTGTCCTGGGCATAGGCGACGACCACCGGGTCCTGGTCTCGCAGCGCTTCGTCGGAGGCAGCCCCGTCGCCCGCGACCAGGTCATATCGCTCGCCGGCCGGCCACTCATCGGCCCCCAGGCCGGCGCCAGCCCCATCGCGCCGGCCCACCGCTACTGGCACGCCGACCAGGTCTTCCAGGGGGCGCCGCGGCCCGCCGCCGCCGTCTGATCCGGGGTTCGCTACTCGCCGGTGATCGGTGGCCTCCCCTGGCCCCGAGGTACGGCGGGCCGGGGTGGGGCGACTTCCCGCCCCGGCCCGCCG
>NZ_SRID01000301.1 GCF_004684805.1 Streptomyces palmae
CCGGTCCGCGGCGCCCCGCCCGTCCCTCGGGCCCCCGCTCCGGCGCGCCCGCGCCGACCCGGCGGACGAACGGGCGGCCACCGGCGCGTACCGCCGCCGGGAAGCGCCGGCCGCAGGGCCCGGACCGGCGGTTGCTGCGCCAGCGGCTGATCGTGTTCGTGGTGGTGACGCTCCTCGCCGCCCTGGGCATCGCGGCGGCCCAGGGCTGCCAGGGCCCGGCCCGCGGCCTGGGCGGGCACCCCCACCACGCCGCGGTCGGCACGGCCCGCGGCGCCGACCCGGCGCCGGCGGTGGGCGCAGGGGCGGATGATGTGAGGGGCACTCCCGGAGCACACCCGGGGCGGTAGGCGCGCGCCGGGTCGGCCCGGCCGACCGGTCCGGGCGGCTCAGTGCGTGGGGCGTCCGGCCGTGACCGCGTAGAAGGCGACCGCCGCGGCGGCGCCCACATTGAGCGAGTCCACGCCGTGCGCCATCGGGATGCGCACCCATTCGTCGGCGGCCATCAGCGCCCGCCGGCTGAGCCCCTCGCCCTCGGCGCCCAGCATCAGGGCGACCCGGTCCAGGCGGTGCGGAGCGACCTCGTCCATGGCGGTGGCCTTCGGGTCCGGGGTCAGCGCGAGCAGGGTGAAACCGGCGTCCCGCACCTCGTCCAGTCCCCGCGGCCAGTGCTCCAGGCGGGCGTAGGGCACCGAGAAGACCGCGCCCATGGAGACCTTCACCGACCGCCGGTAGAGCGGGTCGGCGCAGTCCGGGGAGAGCAGTACCGCGTCCATGCCGAGCGCGGCGGCGCTGCGGAATATCGCCCCGATGTTGGTGTGGTCGTTGACGGACTCCATCACGGCCACCCGGCGGGCACCGGCCAGCAACTCCACCGCGTCCGGCAGCGGCTTGCGCTGCATGGAGGCGAGGGCGCCGCGGTGCACGTGGTAGCCGGTCACCTGCTCGGCCAGCTCCGGGCTGACCGCGTACACCGGGGCCGGGACCTCGTCGATGACATCGCGCATCACATCGACCCACTTGGCCGACAGCAGCATGGAGCGCATTCGGTACCCGGCCTGCCGGGCACGCCGGATGACCTTCTCGCCCTCGGCGATGAACAGGCCCTCGGCGGGCTCGCGCCGACGGCGCAGCTCGACGTCGGTCAGTCCGGTGAAGTCGCTCAGCCGGGGGTCGGCGGGGTCATCGATGGTGATGAGTTCAGCCACGGGGTGATACTGCCTTGTCCTGGTCGTGGTGCCAACGCCGCCGGTCGGCGGCGGTCCTACGCGCCTACGGCGACCACGTCGCCGATCACGATGACGGCCGGCGGGCGCACGCCCTCGGCGGCCACCGTCTCCGCCACGGTACCCAAGGTGGCGTCCACCCGGCGCTGTGCCGCGGTGGTGCCCTCCTGCACCACGGCGACCGGGGTGCCCGCGTCCCGGCCGTGGGCCATCAGCGCCTCGGCGATCCTGCCTATCTTCTCGACGGCCATCAGCAGCACCAGGGTGCCGCGCAGCCGGGCGAGTGCCGACCAGTCCACCAGCGAGGCCGGGTCCTCGGGCGCCACGTGCCCGCTGACCACGGTGAACTCATGGGCCACCCCGCGGTGGGTGACCGGGATACCGGCGGCGCCGGGCACGCTGATGGAGCTGGAGATGCCCGGTACCACCGTGCAGGCGATGCCGGCCTCGGCCAGCGCCTGGGCCTCCTCCATGCCGCGGCCGAAGACGAAGGGGTCGCCGCCCTTGAGCCGCACCACCGCCTTGCCCGCCCGGGCGTGCTCGATCAGCGCGTTGTTGATGGCCTCCTGCGCCATGAAGCGGCCGTAGGGGATCTTCGCCGCGTCGATCACCTCGACATGCGGCGGCAGTTCGTCCAGCAGGTCGCGGGGGCCGAGCCGGTCCGCGATCACCACATCGGCCTCGGCCAGCAGCCGGCGACCGCGCACCGTGATCAGGTCGGGGTCGCCTGGGCCGCCGCCGACCAGGGCCACCCCGGGGGTGCGGCTGCGCCGGTGCGGCGCGGCGAGCGAACCGTCCCGCAGCCCCTCCACCACCGCGTCCCGCACCGCCGCCGAGCGGCGCGGGTCCTGGCCGGTCAGTACGGCCACCGTGACGCCCTCGCTGCGGCCGGTCGCGGGGGTCCAGGCGGAGGCCGCGTCGGCGTCGTCGCTCCGTACGCACCACACCCGCCGGGCCTCGGCTTCCGCGGAGGCCGCCGCGTTGGCCTCCGGGTCGTCGGTGGTGATCAGGGCGTACCAGGCGCCCTCGAAGTCGCCGGACCGGTAGCGGCGGCGCTCCCAGCGCAGCTCGCCGGCGTCGGCCATGGCCTCCACCGAGGGGGTGGCCGACGGGGAGACCAGCAGGATGTCCGCGCCCGCCGCGATCAGCGCCGGCAGCCGGCGCTGGGCGACCTGCCCCGCCCCGAGGACGACGACGCGCCGTCCCTGAAGGCGCAGTCCGACGGGGTATGCGAAGTTCTCGGGCATGGCGGTGCGGATCCTCCTCGTGGGGTGGCGCGGCCTGCCCCGGCCCGGCCGGGGAGGCGCTCCCGGCCGCGCCCATATCGCTGTTCGACGGTGAAGTGGCTGATCGGGGCGGGTTCCTTGGCGCATACCCTACGACCTGCGGTGGGTGCCGACGTACCCCGCTTCCGCGGTACGGATCACCCCGGCCCGCCCCGGTTCACTTCTTCCCGGTGACTCCCGCCGAGTCGAAGGTGGCCACCTCGTGCATGGCGCGTGCCGCGCTCTGCACCACCGGCAGGGCCAGCAGCGCGCCGGTGCCCTCGCCCAGCCGCAGGTCCAGGTCGACCAGCGGTCGCAGACCCAGCTTGTTGAGCGCGGCCACATGCCCGGGCTCCGCGCTGCGGTGGCCTGCGATGCAGGCGGCCAGGGCCTCCGGGGCGATCGCCCGGGCCACCAGGGCGGCGGCTCCCGCGCTGACCCCGTCCAGGATCACCGGGGTGCGCAGCGAGGCGCCGCCCAGTACCAGGCCGGCGATGGCCGCGTGCTCCAGGCCACCCACCGCGGCGAGCACCCCGATCGGGTCCGCCGGGTCGGGCTGGTGCAGTTCCAGGGCCCTGCGGACCACGTCGACCTTGCGGGCGTGCATCTCGTCGTTGATCCCGGTGCCGCGCCCGGTGATCTCTGCCGGGTCGGCCTCGGTGAACACCGAGATCAAGGCCGCCGACACGGTGGTGTTGGCGATGCCCATCTCACCGGTGAGCAGCGCCTTGTTCCCGGCTGCCACCAGGTCGCGGGCGGTCTCGATGCCGACCTCGATGGCGCGCAGCGCGTCCTCGCGGCTCATCGCGGGACCGACCGTGAAGTCATCGGTGCCCGGACGCACCTTGCGCGGCAGCAGCCCCGGGGTGGCCGGCAGTTCGCCCGCCACGCCCACGTCGATGACGCAGACCTCCGCGCCCACCTGGTTGGCGAAGGCGTTGCACACCGCGCCGCCGCCCAGGAAGTTCGCCACCATCTGGCTGGTGACCTCCTGCGGCCAGGCGGTCACCCCCTGCGCGTGCACTCCGTGATCACCGGCGAAGATCGCCACCGCGGCGGGCTCCGGGATCGGCGGCGGGCACTTCCGCGACAGGCCGCTGAGCTGCGCGGAGATGATCTCCAGCATGCCCAGCGCGCCGGACGGCTTGGTCATCCGCTTCTGCCGCTCCCAGGCCTGGCCGAGCGCCTTGGCGTCCAACGGACGGATGCGCCGCAGGGTCTCCTGGAGCAGATCGTGCGGCTCCTCACCGGGCAGCGCGCGCCGTCCGTAGGTCTCCTCGTGGACGACCCAGGACAGCGGACGCCGCTTCGCCCACCCCGCCTGCATCAGCTCGGGCTCGTCGGGGAACTCGTCGACATAACCGACACACAAATAAGCCACAACTTCCAGATGTTCGGGCAGACCGAGCGCGCGGACCATCTCGCGCTCGTCGAAGAAACTGACCCAGCCGACGCCGAGGCCCTCGGCGCGCGCCGCCAACCAGAGGTTCTCCACCGCGAGCGCGGAGGAGTACGGCGCCATCTGCGGCTGGGTGTGCCGTCCCAGGGTGTGCCGGCCGCCGCGGGTGGGGTCGGCGGTGACGACGATGTTCACCGGGGTGTCGAGGATGGCCTCGACCTTGAGGGGCTTGAACTGCTTGGCGCGCGCCTTGGGCAGCGACTTGGCGAAGGCCTCCCGCTGCCGGGCGGCCAGCTCGTGCATGGCACGGCGGGTCTCCTCGGAGCGGATGACCACGAAGTCCCACGGTTGGGAGTGCCCCACGCTCGGGGCGGTGTGCGCGGCCTCCAGGACGCGCAGCAGCACCTCGTGCGGGATCGGATCGGGCCGGAAGCCGTTGCGGATGTCGCGGCGCTCCCGCATCACCCGGTGCACGGCGGCCCGCTCGGCCTCCGCGTACCCTTCCGCGGGCGGGCCGACCGGGACCCTCGGCGCGGTCTCCGCCGCCTGCTCGGCACCGGCGGCCTCCTCTGCCACGGCGGCTGCCGCGGGCGTGGTGGCCGGGGCCTTCGCGGCCGTGCCGCCCTCGGCGGAGGAAGCGGTCGCCTTTGCGGGAACGGCCTTGGCGGGCACCGACTTGGCCGAGGTCGCCTTGGGAGAGGTGGCCTTGGCCGAGGTCGCCTTGGTGGAGGTCTGCTTGGTGGCGGTCGCCTTGGCGGGAGTCGCCTTTACGGGGGTCGCCTTGGCGGAGGTCGCTTTGGCCTGGGCCGGCTTGGCCGAGGCGTCCGCCGGGGTGGCCGGGTCGGCCTCGGCGGGAGTGGCGGCCTCGGCGGTTGCGGCAGCCTGCTTGGGCGTGTCCGCCTTGGCCGGGGTGCCGGTCGTGGCGGCGCGGGTCACACGGGTACGTCCCGTCGGCTGGGCGTCCGTGGTGGGCTCGGCCCCGGCGGGCGCCTCCGCGGCAGGCGTGTCCGCGACGGCGGGCTCGGGGATGTTCGCGGGCTCGGGGGTCTTCACGGGGTCGGCGGTCTTCACCGTGTCGGCCGGGGCGGCCTCGGACTCCGGAACGGCCTCGGACTCCGGGGCGACCTCGGTGGAGTCGCCCTCGGCCGCTGCGGGCTCGGCCTTCTCGGCGGGAGCCGGTGCGGACTCCTCGGCAGCACCGGTCGGCTCCGCCTGGGCCGGCGCGGACCCGGTGGGGGAATCGGGGGAATCAGGGGACGGAGCGTCAGCGGTCGCAGGCTCGGCCGCTTCTGCCGGCGCCGGTGCGGAGGATGCCGAGTCGGTGCCGGCGGGCTCCGTCCGGGCCGTTGCGGAGGCGGCATCAGCGGACGCGGCGTCAGTGACTGCGGTGTCAGTGACCGCGGGCTGGGCGGTCGCGGGCTCGGCGGCCCCGGGCTCAGCCGTCGTGGGCTCGGCGATCGCGGACTGCGCGGTCACGGGCTCGACCGCCGCTGCCTGGTCGACCGGCTCGGCGGGCACCGCGGGTGCGCCAACCACCGGCTCGGCGGCGCCGGACTGCTCGGCGGCCGGTTCGGCGGTGCTCTCAGCCGCTTCCGGCGTCTGAGTCGCCGCGGGCGCCTCGGCCGCGTCGGGGGCCTGTGGCGTCTGCGGGACCTCCGGCGCGGAATCGGCCGATTCCGGTGTGCCGCCCTTGGGGGCAGCGGTATCGGAGGCGGGAGTGTCCGCCGCGGACGGCGCGTCAGGCGTTACGACCTCGGCCACCGGCCGGTCCTCGGCAGGGGCCACGGCGCCGGCCTCGGACGCAGACCCGCTGGTTCCGGTCTCGCTCGGGAGCTGAACCGAACCCGCGGGCTGGGCCTCCCGCACCGACTCGTCGGCGGACTGCGCCTGGGCCTGGGGCCGCACCTCGTCGGCGGGCTGCGCCTGCGCCTGGATCTCGGCCTGCACCTCGTCGGCGGGCTGCGCCTGCGCCTGGGCCTGGGTCTCATCACTGAGCTGCACCTGAGCCTGGGCCTGGCTCTCGGTCTGCGCCTCGTCGGTGGAGTTCGCCTGGGACTGAGCCTCGGCCTGGGGCTCATCGCTGAGCTGAACCTGAGCCTGGGCCTGGGTCTCGCCCTGCGCCTCGTCACTGGCCTGCACCTGGGCCTGGGTCTCGGCCTGTGCCTGCGCCTGGGTCTCGGCCTGGGCCTGCGCCTGGGCTTGGGCCTTGGCCGCGGCCCTGCGCCTGGCCGCGGCCCTGGGCTTGGCGCCGCCGGTCGACGGGGCCGCCGCCTTCGCGGTGCCGGTCGGCGCGGCCGGGGCCGCGTGCCGCCCCTCGGTGGAGGGCTGAGCCGCCTCCCCCGCGGGCTCGGTCCCGCCGGCGACGGCCACGGGCTCGTCCCCGGCCTTGGGGTCAGCGGTGGTGGCCGCGGGCTGCGTCTGCGGCTTGGCCCGGCGCCTGGTGGCCGCCTTGGGCTTGGCGCTCGCCTGTGCCTTCTCGGCACCAGAGGCCGACGGGCTGACGGGCAGGCCCTGGCCCTCCGCGGCCGGGCTCTCGCTCGACGGGGCGACGGCCCCGGCCGCGGGCTCGTCCATGACCTGGGCAGGGGTCTGCTCCGCAGTTTCCGCTGCCTCGGCCTGCCCCGCGTCCGCAGCCGCGGGCGCGATGGCGGTGGCACCCGCCGGCTCCGTCTCTGCCGCACCCGCCGCCGCTTCGGCCCCGGGGCCGCTGTCCGCCGTCGCTGCGGGCGCTCCGGCGCCGCCCACCGGTCGCGGCTCGGCCATGGCCTCGGCGACCACGGGGCCGGGCGCGGCGGTGTCCCCGCCGTCGGCCGAATCAGCGGTGGGCGCCTGGGCGGCATCCTGCCCCGCGGAGGAAGCGGGGTCGGCCACGGGGCCGGCGGCGTCCTGGGGGCCGGCCGCCGCCATGGCGACCGCGTCCGCCTCCGCGGTGTCCGAGGGCTCCGATACCCCGGAGACGGCCTGGGCCGGGGCCGCGGCAGGCGCCTCGGCGACCGCGTCGGTACCGGACTGGCCCTCCGCCGCCACGGGCTCGTGCGGGGTGGGAACGGCCTGGGTCGGGCCGCCGTCTGCCGAGGTGACGGCCGTACGCGCGGCCTCATCGGCCTGGGACGGCGAGTGCGCCGGGCCCGACGCCGGCTGCGCCGCGTCCGTACCGGCGGCGGTACGGACGTCCGCCGCCTGGTCCGCGGACGGGGCATCATCCGGCGCGGCCTGGGCGGCAGTGGCGCCGGCGGTGGGCTCTTCGGCCGACTGGGACGTCGCGGCGATCCGGGCGTCCGCCGTCCGCGACTGCTCGGCGGCGTCCACGGGCGTCGCGCTCTCCGGCGCGGCCTGGGCCTGCCCCGCGGCCGGTGCCCCGGGCCGGTCGGCGGTCTGGACCGACGCTTCCTGCCCGGCGGCCACCGCCTGGGCGGCCTCGGCGCCGGCGTCCTGGCTCCGGATGGGAGTCTCGGCGGACGGGGCGTCAGCGGGCCCGGCGTGGGCCCCGGTACCGGATACGTCGGCGACCGCAGCGGCGGCGTCGGCCGGCGGCAGGGGTTCGTCGGTGGGGGCCGGTGCCGGGGTGGACACCGCGGTGGCGGGTGCGTGCGCCACCGGCATGGCCGGGCCGCCGTTGTCTATCGCGTCGTCGGCGGCGGCGAGCGGGCCGGGTTGCCCGGCGGCCTCACTCACGGACGCCTCCGGTGCCGGCGCGGCCTGGCCGAGCCGGTCGGCCGCCGGCCGGCCGTCAGCGTCGGCCACGGTCTGGTCCGTCACGGAGGTCCCGGAAGCCGGGGGCCGCGTGGCGGAGGAGTCGGGTCCGGCGCCGAGGTCCGGGTGCGGCGGGTGGTGCGGCAGCGGTCCGGAGCCGCCGTCCAGGGCGACACCCGGCCCTGCGGCCTCGGCCTGGCCGGCATCCTGCCGCTCGGAACCGGTCTGTGCGACAGGCTCGGGGGCTACTGCGGCCTGCTCAGCGGGAACAGGCTGCTCGTCAGGCCCTGGTTGCCCGGCGCCGGGCTCCGCGGGGCCGGGCTGCTCGGCAGGCGCGGCACCCTGGTCCACCGGGCCCGGCTGCTCCGGGAAGCCGGGCCCTGCGAAGGGCTGCTCCACCGGTCCCGGCTGTGTGAACTCGGCCTCCGGATAGCCCTGCGCGGGCTCACCGTTGTACTGGGTGGGGATGAAGGCCCCCGGGTGGTTGCCGAGCGGTGCCTCATGGGCCGCCGGCTGCGGTGCGTACGGCGCTTCGGCCGGGAGTGAGCCGGTCGGCTGGGGGTGCGGGTCGAACTGCGGGGCGTGCGGCGGGACGGCCTCGGCGGTCCACTGGCCGCCCTCGACCGCCGCGGGCGGGGCGTAGGCGGCGTCGCCCGGTGCCGGGTACGGGCCGGGCATGCCGCCCTGTTCGGCATAGAGCCGCTGGTCGGGCAGCGGGCCGGTGCCCGACGGCAGGGACTCCCCGTACTGCGGCGCCGGCGGCGCGGTCTCCATCGGCAGGGAGCCGAGGGGCTGTTCGGAGGGGAGCGGCGCGGCCGGGTCGGCGTACCGGGGCTCGGTGAGCGGGGAGCCGTCCGCCGGTGCCATGCCCGGGTGCTGGGGCTGGGCCGCCCAGGTGTCGGCCTGCGGGGGGAGCCCGCCGAGCCGAGTGTCCTGCCCGGGAGCCGTGAGGTCCTCGGCCATGGAGTCCAGGTACTCCAGTTGGCCGGAGGGCGGGGACTGCGGGGGCT
>NZ_SRID01000302.1 GCF_004684805.1 Streptomyces palmae
TCCCCACCCACCGCGGGAACACCCCGCGCCCCTGGTCCCGATCCGGCGTCCGTCATCGATCGCCTCGCTCTCCCGCGGCCCTCGTCCCGCGCTCCGCGCTCCGCCAGCCGGTGCCCGGACTGGCACCAGTGCTGATATGCCCTCAGCCGCCGGGTCCAAGTCGCCCTCTGGCGCCCGGCGGCCGACCGGGGTATGTGGGCCGGCCCGATCGGAGGAAGCTGCCGGGTATTCGCATAACTTTGCGGAAGTCGGGTAGCCGCGCGGCCATGGCTCGACCACCAGGCACAGAGATCGGACACCGACTGCGTCGCCGCTCCCTGCTCACGGGGGCCGCGGCGCTGGGGGTGTGGGGCGCGGCAGGCTGCAGCCGACTGCCCGACGGCGACGCGAGGGACGGGGGCAACCTGCTGGAGCGGCTGCGGTCGCAGGGCACGGTGCGGCTGGGTATCGCCGGTGAGATCCCGTTCGGGTACATCGGCAAGGACGGGAAGTTCACCGGCGAGGCCCCGGAGATCGCCAAGGTCGTCTTCGGTCGGCTGGGGGTGGGCGACGTCCAGCCGGTGCCGACCGAGTTCGCCTCGCTGATCCCGGGGTTGCGCTCCCAGCAGTTCGACGTGGTGTCGGCCGGGATGTACATCAATCCGGAGCGCTGCCGGCAGGTGATCTTCTCCGATCCCGACTACCGGATGAAGGACGCCTTCATCGTGGCCAAGGGCAACCCCAAGAAGCTGCACCGCTACGAGGACATCGTGCGGACCGGGGCCAAGCTGGCCAGCGGCACCGCCTACGCCGAGATCGGCTACGCGGTCAACGCCGGGGTGAAGGAGAGCGACATCGCGGTGCTGCCCGACCAGTTGGCGGGGCTGCTCGCGGTGGAGCAGGGCCGGGTCGACGCCTTCGCCGGCACCACGGTGACCGTGCACAACGTGGTCAAGCAGACCGGCAGCCGGCGGGCCGAGGCCACCGAGCCCTTCCAGCCCATGGTGGACGGCAAGCCGGACATCGGCGCCGGCGGCTTCGCGTTCCGTCCGGAGGACACCCGGCTGCGAGACGCCTTCAACCGGGAACTGCACCGGCTGAAGAAGAGCGGCGAGCTGCTGCGCATCGTGCGGCCCTTCGGCTTCACCGAGGCCGAGATGACCGATCTGACGGCCGAGGAGCTGTGTCGGAAATGACGCCCGGACTGTGGGAACACTGGCTGCTGCCGGGCATCTGGATCACCGTCCAGCTGACCGTGTACGGGGCGCTGTTCGCCGGCGTGGTGGCGTTCGCCCTCGGGTTGGCGCGCACCTCGCGGCTGCGGATCGTCCGCTTCCTCGCCGCCTGCTACGTGGAGATCTTCCGGGGCACCTCGGCACTGGTGCTGATGTTCTGGCTGTTCTTCGTGATGCCGCTGGCCTTCCGGATCGCCCTGCTGCCGATGTGGGCGGCGGTGCTGGCACTGGGGCTGACCTATGGCGCGTACGGCTCGGAGATCGTGCGCGGCGCGATCGGCGCCGTCGCCCCGGCCCAGCGCGAGGCGGCCGTCGCGCTCAGCTTCACCCCCTGGCAGCGGCTGCGCCGGGTGGTGCTGCCGCAGGCGGTCCCGGAGATGATCCCGCCCTTCACCAATCTGCTGATCGAGCTGCTCAAGGCCACCTCCCTGGTCTCGGCGGTGAGCGTGGCGGACATCACCTTCGCCGCCCAGCTGTCCCGGCTGGCGACCGGCGAGAGCCTCCAGATCTACGGGATCGTGCTGGTCCTCTACTTCGTGCTGGCCTTCCTGCTGACCCGGCTGATGCGGCTGCTGGAGCGCCGGGCCAAGGCGTCCCTGGGCCAGCTGCCGCCGCCCCGCACCCCGCTGACCCGCAGGCTCTCCGCCACCCGTGAGGCCCGGCGGGCCACCGACCTCACCGCGCCGGGAGGTGCCCGATGACCTGGGACTGGAGTGTGGCCTGGGACTTCCTGCCGCAGCTGCTGGACGGGCTGCTGATCACCCTGGAGGCCACCGCGCTGGGCTCGGTGCTCTCCTTCACCCTGGGCCTGGTGTGGGCGGCGGCCCTGCGCTCGCCGACCCGGCTGGTGCGCTGGCCGGTGGCGGGCGTGGTGGAGTTCGTCCGCAACACCCCGCTGCTGGTGCAGCTGTTCTTCTTCTACTACGTGCTGCCGGACTGGGGCCTGCAGTTCTCCGCGCTCGCCACCGGGGTGATCGCGCTCGGCCTGCACTACTCCACGTACACCGCCGAGGTGTACCGGGCCGGGATCGACGCGGTGCCGCACGGGCAGTGGGAGGCGGCGGTGGCGCTGAGCATGTCCCGCCCGCGCACCTGGTTCGCGGTGATCCTGCCGCAGGCGATCCGCCGCGTGGTGCCGGCCCTGGGCAACTACGTCATCGCGATGCTCAAGGACTCCCCGCTGCTGGCGCTGATCGGCGTGGTGGACATGCTCCAGGAGGCGCGCGCCGAGGGCGCCTCCTCGTTCCAGTACATCGAGCCCTACACCATGGTCGGCATCGCCTTCATCGTCATCGCCTACCCCGCTTCCCTCCTGCTGCGAGCCCTGGAGCGCCGTCTTGGACACTGACACCGCCAACCCCCGACCGCGCCCCGAGGCCACCAAGGCCGGCGAGGGCGAACTGATCCGCTTCGACCGGGTGACCAAGAGCTTCGGCGGCACCAGGGTCCTGGACGAGCTGTGCTTCTCGGTGGCGCCCGGCCGGAAGGTGACCCTGATCGGCCCGTCCGGCTCCGGCAAGACCACCATCCTGCGGCTGCTGATGACCCTGGTCCGGCCGGACACCGGGAGCATCACGGTGGACGGCGACTCGCTGACCCACGAGACGCGCGGCGGCCGGCTGGTGCCGGCGGGCGAGAAGCACGTCCGCGAGGTGCGCAAGAAGATCGGCATGGTCTTCCAGCAGTTCAATCTCTTCCCCAACATGCGGGTGCTGCGCAACATCACCGAGGCCCCGGTGCACGTGCTCGGGCTGAGCCCGGACGAGGCCGAGGAGCGCGCCCGCGAGCTGCTGGACCTGGTGGGCCTGGGCGACAAGTGCGACGCCTATCCGAGCCAGCTGTCCGGCGGCCAGCAGCAGCGGGTGGCCATCGCCCGGGCGCTGGCGATGCGACCCCGGGTGCTGCTGCTGGACGAGGTGACCTCGGCGCTCGACCCGGAGCTGGTGGCCGGCGTGCTGGACCTGCTGCGGGACATCGCGCACGGCACGGACATCACCATGCTGTGCGTCACCCATGAGATGGGTTTCGCCCGGGACATCTCCGACGAGGTGATGATGTTCGACAGCGGCCGGGTGATCGAGGCCGGACCGCCGGACAAGATCTTCACCGACCCGGACCACGAACGCACCCGGGAGTTCCTGAGCGCGGTGCTGTGACCCCCGCGGCGCGCCGCACGCCCCCGGCGCCTCGTGGCTTCGGCACGCGCCCCGGCGGGTGTGCGGCGCGCCCCCGCGTGCTCGCGGCACCGCGCGCGGTGGGCGCCCGGCGCCTGTACCAGCCCCGGGGGGCGCTGTCGACGCGAAGTCCATGAGGACCGTGACGTCGACATATGCCAGAGGTACGCGTTCCAGGTGATGAGCCCGGAGCGCGTACCCAAAATCCCAACGCCCGCCCCCGATGCCCCGGTTGGCCGCTACCGTGATAGGACGCCGGGGCTGCCCGGTACCGACGGGTATACCCATGCCCGGCACCGACCGGCCTCGACACCGCAGGCGCACCAATCCTCCAGGGGGCAACCGTGGCGCTCACTCCAGAGCCGACCGCACCGTTCCACTCGGTGCAGTACGCGCTGCGCGTGCTGGAGACGGTATCCAAGCACCCCGGCGGGGTGACCGACGCCCATGTCGCCCGCAGCACCGGGCTGCCGGTCGGCGACCTCGGCCCGCTGCTGCGGATGCTGCGGCACGAGGGCTATGTGGAGCAGCTCACCGATGGCGCGTACACGGTCGGCGAGTCGCTGGCGCTGCTCGGCGCCGGCGGCCCGGACCGCACCGCGGCCCTCCAGAACAAGCTCCAGCAGACGCTCGGCTCGCTGCGCGACTCGATCGGGGCGGCGGTCTACCTCAGCCGCTACATCGACGGCGAGATCCGGATCACGCAGTACGCGGACAGCCCGCGCAATCCGAAGGTCAACGAGTGGGTGGACTTCCGCTACGCCGCGCACGCCATGGCGGCGGGCAAGTGCCTGCTGACCCAGCTGGACCACAACGAGCGCCGGGAGCACCTGTCGCGGCACAAGACCGTGCGGCTCACCTCGCGGACCACCACCAGCGAGAAAGTGCTCTTCCACAAGCTCGACAGCCAGCCCGCCACGGTCCCGGTGCTCGACCTCCAGGAGTACGCGGTGGGCACGGTGTGCGCCGCGGTGCCGATCACCGCGGGCCGGTCGGTGGGCTGCCTGGCCCTGTCGCTGCCGGTCGAGCACGCCCACCGGCTCCGCGAGGCGGCGCAGACCCTGAATCGCGGGGCCGCGCCGGTGCTGCTCTCGCTGGCCATCTGAGGGCGCCCGCCCCGCCGTGATGCGGAGGCCGCCCGGCCCCGCCCCCGAGGTGGTGCGGAGCACCCCCGAGGACCAGGTAGTATTTACCTCGACGCAAGACGCCGAGGCGAAAGCCGGGCGGACGGTGTCAGCGGGCGCCGCTAGCTCAGTTGGTTAGAGCAGCTGACTCTTAATCAGCGGGTCCGGGGTTCGAGTCCCTGGCGGCGCACCTCGAAGCGATGGGCGCTCTCGGTCTTCCGGGAGCGCCCATCGTCGTTCCACCGGGCATCCTCGCCTCAGCCGAGGAGCAGGTGGTCGAGGGAGACGATGGGCTGCTCGGGTCGGCCGGAGGCACCGCCCGCGGCCGGCCGGCCGTCGGAACCGGCACGTACCGCGACCGCGGCCTGGTAGCCCTCTGGGGCGTCCACATCGATCAGTGACCAGCCCTCGGGGACGTACGAGCCGTCGGGCGCCAAACCCTCGGCGAGCCCCACGTGGTTGCTGGCCAGGCCGCCGGGCAGCCCGGTGCCGATCCCCTTGAGATAGGCCTCCTTCCGCACCCAGCAGCTCAGGAACGCCTCCTCGCGCAGCTCGGCGGGGAGTGCGGCGATGGCGGCCTGCTCGTCCGGGTGCAGCTTGCGGGTGAGATCGAACCCGCCGCGCTGGGTGTTGCGGGACTCGATGTCCGCCCCCACGGTGGTGTCGGCGACCGCGATCAGCGCGGCGTCCTCCGCGTGCGAGAGCGAGAAGTGCAGACCCTGGTGGCCGCGGAGGGCGGGGCGACCGTGCGGCTTGTCGCAGTCCGGCATCCCGCACAGCTCACGGGTGAACTCGATCTCGGCCGGGTCGGCGTCCAGATAGCCGCCGAGCAGCACCCGCAGCCCGACATGGGCGGTGACGTACCGCTCGCGGTGCAGCGGATCGCGGAAGCGGGCGACCCGGCGGACCTCCTCGGCGTCCAGTACGCCGTCCCGCTCGGCGGCGGCCTCGGCGGCGGACGGCAGGTGCAGCAGCCAGACGGCGACCTCGCCGGATCGGGGGAGGTGCCGCGGGACGGCTGGTACGGCGGGCGGCCCCCAGGGGTTGGTCGTCGGTTGGATGGCACGATAAGCGCTGACCGGACTGTTCAACGGCACGATTCCACTACCCCCGCGAGCACAAGTGGTGCTGACCCCGTTTCCCCCATGGTGAACGTAGACCGGGCTCGGACAGATCTTCGAGGGGTAACGGCGGCAGGAAGTTGCCGTACCCGGGAGGCGGGTGACGGGGGACATATGTAGCTGGCACGTTGTTGCCAGCCCACGACGGCGCCGGAACCCGGTAGGCGCCCCGCGCCGGCCGGCGGGCGCACCCCGGAGGACGGGTCCGAGCCGCGGGGGGATCGCGGAGAGCAGGGCATTCCACCTGGCCACCGTGGCCGATTTCCAGACTTTGGCACACGCGGTCGGCGACGGGGGCGCACAGTAGCTCTGATCGCGCGCCCCCTTCACTCCTTCCCAACCGCCAGGAGCCCCTATGAACAGCGTGGAAGAACTGTGCCGGCTGATCGGTTCGTGTATCGCCTGGGAGGAGGACGAGGCCCCGCGGCGGATCAGACCGGACACCCCGCTGCTGACGCTGGGACTGCTGGACTCGATGGCCATCGTGCGGATCGTGGCCTCCCTGGAGTCGGCGACCGGGGTGCCGTTCCCCGAGTCCCGGATCGTGGCCTCCAACTTCACCTCGCCTCACGCGCTGTGGGGCGCGGTGTCCGACGCGGTGGCGGAGGCCGTCTCCGCGGGGGACAGTCACGGCGCCGTCCGGTGAACGCCCCGGGCCGCAGCGGCGGGTGACCGGGGACGCGGCCCGCGCCGCCGCGCCCCGAGCCGCGCCTCGGCCGGCCGGCCGGGAGCGGGAGGAGACCTCCCCGGCGACCGACAGCGGCAGGGGGCGCCCCCCGGCCGCCGGGGCCCCTCCCGGGTGACTTACAACACGTTCCACTCTCGACCCCGTACGCTTCCGTGACCGCGCGGCTACGATCGCGCACGTTCAGCGCAACCTGTTGCGGGGAGGGTCTCAGCTCATGGCGACGGATCGTACGGAGCGCTCGGCGGGCTCCTCCGGCGGTGGGCTGCTGGGCTCGGCGGCCTCGGCGCTGGCCCTTCCGGTGGCTCCGCTCTACGGCGCCTTCCTCTCGTACCTGGTCTTCCACCCGCCCCGGAAGCCGCACCACAAGAAGCCCGCGGACCTCGGTCTCACCAGCACCGACGTGGTGGTGCCGGCGGCCGGCACGGGCCGCGGCATCCATGTCTGGCTGTGCCCGGGCGATCCGGACCGGGTGGTGGTGATGGGCCACGGCCTCGGGCTGAGCAAGTCCGCCAGCCTCGCCCAGGCCAAGATGCTCAACGAGGCCGGCTACACGGTGGCGCTCTTCGACCACCGCAACCACGGCAAGAGCGGTACGGACCGGGCCGGCTGGAACATGAGCGGCCGCTACACCGATGACATCATCGCGGTGGTCCGCCACATCCGGAGCACCCCGGAGCACGCCGAGGCGCGGGTCGCCGTCTACGGCTTCTCCCTCTCCACCTTCGGCTCGCTCTACATGCTGCGGAAGGCCGAGGACTGCCCGGTGGACGCGGTGGTCTTCGACAGCGGCCCGGCCGCCGAACTGCGACCGCTGTTCCGCAACTTCATCGCCGCCAGCGGCCTCCCGCTGCCCGGCGCCCTGCGACGCGGCGTCTCCGGAGCGGCCCTGCGCCAGGTGTTCTCCTCCGTGGCCACGGCGATGCTCCGGGCCGACTGGCCGCCGAAGGCCGCCGGCGCCTACCAGACCACCCCGCTGCTCTTCCTGGCCGGCGAGGAGGACGCCATCATCCCCGCCGAGGGCGTGCGGGCACTGGCCGAGCGTTTCCCGCTGGCCGAGGTGCACACCCTCCCCGGCACCCAGCACCTCCAGGGCGTCAAGACCCACCCCGAGCGGTACGCGGAGACGGTGCTGGAGTTCCTCGGGCGCACCCTGAAGAGCTGACGGCGACGCCGGCCTCCCCCGCCCCCGTAACCCGGGGGAGACCGCGCGCCTCATGGCGCCCCCACCGCCACGGCCCGTCTTCCCATGCTCCGCCACCCCGGGGCCCGGCCACAGCACCCTGGCCACAAGTTGCCAAAGGCCGCTGACCATGCCACCGGCAAGCGTCTTCGCTCCGGGTCGCCTGGCGGGATCGACCACCGCCGCCCGCGGTCGGCGCCGCACCCCAGGCCGCTCCTCCCGTCAGGCCCGATGGGACGGGGCTGCCCGGCTCATCCCGCCGGGCCCGCCCCGAAGCGGTGCCGCTACCCCCACTGGCCGGGCCGGTAGTCGCCGGCGGGCTGCTGGGTGATGACGTTCAGGCGGTTCCAGGTGTTCATCACGGCGATGAGGGACACCAGGGCGGTGAGCTGGTCCTCGTCGTAGTGCTTGGCGGCGTCCGCCCATGCCTCGTCCGTCACACCGCCGGCACCGTCGGCGATGCGGGTGCCCTGTTCGGCCAGTTCGAGGGCGGCCCGCTCGGCGTCGGTGAAGACCGTGGCCTCCCGCCAGGCCGCGACCAGGTTGAGGCGGACCGGGGTCTCCCCGGCGTGCGCGGCGTCCTTGGTGTGCATGTCGATGCAGACGGCGCAGCCGTTGATCTGGCTGACGCGGATCTCCACCAGCTGCCGCGTCGCGGCCGGCAGCGTCGAGTCCCACACGGTCTTGCTTGCCGAGAAGATGTGCTTGACGACCTTGGCCCCGACCGGGTTGCCGTGGTAGTCGAAACGAGCGTCCATGCCGATCTCCTTGCCGTATTGGCTGCTTCACCCAACCGACAAGGCAGCCCGGCGAGATGTGAGCCGCCGCCAAGTGACCTGCGTCTCCCGCCGCCCGCGGGCCCACCGCTGGTGGAGGTGTGGCAGGGCCCCGGCCGGGTGTTGCCCGGCCGGGGCCCGTTACCTGCTGTTGAGCGCTGTCGCTTGGTGCTCTGGGTCAGTCCTTGATCTCGCAGATGACCGCGCCGGCGGTGATGGTGGAGCCGACCTCGGCGCTCAGGCCCTTGACGGTGCCCGCCCGGTGCGCGTTCAGGGGCTGTTCCATCTTCATCGCCTCCA